>DIYZ01000186.1:21171-43900 GCA_002427845.1 Chloracidobacterium sp. UBA6041 | reverse complement strand
CTCATTACGCATCACTCATTACTCATCACTCATTACTCATTACTCATCACTCATCACTCATTACTCATCACTTATATCACTTATTACTCATCACTCATTACTCCTCATTTCGTTTACGCCGCCGCCATGTCGGCTTCACTGATGTCGAAGTTGGCGGAAACCTTTTGCACGTCGTCGTGGTCTTCGAGGGCTTCCATTAGCTTCAACATCTGTTTGGCCTCTGCTCCCTCCAGCTTCTTGTATTCCTTAGCGACCATCTCGACCTCAGCCACCTGTGGTTCGACGCCCGACTTCTTGATGGCCTCAAGCACGCGATCGAAGTCGACCGGCGCAGTGATGATTTCAAAATTCTCTTCATCGTCGCGGAGATCTTCGGCGCCTGCGTCAGTGACAATTTCAAACAACTCGTCTTCAGGCTTTGCACTCTTGGGGACTACCACGTAACCCTTCTTCTCAAACATCCAGGCCACTGCGCCGGCGGCAGCCAGGTTTCCGCCATTCTTGGAAAAGATGTGGCGAATCTCCGCCACGGTGCGGTTGCGATTATCCGTCACCGATTCGATCATCAGGGCCACACCGCCCGGCCCATATCCTTCGTAGGTGATTTCTTCGTAGTTCACGCCCTCTTCTTCGCCGGTGCCGCGACGCACCGCGCGTTCGATTGTTTCGTTGGGCATGTTGCCGGCTTTGGCGTCGAGGATGGCTTTACGGAGGCGTGCGTTGCCGTCAGGATCGCCACCGCCCGAGCGTGCGGCAACGGTAATTTCCTTAATGAACTTTGTAAACAATTTGCCGCGCTTGGCATCGAGCGCGCCTTTTTTGTGCTTAATACTATGCCACTTTGAGTGTCCGGACATTTCCTTCGATCCTTGTGGAATCTAACTGTGTAGATTTGCAGGCTGGGAAATATACCACAGGAGTTAGCCGCGGATTAACACAGATTGGAGCCGATAAGAAAACGTAATGTCAGTTGTTTTCTCTGATCCGCGTGATCCGCGTTGATCTTGTGGCTAATCGTTTATTGCCGGCGCTACTTCAACTGCTCGTATTCCTTTTTTGCTTCAAGCAGAACCGGCAGATCCGGGTCGGCAATCTTCCAGAGCGCGAAGAAGTCCTGATATGCCTTGCGTGCTTTACCGCTGTCTCCGCTGATGGCAGCAGCGCGCCCTAATCCTAGTTGAGCCAAAGGATAAAATATCGAGGATGGTTCCACTCCGCGATGTGCCAAAATTTTCTGAAACTCCGCGGCGGCTTGTTCTCCGGACCTCATACCTAGATAGGCTTGTCCACGAAGGTACATCGTCCAAAGGCCGCTGATCGGCCCTGGCTCGAAACGGCGCGCTTGCTCCAGCAATTGAATCGACTGTGAAAAGTTTCCGCGACTATTCTCGAGCGACGCACGCACTCCTGGCACCAGGACAGAGTTACTAGGCGTATCTTTCGGGAAACGCTTCTGCAATTCCTCAATAAGTGGCTGCGATTGAGCTGCTTGACCACAAGCAGCCAGCGCGACTGCCGCACTCCCCAATGAAAACCTCCCTCGCGCCAATACCAGACCTGCTGTAATGTTCGACCCTATTTGTTGGCAGTAACCAGCGATGGCCTGCACTTGGGCGATGGCCAGCATCTCCTGGGAGGCGTTCTCGGTACGACCCTCAGCTTTCATCGAATCAGCGGAGCGCCTCATGAAATCAATCGCTTTCTTTAGCTGGCCCTGGAAGGCAGCTGTGCCTCCCTGAAGATCGAGGAAGTCGCCCTGATGGGGTTGCTTGCTCATCCAATCGATCTCTTTCTTCAACGTCTCTTGATCGTTACGTACGAAGGCCAGCCGGTAGGCGTAGAAATGGAATTCGTCAGCATCGGGATTCTGCTGAAGCGCTTGCTCAAGAAGCTGCTGTGCTTCGTCGTAACGCTCTAGATGAATGAATGTATCGATCAGGTTTCCTCTGGTGCTTACATTTCTGGGGTCGAGCCTGACAGCTTCACTGGTTTCCTTCAGAACCTCGTCGTACCTGCCGAGCAACGTGAGATTCACGCCTAAATTGTTATGCGGTATGTAGTCGTTAGGGTATTCCTTTGCCCAGGCTTGCAATACTTCAATTGCTTTGTCGCGTTCTCCAGTTACGTAGTTGTAGTATTTTTCCGAAATGTAAAACTTCTCATGTTCGCTCACTCGGTCGCGCAAAGCGAAAGCCTTCTCAGCATATTCCTGGGCGAGATCAGGTTGAGAGGTGTTGCCATAGTAAACGGCCAGCCTGGCGTAGGCCATTGCAAAGTTAGGATCGATCTGGATTGCGTTCTTGTAATATTCAGTTGCCTCGAGACCATGGCCTTGTGCTCGCAGTTGGTTTCCGGTCGCATAGGCTTTTAGCGCCTCGAGCGACGACGTAGTGGCTTGCTCAATGGCCACATCGTATTTCTTTATCGAGTTGAGTGACTCACCTAGCTTTTGCCGCAGATTTGAAGCAGCCGTCCCTAACGACGAAAGAACCTTCTCTTTACTTTCTGCTTCAACCTGTTCGCGCGCAATCGGGTCGCCAGTGTGCGCGTTGAGAGCTTCGAGGGTGATGACGTAATGACTGCCGAGGCTAGCGATCGAGCCGATGAGCATTGCATTTATTCCCTGCCTTTGGCAGATCTCCCGGCCAATGTCCCTGGTGATGCGATCATCAGGCGAATGGCTCATGAACCGCAGTGTTTCCCTGACTCGTTCCTCGGGGAAGATGTTCAAGAAAGGTGTTTGACCGAGTTGCACTGCCAGTGCCTGTTTGAGAGTACCGTCAAAAACGTTTTCACCGGTGGTGTTAATAAAGTCTGCCAACAAGATCGTGTCCTTGTCGGTGAGAGCCTGCGCGCGATTAATGTAAAAAAAGATTAGCGCGGCCACCGCTAAGACAAATGCCCCGGCAATTAAACTCGCGCCCATCCTATGTCTTTTGATTTCGCTGACGATGTATTCGGCGCTGGAGAGCGCGTGCGTTGTGGTTCCTTCCGCGGTCGCCGCGACGCGACCGGAGACGGTGGTGACGGCTGGCGCCGCGGAGATCGCCGATACGGTGGCGCTATCGGGCGCAACTGAACGCTCCAACTCAGCCTCAAACTCAAGCTTTTGCTTGAGCCGTCGCAAGTCAGTCAACAGTTCTTTTGTTGTCTGGTAGCGTTCATCTCTATCTTTGCGCAGTGCTTTCGTAATGATCCAATCGAGTTCCGCAGGAACGTCCGGAGCAAAGCGCGCGAGCGGCGGCGCTTCTTTCTGAGTTATTGCGACGATGACATCAGTCGAGGTTTCGCCGTCAAACGGAGGCCTGCCTGCAACCATTTCATACATCATCACGCCCAGGCTCCAAATATCGCTGCGCGCGTCGACGGCCTTACCGCGAGTTTGCTCCGGCGACATATAGTGTGACGTGCCCATCACCACACCGGCGTCGGTTTGCACTAAAACTTTAGTCGAAGCTTCCGCGTCAGACAGACTTCTGTCAGTGGAAGATTCAGTAAGTTTGGCAAGACCGAAATCGAGGACCTTAACATAGCCATTCCGCCGTATCATTACGTTCTCGGGTTTGATGTCCCGGTGAACGATACGGGCGGCGTGCGCTTCTTCGAGAGCGCTGGCGACCTGGACTGAGATATCGAGAATTTCGCGCACCTCGAGTGGCGAACCCGCCATATGCCTGCGCAGAGTTTTCCCGTCGATGTACTCGGTGGCGATAAAGTGGGCGCCGTCGGCGTCGCCTACTTCATGGATCGTGAGAATGTTTGGATGGTTGAGAGCTGAAGCCGCGCAGGCTTCCTGTTCGAAACGGTTCAGCCGGTCTCTGTTTGTCGTAAACTCCTGGCTGAGAATTTTTAGTGCAACTTTCCGTCCCAGCTTCATGTCTTCGGCAAGGTACACTTCGCCCATTCCGCCCGCGCCGAGCTTCTCCAAAATACGGTAGTGCGAGATTTTGCCAGCTTTCATTCCGTCTTCCGAGGTGGTCTATCGATCGAGTGCCGGAACCGGCGTTACAAAAATCGGCCAACGAGACCGACCGCGGTTTGTAGTGTTACCGCAATATTCCACTGCCTCAGTCTTGCTGTCAAACTAACTTTTACTTTACGCAACCGAGCGCCAGTAAGGTTTCTGGCGTGACGCCCTTTACGGCGACCTGCTTAAGTTTGGAAGTTTGACCGGCAGTAATCTCAACCGCATTACGAGAAACCTTGAAAGCCCGCGCCAGAATCCGCACGAGCTCTGCGTTGGCAGCGCCAGCGACGGGCGGCGCGGCAATTCTGACTCGTAACGTGCCGTTGTGCTCACCGGCGATTTCGCTGCGCGAAGCGCGAGGAACCACTTGAACCTTGAACAGCAACCTTCCCTTGTTTTCGGAAAACTCAATCATGGGTTAACTGCGCAGTGAATCCTGGACATTCGACAGTTAACTTATTGCGTGTCATCCAAAAAACTGCAAGGGCTGGCCGTGCAGAAGCGTGCCTGCGATAGCAGCCTGGAACAGCCACAGTATGACGAAAGCGATGATCGGCGAGATATCAAACGTTCCGACGGGCGGGATCATTCGGCGTAACGGACCAAGTAAAGGTTCAGTTGCGTTGACCAAAAATCGCATGACCCGGTGCGAATAGCTAACCATGACCCAGGAAAAGATTACGCGAATGAAAACCAGCAAAGTGTAAAGCCCGATCATTCCATAAAGTACATAACCGGCGAGGGTCACTAATGAAAAGTGCTGAAGACTAACGATGATTCCCGCGAGTGTATTGGCGATGCTGGAAACAACCTGCAACGCAAACCAACCCAGCAAAACCGCCAACAAAATGGTGACGAGCGGCGCGTACTTTGGATCTACTCCAAAACTTATGAGGGCCCGGCGAACCGGACCAATAAAAGGATCCGTAAGACGTCGAATCGTCAGGGAACTCCAACCAAACGGGTTCAGGTTGGCGCTGTTGGCAATTAAGCGCAGCAGCACTAACACAATGATGGCCACGATGGCGGCGATCACCGCCCAATTAATAAACCAGTAAATTCTGCTGAGGATAGCCATAATAGTGGTCCGACAAACTTAACAGGTCGGTTTACTTTCAACCATTCTGATTTCGCTCTCCGAAGATAGCGGTGCCAACGCGCACCATCGTCGCGCCTTCCTCAATCGCGATTTCAAAGTCGTGGCTCATGCCCATCGACAACTCACCGGTTCGCTCCCCGAAGCTGCCCTGGAGCTGTAGTTGGTCGCGCAACTCGCGGAGCGCTTTGAAAAACGGACGCGCACAATCGGCGTTTTCAAAGTAAGGCGGCAACGTCATCAATCCGATCAACCGTAGTCGCTTACATGCTGCTGTCGCTTTCAATAATGCCGGTAGCTGGCGCGGGTCGATACCAGTTTTATTTTTTTCACCAGCGAAATCAATCTGAATCAGGACTGGAAGCTCTTCTCTTCCTTCCTCCTCACAGAGCCGCCCCAGGCGCTGCGCCAGGGACGGCGAATCAAGCGAGTGAATATAGTCGAAAAGCGTGACGGCGCGCCGCGCCTTGTTTGCCTGAAGGTGTCCGACTAAATGCCATCGCGCAGCCTGTCGCCCCAGCTCTGCTATTTTTTCCTCTGCTTCCTGCACACGGTTTTCACCAAGATCGGTGACGCCGGCGTCGAGCGCCGCTCGCAAAATCTCCGTGGGGTGGGTTTTGCTAATGGCCACCAGAGTTATCTCTTCAGGTGAGCGATTGTAGCGCCGCGCGACTGTCTCGATCCGGCTGCGAACGTTCGCGAATCGTTCGCTTAAAGTCCGTAATGCTGCTTCGTTCATGCTCGCAACGTAAATGGAACCAAACCGTAAGATAAGGACACTTCTTCTGTTATGTTAGTAATTAACATTAGCAGATTAGCGGGCGAGCCGCATGCCAATCTCAGAAGCGCGGCGTGGCACGATGATTGTTGCTAAATCCAGCAACTCGCAACGCTACACTGGCTTCCTGGAGTACAACTGAAGTGAAGTGTGGTCTTGGCCGGGGGAAACACGGAGGAGACTTTTATGAAGCAATCGAAGAACCGGCAAAACTTTTTGGGTATCATTATCCTGGGGCTGCTGCTGGCGATGGCCATCCCGGCGACAGCACTCGGGCAAGGTCACGGAAGAGGGAGAAGTAACGGCATCGGGCGAAACGGCACTAACTGGCCCAATCGCTCCAGCTGGCCAAATTACGGTAAGAAGTGCGGCAAGTTTGTAAATTGCCATGACGCCAGCGAAGGGCGCGTGGACGGGCGTGGACCGCGCAGCGATCGTTTTAGCAATATCCTGGGCACGCGCGTGAGGCATCGCAATCGTCGTTTCGGCAATAACAATCTCGTATTTCGTAATCGACAAAATCGCGATGCTCGAAATAACTTCCTGCGCAATCGCGGGCGGCGCGTGAGCGATAATCATTAAGACGTCATCGCGGTAAACAGTTTCCGCGGCCCAAGGTCAGTTTCGAAACTTAGGCTAAACCATTAATTAACTGGTTTACTGGGAGTGCGGGTGTCCTCGCCCGCAATGGGCGCGAAGAGCGAAAAAAATTCGCCAAACAACTTCCGGAGAAAACTGCGTGCCTGCGGCGCGTTTGCGGGCGAGGGCGCCCGCGCGCTCCCAGCGAAAGTTGCTTTTCAAAGATCAAACTCACCTCACTATCTAACATGAGGCTTTCTTGACACTGTCTGAGCCCGTTCGCATAATGAATTTACAGATGCGGATGTGGCGGAACTGGCAGACGCGCAGGTCTCAGAAGCCTGTGATGGCGACATCGTGGAGGTTCAAGTCCTCTCATCCGCACCAGCATCGTAAAGAAAAGCGAGTCCGCCGGGCTCGCTTTTTCGTTTGCCTAAAATGTTTTGGAACGAAAGCTCTTCTGAAGCGTATCTGAGAAAGTTGCCACCGTAATATCGTGCCCAGCGTCTTGAGACCGCAGCCGGGCCTCTTTTCAAGATCCAGAGCACGGTCTCAAAGAGGGAAAATGAGGGCGGAACGAGCTATCGCGATCGAGCCAGGCAAAAACCGTCGCGCGGAGAAATCGTCTACAGCGCGCGCCACTCTGCAATTAAGAATAGCGGGGAGGCCTGGGGCCGACCGCGTACAGAACCTTATTGATCTCGCCGACACGCTGCTGAGAGAAGCTGAAGCGCTGGCCCGTGACAAACAGTTCGCCGACCAATCCAACAGGTTGCGGGCTTTTGATATTGCGGAAGGTATTGATTTCTACCGCGAACTGGAGCGGTTTGAGACAAACCTCATTAAGCTCGCGTTGAAGCAAACACGCGGACATCAAACCCGGGCTGCTACGTTACTCCACCTCAACCCTACAACATTGCACTCCAAGATTAAGCTCTACGGGATTAAGTATTGATCTCAGCGTAAGACCAGGGGCACAAACGCGTGAGCTGGACTATTGCGTCGTAACGCAAACTGTTGCAGAAACATTGATTTAGTTAACCGCCTGGGAAGAATCATCGGTCAGCGCCTCACGTCCATCCGAGACGGTAAGTTGTTGCTCGTCGAAAAGATTTGAGTTGATGAGCGTCTGCACCCAGTAGTGCCCGGCCGCGGGAAAAGTCACGTTAACAAAGAAACTGATGTTATCGGCGAAACCGCCGGGCGTGATTTCGAAACTGGTGGGCTGTGAAACAACAATAGGATGCTGGCGATCCGGCGTGAGAATCCTCACTTCAGAGAGGTGCTTGCCTTCGCCGCGCCAATGATTGACCACGGCAAACTTGATCAGCGAAATAGGCAATTGCTGCACCATGATGTTTTGAAACACGCCCATAAAGGAAAGCTTGTTGCCCGCCTCAAGGCGAACGTCGTCGCAGAAGAGCGTGTAAAGAAGCTCGAGTTTTTCGCCGTTATTTTGCGCCTGTGCCATATGATCTCCTGGGTAATGTCCGACAAACTTCAGTTTGTCGTTAACTTGAGGATCTGTCCACTCTGGACGCGACAACCGGAAGTTTGTCGAACAGCCTACAACATCTTCTTGAAAGCTTCCTCGTCAACTACCTTAACCCCGAGCTCCGTCGCCTTATCCAGTTTAGATCCCGCTTCCTCCCCAGCCACCAGGTAGTCGGTCTTCTTACTTATGGAGGAAGTAACGCGTCCGCCGCGGGCCTCGATGGCCGCACGTGCTTCATCGCGCGTAAAGGCTGCGAGTGTGCCCGTCAACACAAAAAGTTTGCCGGCAAACGTGTCGTTCGCGGGTCCGCTCGGTTTGTCCATCTTAGTGCGGACGCCCGCAGCTTCCAAACGCTTGCACAACTCGATATTGCCCTCGTCATCAAACCAATCACGAACGCTTTGCGCCACAGTCAGGCCAATCTCGGGCACATCGTCGAGTTCCTGGACCGTCGCCTTGCTCAAGGCCTCGAGCGATCCGAATTGCCTGGCGAGCGTTGTTGCAGTGTGGTCGCCTACGTGGCGCAGTCCCAGGCCGTAAATCAGATTTGAAAGATCCCGTTGCTTGCTGGCCTCGATCTGCGCCAGCAGGTTTGACGCAGACTTCGTTGCCATTCGCTCCAGGCTCGCTATGTCGTCGAGAGTCAAACTGTAAAGATCGCCGGCGTCACGGATCTTGCCGCTTTCGACAAATTGATGGACCAGCGATTCGCCTAAACCTTCGATACGCATCGCGCGCCGCGAGGCAAAATGTAATAGCCGGCCTTCGAGTTGTGCCGGGCAGTCAGCAGCTACGCAGCGCGAAACTACCTCGCCTTCGGGCCGCGATATTTCACCACCGCACACCGGACACTTCTTCGGCATGCGAAAAGGTTTCTCTTCCCCGGTGCGCTTCGACTCGATAACTTTCAGCACCTTGGGAATAACATCGCCGCCTTTTTCAATCAATACCCAATCGCCAATGCGGATGCCCAGACGCTTGACCTCATCCGCATTATGAAGGGTTGCGCGTGAGACGGTAGTTCCCGCCAGGCTCACCGGGTCAAGGTTGGCCACAGGCGTTAACGCTCCGGTTCTGCCGACTTGAACAACGATGCCGTTCACCTTCGTCGTAGCCTGGCGCGCGGCATATTTGTAAGCGATGGCCCAGCGCGGCGCCTTATTCGTGGTGCCAAACTCATCCTGGAGCGCCGTTGAGTTAACCTTCACGACAAGCCCGTCGATCTCGTAGTCCAGATCATCGCGCCGCGCCTCCATCCGGTTGGCAAACTCAATCACTGCATCAATCGAGCTGCAAAGGGCGCGTTCGGGGCTCACTCGCAGTCCTGCTTTCTCCAGCCAGTTGAGTGCTTCCCAGTGGGTCGCAAAGGGCTTGCGATCGCCGGCGAGCAAATCGTAGGCAAACATGTCCAGCTTGCGGGAAGCGACAATCTTCGAATCCAGTTGCCTGATGGTGCCCGCGGCCGCGTTGCGCGGATTGGCGAAGCGCGGCTCATCCTGCGCTTCGCGCTCAGCGTTAATTCGTTCAAACACCTTTCGCGGAATGAAGACTTCGCCTCGCACTTCGACTTCACCGCTGATGGATTTTTCCTTCGTGCGTAACTTGAGCGGAACGCTGCGAATAGTTCGGGCGTTTTGCGTCACATCCTCGCCAATGCGTCCGTCGCCGCGCGTCACGCCGCGCACGAGAATCTGGTTCTCGTAGTGAAGCGCGATGGACAGGCCATCGATCTTGAGCTCGGCCACGTATTCGAGAGACCGTCCATCGGCCAGCCGCCGGCAGCGCTGGTCAAATGCGCGCAACTCATCAATGTTGTAGCTATTGTCGAGCGAAAGCATAGGCTGGCGATGGACCACTTCGGCAAATCCATCGGCCGGTCTGCCGCCAACGCGTTGGGTGGGACTGTCAGGCGTTACATACTCGGGATGCTTTTGCTCGAGCTTCTGAAGCTTCTCGATCAGTGCGTCGTATTCAGCGTCTGAGATCTCAGGATTATCAAGTACATAATAGAGCTCCTCATGACGCCGAATCTCTTCCCGTAGTTTCTCGATTTGTTGTGCGATTGATAGCGCTCTGGGCAAGCTCTAAATCTCCCGAGATTTCAGAATTGTCCGACAAACTTTCTGATTAAGCTGGGTTCGTTCGGCACTCTTCAATGCTCTCAGCTTGAATGTTAACCACCCAATGGGGCAAGGGCGGGGTCCCCAGCGGGCCAGCCCCGCTGGTGCTAATCCCACCTTCCCAACCTTAGAGGCTCTCCACTCGCTCAGTTGATCCGGCTTAAAAGCCTTTTCTGGAAAAAAAAGGATTCAACTGTAATCGGCTCGCGGTTGGGAAGGTGGGCTTACCCCCGCTGCTTCGTTAATACTCACCGCTGTACAGAAACCATCCTCTCTTTTTCAAAGGTTTTTTGTTAAGTCTGTCGGACAACTACAAGAGTCAACCGCGCGAAACTGTAGCCCGCCAGTCTCGGGTTCCGCTCACTTTTGTTATTCCGCTCGTCTTGGTTTTAGTTTCGCCGAGTCGGTGAATGACCCGCCCGATAAGCTTGATGCTCTGCAAAAAATCATCCACGCGAATATTCTCGTCCGGTCCATGCGGATTCGATCCCGCGTAACTAATGCCGAAAGAGGCAACCGGCGTTGACGGCGAAGAGGCCCCGCAAACGGCGCCTACCGGACCGCTCGAGGGATCCATCGGATAGACCATTGGCGCAACGCCGTAAACTTCCGCGGCTGATCCAATCACGGCGCGAGCAACGGTTGAGTTTGCCGAAGATTTCGCCAGCGGAGCACTTCCGAGTTCAATAATCTCAATGTCTTTGAAGCCGCGCACGTCGAGGTGTTCGCGCAGCAGTTCGAGGACCAGGTCGGGAGTAAGGTCGGGCACCAGACGGAAATCCAGCCGGGCCATAGCCATACTTGGCAGCACCGTCTTGATTCCGGCTTCCGTGTGACCGGTTTGAATTCCACAGATGGTGCAGGTCGGCCCGAAGATATGTTCCTTCACCAGAGCCGGTCCTTTCATCGAACGCACCCAACCGCCGATGCGGAATTCGCGCTTCAACCCGGCTTCATCAAGCTCTATTGTTTTCAACGCCTCAGCGTCTTCCTCGCTGATTGGCGCAATCTTTGAAGAGAAACCATCGATGGTGATTACACCCTTAGGCGACGTGATGGTCGCCAGCGCCTGCACCAAACGCCATGCGGGGTTCGGCACAATCGCGCCCCACTTGGAATGCAGATCGGAACGCGCACCGTGCGCTCTCAGTTCTACAAACTCAATCCCTTTGAACCCGAGACTGATGACCGGCCGCTCCTTCGTGTCTTTGTAACCCTCGTCCCAGATACAACCCTGCGCCGCCAGCATCTCAGGATTGTCGGCAGCAAAACGGTAAAGACTCGGGCTGCCCATTCCATCTTCACCTTCAATAAAAAACCGCAGCGAAACGGGCAGCTTGCCGAAAGTTTTTTGATAGGTCTCGACCGCGGCGAGTCGCGCGGCGAGATCGCCTTTGCTGTTAGCAGCGCCGCGCGCGTAGAGCTTGCCATCGATAATGGTTGCCGCGAATGGACCAACGGACCATTCACTCAGATGCCCCACCGGCTGCACGTCGTAATGACCATAAATCACGTAGCTCTGCGTCCCCGCGCCACATTCACCATAGATGATGGGATAACCCGCGCCCACGCGAAATGAGCGCGTGCCAATTCCCACACGCTGCATCATTTGTTCGACAGTTTCGGCCATAGCGCGCATGCCTGTGCCCCGCGCCGCTACGGAAGGCATGCGACAGAGCGCTTGTAAGCGCTCGGCAAAATTGCGCGCGTGCCGGTCAACATATCGATCGAAACGAGAGAAGGTCATACTTAAGGGCGTTATCGGTTGCATTTTGGGGCGCGGACTTGTTCGCGCATCAGTGCTTAGAGCCGGGGTTCGTCCCCGCATCGACTGCGGCACAAGGAGCGCGTAAAAACGGTCCTTCAGGTCTAATCGCGCAATGCGTCGCGTTGATAGAGCAAATAGCGCGGGTGTTCAGGCGAACGTTCAAACCCGGCGCACACCAGGCCGGCTGCAAAAGCCTTTTGAAACTCACTTCGCACCCGCAGTTGTTGTTGCTTTGCCTGGACGGGATTCTCTTTGACGAGTTTGGCCCATTCGGCCGGGATCTCAATAGCGACCCCAGGTCGGACTGTCAGGCTGCCAACCGAACCGTTCGCCAGATTCGTCACGCGACGCGAGTGAAGCTGCCAACCGGCAAACAAACGATCGCTATCTATTCCCGGCGCTACTGCACCCTTTGCCGTCGGGCTCGTCACATAATCCGTCCCATAAAAATTCTCGGCGTAACTGCTGACGACGACGCCAAGACGGTTCAGATTGAAGTGGGCATTCCGAGCCTGCATCGGATCCCAGGTCCACTTGATGAAACTCCGTCCTTCCTGGATCGCTCGTTCGCGTTGGGCCCACTTTAGCCGCGCGCCGACACCTTTGTTTTGATAGTTTGCATCCACGGCCATCATGTGGGAATAACCAAAGATTTCATTATCGCGCACTGCGGCCAGATGGTGCACAAATCCTACCAGGTGTTCACCGCAGAAAGCGCCCAGGGTCCAACCGCCCGCCTGCCGCGAAACGATCAGGTGGCGCCGCGGGGAAACTTCCAACTCCGGAAGGCCAAAAACTTCGCGCTGCAAAAGCACACAGCTATCGAACTCCTCAATTGCAACGCATTCGCGGATTGCGATGTGGTCCATTGTTGTTGTGGCTATGCTGCCGGCCACAGATTCTCACGCATAAACTGATCGAACTTCTCAGGCGTCAAACTCGCGCCTGTCTTGATCGCCTTGCTCGTCTTGTTTGGTTGCGTAACGCTTTATCCGCAGAACGCCAAACTCAAGCTTCGCGCGGCGCGGCAGGGAGTTGAATTATCGTACACACACCGCCTGACTCGCGATTCTGAAGTGTGACAGTGCCCTTCATTACCTCGAGCAAACGTCTGCCGACGATTATGCCCAGCTCGTTAAGATCGGTTTTCCCCGCGCGAGGTGTCTCTTCAGGATCGAAGACCCGCGACATATCTCTTATTGGCTGGCCTTCGTCATCTATCTGCACGGTAAGGTACTGACCATCAAGCAACTCGGCATAAGCTGTAACCAGTTTCCCTTCCGTGCTTCGGCTAACTGCCCACGCGAGAAAGGTATATAAAATCTGCCGCAACCGGCCCTGATCGGAGACGATGGTGGTTATGTTCGGCGCCAGATCGTATTCGAGTTTAACTGCGTGCTTCTTCGCAAGACGTTCCACCGCGGCGCATGTCTCCCGCAACGTCTCGCGCAAGGAAAACTCCTGAAGAAACAACTCCGACGGTCCTACCTCCAGACGAGAAAGATCGACCAACTGGTTGAGACTCGTAAGCAACTGAATTCCAGAATTCTGGATCTTGCGGCAGAAACGAGTTTGCGCTTCGGTAAGTTTCTCCTGATCGAGCAAAATTTCAGTGAAGCCGAGTATCGATGTCAAGGGAGTGCGTAGCTCGTGCGACATGCGGGCCAGAAAAAGGGAGCGATAATGTGAAACGTGCCGCAGCTCTCGATTGGCTTCTTCGAGTTCGACAGTCCGCTGCTGCAACTGCTCGATCAAATGCGCTACGCGTTCGTTATCAACCTGCGCTACGCCGCCTTTGTTATTGCTCATCGGGCCCTTAGCCATGCTCTTTTTAGCCATTGAAAACGATAGATCGGCAGATGTCGAGGCCAACTACCTCGGCTTGGCACGTTCTTACTCTATTGTTTCGGTAACTTCAATATAAGACTGCCTCGGACGAGTGTCAAAGCCTTGCTTCTTTTTTAACTAAATCGTGCGTTATCATGCTCTTGAAAAGCATCGCGCGCTTTCGCGACACTCAATAGTCTCCGGATTACATGAACGGAAAACTTAACGATCATCCGCTCGCCGAACTTATTCGCGAGATATCTTCCAAAGGTTTTTCCGGCACGCTGCGGCTCGAACACGAGCGCGCAAAAGCGGTCGTTTACTTTGAAAATGGCCAACTCATCTTCGCAGCTTCTAATCTTCGTACGCTGCGCCTCCGCGAATACCTGAAAAAGCGAGCCCTCGTATCTGAAACGGACCTGGCCGGCTTTGCAGATAACTGCCCGGACCTGCACCTGGCGAGGACGCTAAGTGCGCATGGCACGCTCCGACAGGAAGACATCGATGCGCTGCTTTCGACCATCGTGGCCGACACCCTGCGCGTGGCGTTGCTCTGGACGGAAGGGTCCTGGGACTTTAACGAACGCGCGCGGCTGGACGAGCAAGTGCGCGTGACTGTTGACACAAGCAATCTTCTGCGCGAAGCAGCTCAGCGAATGCCCCTGACGTTTGTGGAGAATCGTTTGCGAAATCCAGGCGAGACTATCTCGCGTGCCTCCGGCATCGCCACGGCCACTAACTTGCTTCCCGCTGAAAGTTTCATATTGTCTCGCCTCGACGCGCCGATAAAGCTCGAGGAGTTAGTCGCGTCGAGCGGGCAGGGTGACCTTGACGCAAATCGCATAATTTACGGTCTCGCGCTCGGCGGTTTGATCAAACGCGAGTATTGGCAAAATGCCTTTCGCACTGACCCCGCCAGGACAACCAGGGAGCTATCTGTCGTCGACACCGGTCCGACGAAGGTTGCTGTTGAAGGTGAACCGCCCGCCGGCAGGTGGACTTCACCAGGCGAGGAGCCAGATCTGGATGCGTTTCTGGAGCGGATGAGACATGCGTCAAGTTACTACGAAGTAATTGATCTGCCGCCCATCGCTGAACCCACAGAAATCAAGAATGCCTACTACGCGCTGGCGCGTCTTTACCATCCTGATCGATTCCACTTGAAATCGGGCACGCCTCTACATAATGAGATCAGCTCGGCATTTGCGCGCATTACTCAAGCCTATGAAACGTTGACGGATCCCAATTCTCGCGCAACTTACGACCAGACGCTGGAACGATCGAAAAAATTTGCCGCGGATGCTCCCAAAGCAGATAAGGTGGGTTTCGTTGCGGACTCGACCGATGAATTGGGGTCTGAAACAGACGATGCGACGACAGAGCTTGGCTCGGCCGAATACAATTTCCGCGAGGGCTTCGGGGCGTTGCAGCAAGGTCGAAACGACGCGGCGATGAGCCATCTGGCCACCGCCTCGAGGTTGGCGCCGCACGAGGCGAGGTACCGCGCCTATTATGGTCGCGTGCTCGCCACAAAGGAGAAAACGCGTAGACTTGCCGAGAGCGAAATTCAAGCCGCGGTAAAACTCGAACCGGCTAACGCAACTTACCGGACAATGCTGGCGGAGTTGTATTTTGAATTGAAGTTTCCCCGCCGCGCGCAGACTGAGCTGGATCAAGCGCTGGCGCTCGATCCAAACAACACGAGCGCGCAGGCACTGTTGCGTAAACTTGAGAATTCGCGCAAAGTCGGATAAACCAGAAACGCTGATAGCAATTCTTTCTTACAAAAGAGAAATGGATGTCCCCAGTTTACATCGATAGTGAAAAGGATCGCGTCGCGCGCGAAGCCTACTTGCAGTTAGCCGAAGCGGCGGATCGGTTTGAGCAGTATGCAAATCCGCACGCCGTGCGCATTGCCGGGATTGCCGATCGTATTGCCGAGAACTTCCACCTGGCGCCTCAGGACCGCAAGTCTATTCGCACGGCGGCGCATATGCATGATCTGGGCGAAGCGGCGATGGAGAGGGATTACATCCAACGTGCCGGCCCGCTGATGGACGAAGAACGGGTCGATCTGGAGCGGCATCCGGTGATCGGCGAGCAGGAAGCAGCACGCGCGAGCGCTGATCGCGCCGTGCAATTGCTGGTTCGCTGGCATCATGAATGGTGGAACGGCTGCGGTTATCCGGATGCACTTAGGGGACACGAAATCCCGCTGGCGGCGCGAATTCTTCGCGTTGCTGACTCTTACGCAGCCTTGACCGATGCGCGCCCGTTTCGAACGGCGCTAAGCGAAGATGAGGCGCGGGGACAAATTATCGAACGCGCGGCAATAGAGTTTGATCCCGCAGTGGTGACCGCATTTCTGTCAATACGGGATCTCGAAGAGCTGCGATCTTTTGTGAAATCTAAAGACGATTTCGCTGCCACCACCGCTGACGATGGCTGGACTATTTTCTCTTCGTTCATGCGATAGAGAAGTACGGCAAGCTAAAGTTGGACTCTATAGTGTAATAATTGGGAAACTTAATAATGGCTTATATCGCGTCCGCAACCTTTCCTAATGGCTGGCTCAACTTCGAACTAAGCGTGTTGCGACGTTTGCAGTTTTCTTCAATTGCTCTTCCGTTCACCGGCGAGCCAAACATCTGCCTGCAACTGAAGCGTTGGAGAGTCCGCGTCGCGGCAAACGATCCGATGACCTGGTCGTTCACGAAAGCTCTGGCTATGGTCGAAAATGACTCTGAGAAGCTCAGCGAGGCGGAGATTGAGTCAATAATTGAAGACGCCTATGTTCCACGCGAGCGGCTGGATAATCCGACGCTCCTGAATTGGTTCAACGAAACTGACGCCTGGTGGTTGGATAATGTACGCTTCAACGCCGAACGGCTTGCTACGCCATACAAGCGCGCGATTGCTTTGACATTAGGCATGATGGTCGGCGATTACGTGCTGTCGTTTGGCGAGGACAACCGCCAACTGCGCGAGCCTCTCTCATTATCCCGGGTGTTCCGGCAACTGGCGGAAACGCTGCCCTTTCCTTCCGACAATTCGCTGCGCAGCAAAGCTACTAATCAGGACGTGCGCGCATTCGTCGCCGAACGCCGCCACACCGATCTGTTGTTTTTGCGTTTGCCCGCGCCGGTCGTGCAATCACCTGCTTCCAACCAGACTATTCCTGGTTGGCGTGAAGAGTGGCTGCAGGGCGGCGGCGATTTTTGGAATGAGCTGGAACGAAAGAGAGCGGGAAAACTTGGATCGCGCGTGCAAAGCAAACAGCAATACCTGGAATTGATAGAAGACCTGCTTCACACCGCCGCACACATTCCCACCTGGGCCATCGCACATATGGAAAACGGCTTCCTGGCGACCGAGGAGCTTGTGGAAACCGTTAATCGCGTGCGCAGGGTTGACGCCGTTTATTCAAAAGACTTTTCGGATCTGCTGGGCGTGCGCGCCGCAATTGTCACAGCGTCTGGATAGGCTGATTACATTTCGCGACCGTTGGCGTTTGATTCGTTATTGCACCGTGCAACGAACTTGTAACCGACGCCTCTAACCGTCAAGAGATGTTCAGGTTTTGTGGGATCGTCCTCGATATATTTTCGCAAGCGTACGATGAAGTTATCGATCGCGCGCGTGTCGGTATCCTCACTCAATCCCCAAACTTCCTCCAGGATTGCCTTACGCGAAACTACCTGGCCTTCATGCCTGACCAGATAACGCAGCAACTGCGCTTCCATTAAAGTTAAGCGAATCGTTTGTTGAGGCGTGCGCAATTCCAGGTTGCCAAAGTCGATTATTCGCTCGTTGAAGTGAACCTCTCCACGGTCGAATTCCTGTCCAGCGGATTTTGGCGTCGCGCCAGCGGGCTCATTCGACTGATCCTGCTGAAACCATTGACGCCGGCGAAGAAGCGCATTCAGACGCGCCAACAACACCGACAACTCAAACGGCTTCGGAAGATAATCGTCGGCGCCGGATTCGAAACCGCGGAGCACATCTTCCGGGCGACCGCGCGCGGTCAGCATCAGCACGGGTACAAAATAGCCCGCGGCGCGAAGCTCAGCGGCCACTGTAAACCCGTCTTTGCCCGGCAACATCACGTCAAGAACCAACGCGTCGTATTGTTGCTGTTGTTCGAACAACAGCGACAAGGCAGCTTCGCCATCCTTAACCGTGTCGACCGTGTAGCCTTCAGCTTCCAGATTAAAGCGCAGGCCATCGGCAAGATGCTGCTCATCTTCAACTACGAGTACAGCGCTCATTGATTCAAACTTTCTTTATTTCCTTTTATTCAAGCTCTGGGAAGTTGAATTGTAAACGTGCTGCCGTGGCCTGGTCCTTCACTCTCGGCAAACACGCGGCCTCCATGTTTCTCAACCACTGAGCGGACAATGAAGAGACCCAACCCCGTACCCTTGAAGCGAGCCATGACGCGACCCGGCACGCGGTAGAAACGCTTGAAGATGCGTTTCAATTGCGCGCTCGGAATACCGATGCCGCGATCCTTAACGCGCACCGTTACCTTCTTGTCGTCAAGCGTCGCTACTTCAACAGCTACATGAATGTCGCCACCTGAATACTTAATCGCATTGTCGAGCAGATTTGAAACTGCCGCCCGAAGCTCGTCCGCATCCGCTGCGACCCGCGGCCGGTCTCCGTTCACCAACACCGCTAAGCTCACAGACTCGGGACTCAGGTTGTAACGAACTCGCGTGAGGTCAACGCATTCACGCACCATCTCGCCAACATCGACGATGGTCGGATTGATTCGCCGACCGCGATGACCGGATCGCCCCGCGCGCAACACTTGTTCGACCGTTTGCAGAAGTCTATCGCTGTCGGCAAGCATGACGTCATAAAACTCGCGGCGCTGTGCTTCGCCGATATCGCGTGTCTTTAATGTCTCAAGGTACAGACGGATCGAGGCCAACGGTGTTTTCAACTCGTGAGTTACGGCGTTGATGAATGCATCGTGTTGCTCGTTGCGACGTATCTCGCGAATCAGGAAGGTTGTGTTGAGTACGACACCGACAATGATCAGCAGGAAGAAGATTATGCCAAAGACCAGCATGGCCACTTCCCGCCAGTTAAGCAAAACCCAGCCTACGTTCAGCGCAATAGCCAGCGCCACCAGGCAAGCGCCTAAGGTAATGAAGAAGGCTATCGACTTCCGACGACCGCTAACAGCCATAGCGCCAATTGTAAGGCCAGTAGGCTGAAAAGCAGTAAGCACTAAGCAGAAAGCAGTAGGCATCGGCAAGAAAGCAGACTGCAAAAAGGAAAAAGCAGCAGGCAAGTGATCTGATTGCCTACTGCCTACTGCCTTCAGTTACGCTGCTTTTTGTCGTTTGTATTGTGGATCTGCGGCCGCCAATATCTGCTCTTTGCTGACAAGCCGGATTCCCTTTGCCAGACCGAGAAACTGCAAGGTGCGTATGCCATACCAGTTGAAGTCAATTTCATACCACGTCAAACCGTGCCTGGCAGCGCGGGGATGAGCATGGTGGTTATTATGCCAGCCTTCGCCAAACGAAAGCAGTGCCACCCACCAACTGTTGGTTGAGTCATCTCTGGTTTCGAAACGGCGCGTTCCCCACAAGTGCGTCGCTGAATTAACCAGCCAGGTGAAGTGCAAGCCCACCGTGACGCGAAGAAACACACCACAGAACAGCAGTCCCCAACCACCTAAAGCGAGAAGAATAATGCCGCTCAGAATCAGGGGAACAAAATACAGCCGGTTCATCCAAACGTGAACAGGATCCTTCATCAAGTCGGGAGCATATCGCTGCATCAGACTGTCCGGATGTTGCTGGGCCGTGCCGCGCAGGATCCAACCCATGTGTGACCACCAGCGTCCGTCGCGGGGCGTGTGTGGATCACCGGAGGTATCCGTGTTCGCGTGGTGAATACGATGCGTGACAACCCAATTAATGGCTCCGCCTTCGAGCGCCAGCAAACCGCAAAAAGTTAGAAAATATTCGACCGCCTTCGGCGTCTTATAGCCGCGATGCGTAAGGAGACGGTGAAAGCCCATGCCGATGCCTAAACTGCCCGACACCCACCAAAGCGCGAGCATCGCCGGCAGGAACTTCCAACTAAACATGAAAAGCGAAGCAACGGCCCCGGCATGAAAAAGGATCATGAATATTGTAGTGTTCCAGTTCACACTGCTTTGTTTGTTCAGGTTGCTGATCTTGCTGACTTCAACGGTTTTAATGTTCATAACGGACTCCGGAAAAAAGTATTCAGTCACATACTTTGATGCTGCCTGCCTAACCATCCTAACAACTCCCGTAAGCCAACGTTGTAATAGTTATGTAATCACATGTTTATCAGCGGCTTTGCTGCTTTAAGTGCTGATACGAATGGCCCTTAATGAGGTGCTCCAACTTGCACGCTCGCTGAAGATGGTGCATTATCAAGGTGTACTCCTTCTCTCCTGCATCAGCGGTGATGCGCCACGCCTTACGTAATGGCTTCGGCGTTCGAGATCGTACGAGAGTGGGCAATGAAAATTGAAGAAGCTGCTCAACTGAGCGCCCGAACGCGAGCCTTCGCTGCTGCCGTTACTCCGAAGCCACCTTTGATTCGAAGCTTCTCTTAATGCTCCGTGCGAGCTAAGGAAACACTTACAGTATGTCTATGAAACTCTACGTAGGAAATCTCTCGTTTCAAACTTCGAGCGAGGACCTGCAGCAACTATTTGCCCAGGCGGGCACAGTGGAGTCAGCCACAGTTGTCGAAGACCGCGATACGGGACGTTCACGCGGGTTTGGCTTCGTCGAGATGGCTTCGAAGGAAGACGGCGAAAAGGCGATCCAGCAATTTAATGGCACCGATCTCAACGGTCGCAACTTGACCGTCAATGAAGCAAGACCGCGCGAAGATCGCGGTAACCGCGGTGGCGGCGGCGGCTTTGGCGGCAACCGCGGCGGCGGTGGTGGTCGCGGTGGTTATGGCGGCGGCGGTGGCGGACGAAACGATCGTTCCCCGCGCTGGTAGGTCGGCTGGTAAATAGTGAATCGTAAATGGCGAATAGTTGGAACAACGCGCCATTTGTGATTCACTAAGAATCTTCAGGTCTTAGCTGGCAACTAAAACTAAACTATTTACTATTTACGATTCTCTATTTACTCGAAAGGCGTTTTATGGAAAAGCAGACTGTAGAAAAGCAGGCGGTAGAAAAACAGATATACGCGATCGGCGACAGAGTTGAGAAGCTTTGCGCGATTTGCCAGGAAGAACGTGGACACGTGGTGGCTTCCATCACCAAGCGGGGACTAATCTCGCGCGTCACCTGCCCTAAGTGCGGCACGCGTGGCTCCTTCTCAAACGGCGCCAAACTCACGCGTGGACGCTCGAAGTCGGTTAATAGCGAGCCGTATGATCGCAAGCGCACCTATCGCACCGGCCAAACGATGAGCCATCCAATCTGGGGCGCGGGCGAAGTTACTGCTTTGATCGAGCCGCGGAAAATTGACGTGCTCTTTGCGGATCGCATTCGCCGGCTCATCCATTCCCGAGCTGATGCCTGATAGCAAGATCCTATTGACGACTCAGGGCGCGCTTGTTTCGGGCTGAATTGAGTTTCTGTTCTAATAGACTGACGAAAGGCCTAAGGACGGCAATGTTGTTATCAAAACGACATTGCCGTTCTCAGTTTAGGACCAGCCTCAGAGACAGTCCGCGATGCAAGCAAGTAGGTTGTTACCCCTTTGAATCAGAATCCTAACGGCTCGGGATTAGACCTCTCTTCACTCTCTCTCGATTTCCATTTGCGCGGCAACCTTACTTTTCCCGTTGCAAATAGAACCAGCCACGCTAAACCCGAACTTGCCGACAGCAAGCCTGCAATCACCGTTAGCGTTCGTGGCGCGATCATCCGCAACGACCAGCCGGCAATCGCAGTCGAGAAACTCCAGACAAGCATTTCGGTGGCCCGGTCCGTCGTCGAAACACGCCCGCGTAATTTGTCAGGCACCAGACGCATCAACAGAGTCTCCTGCACGGCAAACTCCGCGCCCAGCAATATGCGCCCGAGAAAAAACAGCAGACACGCGAGCCAGAGGTTAGGCATCATTCCGACGCCCGCGAAAATGAAACCCTGAATCAGTAGGCTCCAGCCAATGAAGCCGGACGTCCTGCCCACCAGCTCAAAGTATGAGCCGACTCGTCGCGCAATCATCATCCCGATGAAGAGTCCGAGACCCGCGCCAAAATAAAGCGCGGCGACGGCGGAGTCGCCACTGATTCCGCGCTGTCCGGCGAAAACGATTCCTCCCAATCGATCCGCAATCAAATTCGACGCGCCGCCGCCCGTCGCCCATAACACATTGGTGAAAAGAATGGCTGCGACGGGAGCATGACTGCTTATGTAAGACCAGCCTTCGCGTATGTCCGACCAATAGCTGGCCTTCGTCAGGGCCGTCGCCCGCAGATCCTTTTCCAGTGCCAGTTGTTTTGTTTCACGCTCCGGAATCAGCCAAACGGAAAATGCTGAACCCAGAAATGAAATCGCGTTGACAATGAAAGCGGCGCGATAGCCCACATTGGCCGCGGTCAAACCGCCGAGTGCGGCGCCAAAAGACATCAGAAGAAAACGCGACGAAAACATCAGCGCGTTTCCGGCCAGTAGGTCTCGCTCGCCGGTAATGTTTGGGACAGCAGCATTCTTTGCCGCTTCAAAGAAGGAGCCAAAGAATGAAAGCAGTGCGGTGCATAGATAAGCAATCCAGAGATCTTCGGGCCTCTGTACGAGCAGGAAACCAAAAGCCACGGCAACGCGGGCAAGGTCACCTACGATCATCACCACTCGTCGCGACCAGCGATCGACGAAGGCACCAGCCAGAGGCGCAAACAATGTGAAGGGGACCAGCCGAGCGAGCAACATGATGGTGGTAACTTCCGGATCACCATGCGAGATGAAGCGCACGAGTCCCAACCCGGCAATGAAGTTAAACCAGTTACCGAGTTCGGAAATTACCTGCCCCCACCACAATCTTCTGAAAGAGCGATTGCGGCGCAGAAGCTGAATGTAAGTAAGCGAGTCCATAAACCGCAATCATGTCCCCAAGTCTCAGGTCTCAAGTCTCA
>DIYZ01000186.1:0-21057 GCA_002427845.1 Chloracidobacterium sp. UBA6041 | reverse complement strand
TGAGACTTGAGACCTGAGACTTGAGACTTGTTAATGAAAGAGCCGCCAGTTCAAAAACCGGCGGCTAGCAACTATTCAAAACTGCTTAGCAAACTATCCGCCAACAAACTTCGGTGGTCTTTTCTCAATGAACGCCGTGACGCCTTCTCGGAAGTCCCTGGTGAGCCCGGATTGAATCTGGGCTTTTCTTTCCAGCTCCAGTTGGCCGCCATAATCATTCGTAGCGCTGGCTTCCAACAGTTCTTTTATTTTCCCGATCGCCGCGGTGGGCGCCTGGGCAAGTTTTTCGGCCACCGCCATTGCCTGGGCCAGCAACTCTCCATCGGGAACCACGGCATTAATCATCCCCATCTCCAGGGCCCGCGCAGCGGTTGTTATTTCTCCCGTCATCATCAATTCTGTGGCGCGCTTCCAACCAACCAGCCGCGGCAGAATAAATGTTCCACCACAATCCGGGGAGAGTCCTATTTTTACAAACGCCTGATTGAATCGCGCGCTTTCGCCGGCGATGACCAGATCGCACGCGAGCGCAAGATTACAACCGCCTCCCGAAGCTGCACCGTTAACTGCGGCAATAAACGGTAACGGTGTCCGGCGAATCAAGAGGATGCACTCGTTCAGCAGGCGCAAAGGCTCGTCGAAGAAAGCTTCGACCTTTCCATCGCGCTGCGCAATCATCTGCATCTCGCGCAGATCGCCTCCGGCACAAAACGCCCGGCCGGCTCCCGTTAGGATCACGGCCCGCGCACCGAGTTGACGACCTGCCGCGACGGCCGCCTGAAAGTCCTGGCCGACTTTGGTAGTCAACGCATTCAGAGTTTCAGGGCGATTAAGCGTAATAACGCCGACCGCGTCGCGCATTTCAAGTTGCACAGTATCGTAACTCATGGTTTGAAAATAAAACGCACTCCGCTGCTGACAAGGGACACATTCAAGCAAGTGAACTTGAACGCGTTTGGTTGTCGCGGTGAGCGTCTTCCTATAGCTCGACTTTCCAGTTCGACTGGGTGACTTCAGGTTCTCGGCTGCGCTGCGCGATTTGCGCCAAAGCAATCACCGCACAAAACGGGCCTGCCCGTCGAAGGTTTGAAAGGCACCGTATCGGTCTTGCCACATTGATCGCAGGTGATCTCAAATCTCGGGCGTTCGCCACCCGCTCCCTTTGGGCCGCCAAAATTTGAACGGCGCGCATCCCGGCAAGGCTTGCAACGTTTAGGATGGGTCAGGTTGCGTTCCTGATAGTATTCCTGCTCGCGTTCGGTAAAAGGAAAAGTGTTGCCACATTCCGCGCAAGTGATCTCGATGTCTGGCATATCGCTGTTCTCCAAGAGAGTGGCACTGAGGTCTACCACACTCTCTGCTCTTCGGGGCGCGAGCGAGTAATCAGTTTCCGTTTCTATTGGCCGTTAGTCTGGGGAATTAGAAAGAGCGCTAATGCTCAAACCCGGTGCCACGGTGCTCGCACTTCCGAAACGGTTAAGTGGGGCTGAGTTTACTCCACCGTCACCTTGGGTTCAAAGTTTATTTGAAGCTTATGGTTTTGGAACTGGGGCAAGACTTTTGACAAAGCTAAGGAAGTCCCGCAGGGACCGAATGTTTTTAGATTCCGCGAGACTCTTTAAGGCCTGGCCCCGTAGGGCCGATATGTCGCTCCTGACGGAGCGAATATTTTAGTGGGTGACCTTTGCTATAGACATCAGGCTCCCACGGAGCCAAAGAATTTTGCCGCGCAATCGCAACGCCGCCATCAGCTGTTACGTGGCCATCAACTCCGCCACATGGGCACGAACGGTTTCGCCGAGCGTTTGCAGGTTATAGCCGCCCTCCAGGCATGACACGACACGCCCCTTACAGGCCTGCTTCGCCCAATCCTTGACAGCCCGAGTCAGCGAAACGAAATCCTCGTCCTTGAGCAACAACTGACCCAACGGATCGCCTTCATGAGAATCGAAGCCTGCCGAAATCATTATCAGGTCCGGCTTGAATCCGCCGCTTATCTGGTCCAGCGCCGCTTCAAACACTCTCTTCTGTTCGCTTGCCGGCGTGGCGGCACGCAAAGGAACATTCAATGTGTAGCCAACGCCTCGACCGACGCCGCTTTCCCCTCGCGCGCCCGTGCCCGGATACCACGGATATTGGTGAGTCGAAAAAAAGAACACTGACGGGTCGTCGTAAAAAACTCCCTGCGTGCCGTTCCCGTGATGCACATCCCAATCGATGATAGCAACTCGTTCGATCTCGGGATAATGGTTCTGCGCGTAACGGGCCGCCACGGCCACATTATTGAAAAGACAGAAACCCATGGCTCGCTCCGCGGTTGCGTGATGACCGGGTGGGCGCACGGGAACAAACGCATTCGCCGCCTCACCACGCATTATTAGATCAATTGCCTGGCAAGCGGCGCCGGCACCATGTAGTGCTGCATCCATCGATTGCATTGAAACAACCGTGTCCGCATCAAGATAGCCCGTGCCTTCGCTAACCACGCGTTCGATTTGCTTGTAAAGGTGTGGCGTGTGGCAAGCTTGCACGTCGCCACGCGGTGCTTGTCTCGCCTGAACTTCCAACAGTTTGGGCCAATGCTCCGAGTCGGCGCGCAGCGATTCCATTACCACGCTGTAGCGCGACGGTGATTCGGGGTGATGCGGCCCGGTATCGTGTTCCCTGAAAACTGGGTGATGAACGATTGCTGTGGTCATGATTCGTCAATCGTAAATCGTCAATCGTGAATAGTAAAAGCGCCGATCGAGAAATTGTGAATCGTAAATCGTGAATCGTCAGCACCCTGACCGGGAAAATTCGTGAATCGTGAATCGTGAATCGTAAAAGCCCTGACTGAGTAGACTGTGAATCGTAAGTGGTGATTCGTGAATAGTAAAAGCCCTGACTGAGAAGAGTCACGACAAAGGCTTTCCGATTCACGATTTACTATTCACGATTTACGATTTACGATTTACCCCTTAAACGGTGTCTTGATCTCACCAGACCCCGGCGGCGCGAGACCCAAAAGCATACGGTCAATGCTAGTCAGGTGACCCGCCCAATTTTCCCGTAGTTGTACTCAAAAGTGTCTATTCCCTAAGTTTTCTCAATCTGTGGTTCAGACCCACGCGATTTTGCGAGCTGGGAATGGAGATTGCTTTTCCCGATCCGGATTAGATTTTTTCAAAGGCACACTTTGATTTAACTATCAGGAGGAAGCAGATGGCACACGATGATGAACAAGCCCGGCGAAGCAGGGTCGTGGTGGAGACGCCAACGTCAAAACGTGAAGTAACGCAAACCGAGTCTTATCGAAACCCGGAACGAAGTGGCGTCTCAGGCGCGACCGTGGGAGTGATCGTTGTGGTGGCAATTGCGCTCATAACGATCGTTGTCTTGTTTTTGATGAACGGGCGAACCGACACAACAAATGCCAATCTGGCTGCGCAACAACAGACGCCCGCGCCGCCAACTACGATTATTCAACAACCGGCCCAACAACAACAGCCGCCCGTGATCATTCAGCAACCAGCGCCGGCAGCGAATCAGCCGCCCGTTATTATCAACCAGTCAGCGCCTGCTGGCGGCAGCTCAGCGCCAAATACTTCGAACGACGGCGCAATCCAGATGGCGATTGATAAGAAAATTAGCGACGATCCCAACCTCTCTACTCTGGGAATCACCGCAACAGTGCTGGATGGCAAGGTGACGCTGACTGGGACTGTCAAAAGCGAAGCCCTTAAGACGCAGGTCGAAAGAGCGATCCGCGGTATCAAGGGCGTGAAGCAGGTAGACAACCAGATTGTGGCGATGGGGTAAGAGAATCGAAATAAAAGTGATGAGTGATGAAGTGAGTGACGAGTCGTAGGAACTGATTCGTTACCAGGTTAATAAGAACGAAGGCGTCGCGAACTTTACCGCGGGACTTTTTTTTTCCTAACTGAGTCACCGGTCACTCATCACTCATTACTTATCACTGTTTAATACCCTTCCGTATGTTGTCTTAGCCATTCATTCAGCTCTTCTTCGGTGGGCTCGCGCGCAAGCTCCTGCCTGAGACGTTCATGAAGATAGTGGTGTTCGTTCTCGGCAACGTCTTCAAGTTCCGGGCTTTCCCCGGCTTCCGCGCCTTCTTTATTTTCAGCACTCATAAATCTGAATCTCTGCGGTAGTCATTGATGTTTCAATTGCGAGGCTCGCTCCCTCGCCGGCTAGCACCAAGCGTCTTTCTTCCCCACTAGCAAAAAAGCTGACAGCGGTAATCCGGCAATGAACGGGCGCCGGTTTCAGTTGCGCCAACTCGTCGAGAGAAGGATTATCACTCAGAAGAATATCTATGTCAGCTTTGATCTGCTCCCTGGCGGCCGCCTCAACTTCTAACTCACCGACCGCGACTGGATGCGGCAACAGGCTCATTTCGCCGTCCAGGAAGATCGTCCACACGAATCCTATGTCCAGCAAAATATACAGCGCCTCGTCGAAAACAAAATAGCCGCGAACAGTCGCATCGATCACATGAGCGATGACGTGATCCTGATGAGTCGTCGTATCTCTCGGCGTCCAGGTATTTGTCACGGTTGCTGCTCACTCTCATAATTTAGCAAGGACTTGCCTTTCACTGCGGCGATAGCCGCCGCCAGAAGCGAGCCAACTCCACCGACCACCACTGACAGCGGGGCGCCGATTAGAGCGGCAACAAAACCTGCTTCGACTTCGCCCAGTTGCGGTCCGCCCATGAAAAAAACCATGTTGATTGAGGTCATGCGGCCGCGCAGTTGATTCGGCGTCGCCAGTTGTCGAATCGTTTGTCTGAGTACTGTGCTTACTGTGTCTGCCGCGCCGGTAATCCCGAGCATCGTCAGCGAAAACCAGAAGGCGCGCGAAACGCCAAACGCCACTGTGGCAAGACCAAAGATAGCGATTGACCCGATGACCAGCCCGCCCTGTTTTCGAGGGCCACCTATCCGCGCAATTATCAGAGCCGTTGTCACAGAGCCCACAGCCGGCGCCGCCGCTAACAGACCGAGGCCGCGCGCCCCCACGTGCAAAATCTCTTCGGCAAAGATTGGGAGCAATGCCGTCGCTGAAGCAAAAAACGTGGCCGCAAAATCGAGGGTCATCGTCTGGACAATTATGGGAGTACGCCATACGAAAGCCAATCCCTCCTTCAAGGCTGCATAACTCACCCGATTCGCGGGCTCGCTTTTGTCGCTCGGTCGTCCGCTCGTGTGCATAGCTGTTAACGCCGCTATGACGGCCAAAAAAGAGACTGCATTTGTGCCATAGACAACCGCCGGACCATGGCTCGCAAGCAGTAACCCGGCCACGGCAGGCCCCGCAATCATGGCCACATTGAAAACTATGAGACCCAGACTGACCGCGTTGGGAAAATCCTTTGCCGGCACCAACGTGGGCATGAGAGCCTGTCGCGCGGGAATATCGAAAGCGGTTGCTCCCGACGCAATTCCCGTTAACAAATAGATGGGCCAAACGCTTCTTAGGCCCGCGAGCGTTACCAGGGTAAGCGCGGCGGCGCTCAATAACATTACCGTCTGCGTGGCAATCATGAGCCGTTTTCTATCCACGGCATCCGCCACCACGCCGCCAAGCAATGAACACAGAATGATGGGCGCCCCGCGAAAAAGCCCCACCATTCCGAGCGCCAACGGAGATTTGGTTAATAGATAAACGTGCCAGTTGATCGCTACCAGCTGCATCTGGGACCCGGTGACCGAGACTATCTGACCCATCCAGAGCAAACGAAAATCACGATGTCGCAGAGCTGAGAAAGATGAGTTGGAACGCTGGGGAAGGTGGGATTGTAATGGACCGGGATTAGACGCCGACATGAAGAGACACGTTACATGTTTGGCGAGTTTGACTCAAATCCACGTGCGACAGATTTCAGCTTGTGGCTTGCCCTCTGGTCATTAGTATCTGCTGAACACTTTGAAGAAGCCGCGCCGCGAATTTCGTGAGCGTGAGTCAGCAACGATCAGGTTCATGCTGCAACCTGCAAGCATGAATGTCCCGGGCCTGCCCGTAAACCCTTCCACGCAACGTTCTACCGATCTCCTCTCTAGAGCGACTGCAAAAATTCAACCAGGTCGCGCTTATCTCGATCTACCAAGTCAGCAAAGCTCAGAGCGATAGCTTCTTGAATTGAAAAGGGAGAGAGGGTAGGCCCCTTTGCGGAAGCCAATCGGGTATGCTGCTTTCGTGGAAAGTTCTAATCGAGGTAGTGTTCGCCCATTTGGGCCTGTAGTTTTTCGGGCACTGACTTCCAACTTGCGGCGCAGAGCTCGCGAGGTTTGAAGTCTGACCCGTGCATTCTTAAAACACGCCAGTGCGCAACATTCGCTTCATATAACCAACGATAGATTGGCCCATTGCCGCGCCGGCTGTAGAAGACACTCGCGTCGGCGCTCACGCTCGCGTTTACCGGTGTTATGTAGACTCTGAGGCCGTTCATCGTAGCCATTTTTTCACTTCCCTTACAGACCAGGAAATCTTTCAGTCTCTAAGTGGCGCATGTGTCGCTTAGTTCAAATCAAGCGCGCCTATCTCGTGCCTGTGCACTTCTTTTTTGATAACTGTTGAGAAAGGAACCAGCCCTCTCTTCACTTCCTCGAGCGCGATGCTGGTGTTCCTGCTTCTTCTCTTGTCCACCTCGATGCGTGGTTTGGAGCCGCGCAGGAGTTGTTTGCTTCTCAGGCCGGCAATAATGATCAGTCGAAAACGGGAATCTATTCCAGGCCAGGTTCCCTCGTTTGCTACTCCGCCTAATCCGTTGCCATTTTGTTTCGTAATACTAGCCATCAGGTGTTTCTTCTCAACTTTCTAATCATCATGTTAAGTGCCGCAAATGCGTCTTTCAACTGTCTATAAGAATTTCACCAGGAGAAAGAGCGCGGGCACCGGCAGCACAGCGATGACCAACATCTGCAACCAACTCATCGCCGACTTCTTGCAATTAGGACAAGGCATCTTCCGCAGAGGCAAAATCGTGCCACAGCGATCGCCAGACCAGATCATTGGCGGTCCTCTTTTTTTGCTGTTTCTTCTTTACCGTTTTGCATAAACCGCGCAAGTTGCTGACGATCCAATGGCCGCCCGCGACTCAATTTCAATGCGGGGTTTTCGACGAGCCAGAAGCCGGCTTTGCCTTCGTCAGTGGTCGTAAGATCTGTGAATGCAGCTTCATCAACCGGCACCGGCTTGAAACATTCCATTCCCGTATCGCGGGAACGCGCAATCATCGCCGCGTTCATAGTGTGAAACAGAGGAACACGAAAACCCCCGTGGTCATCGAGCGCAAACCAGTCACCATTGGCGCGCTGCATCGCAAACAAACTATTCATGACTACCATAGTCTTTTTCACAAGAAATCATATGCGCGTGATGCGCGGCGCGGAAGTGATGGGTAACTCATCGTCCGTGTCGTGGCGCAGAAAAACGGAGAACACCAGGAATGCCATGGCGCAGGCAAATACAGCCATGGCGATAGCCCACCAAAGGTGACTGGCGCCGCTGCCATTCTTAAATGTGGCGAACTGGTAAAACTGCCAGACCGCGATCGCGGCAACAAAGATCATGCCGAGAATCGAACCCCACAGATTCTTAATGTTCTTTTTCACATAACTCATTAAAACTGCCTCAGAATTGCCGGCCGGATCGCCTCATGCAAACGCAAAGATCTGCATCTGCCGGCGCATTCACAGCCCAGCGTTTGTTTCGTATTTGAATTTTGAATTGTGAATAATGCGGCCATCAGGATTCCTTGCACTTGTCGCGTTTAAAAAAGCAAACAGACGGCACAAGGACGAGGAAGTTAATGCGCAAATCCTGATGTCGCGAGTCGAGTTTTCGAAAGAACAATCACTACGCAAATGAGTATAGCATGGATCATTGAGAGCGACCTCGGCCGCTCTGCTTTTCGCTACTCATGCGCTTTTCAATCTAGTCATGTCGTTGCTGCGACCATTCCTTGAACATCACTTGATGCCTGCGGCGAGCAATCGAACGACGAGCGGAGGGCGATGCCTCACTCGAAACCACCGAGCCAAACATGGGAATTCTATCGTCAGCCTGCGGCGCTAATTTCCACCCGTTGATGAAAGCCCAGCGCGAGGTATCCCGCGTATCGACTGTTACGAGAGCAGGATTTTCCTCCGGGGCAATAGCTTTTTTTAAAGAGGTCATAGTCATTTCAAACTTCCATCTTGCAAACTAAACGAAAGAGAGTTGGGACTTTTTCACTTCCAGGACGCGACTTGCAAAGGCGGCAAGCGCTTCGGATTCGGCTTCGTAAACATCGAAAACGGCCAGAAGTTTTGCCGCGCTCATCAGTTCCCTAAGGCTTTCGGTTGGCTGCAGGAGCTTGATTTCACCGCCCTTGCCGCGCAACGTAACGTGGCTTGCAATGAGCTCACCCAGGCCGCTTGAATCAATGAACGTGACGCCCGCGAGATTCAGAAGAATCAATCTCTTATCTTCCTGAATCAGACAGCGGATCGACTTGTGTAAAGATACGGTCGTTCCGCCGACTCTTATCCTGCCCTTGAGATCGAGAATAGTTACATCTCCAACCCGGCGCTCATTTATATAAAGGTTAATCATTCGCTATTCCTGCGCGAGGGTTCGGTGCGGCATTTCGGCGCACCGTGGCGGCTATGGACTTCAGGTGGTCTGGATAATTCCAGAGCGAACTGAGAAGAGAGTAAGCGGGCTCCCTTCAATCACAACCTTACGGCAACGAGGGGTATATGTCAAATGTAGAATATATTGCAGATGGACAATATTGTGCATGTGTGGTAAATAGTAACGTTGAGCGAGGAACATGCATGATTGAAATCCGAGTTGATGGGTTACTGAAAGAACACGAGAGAACCTTCTACTGGCTGGCCAAAGAAACCGGCATTAGCCACACGACGCTTTGGCGGCTGAAGAAAGGCAAAGCACTGGGCATCAATTTCGACACGCTCGAAAAACTGTGCGCGGCGCTAAAGTGTCAACCGGGCGACATCCTGGCCGTGCCAAACGGTAAGAAGTCCGGCAAAGATCAGCCTGCAAGAAAGAAGCAAAAATGAGTAGCAATAGTGTGAAGCCGCTAAGCTGTCGATTCATCGATGAGGAGTCCGATGTTTTCTTGGAGCTGACTAACGGGACTGACGAGGCATTGAAGTCTGTCGAGATTTTGACTGTCTTCCTGAAGGACCTGAACACTCCCGGCGGCGGTCCTTCGCAAGCTCACATTAGATTCGACGCAGTAAGTTCTATCCGGCCAAAAGAGAACGTCGTTCTCTCACACAAAACCTGGATAAATGGAAAAGTGGCTGATGCCAGTGAGGACCAGTTGGCACGTCTAAAAACCGTGAGCGGCGAGAACAAACCGTACGTACTGGATATTTCGTGGCAGGATCCGGAAGGCAAGTCCCGCTTCCAGCGGATACCGGTTGGCCACTGAACTCTCGCTACGACTTAGTCTCTTGAATCCTGTCAGTCTCTAAAGGAAGCGCATCTTGAAAGTTTGTGAATTCTGCTTGCAGTTCGAATTGGATGGCACTTGTCGCCTTGGTCTTTCAATACCCAAGAGCATGACCTGCCGTGAGTTTGGCCCAACCCTGGAAAAATTCTGTTCTGACCCGAAAGACTTCGTGGATCCAAAACAGATTGTCCAGATGGCTACCTTCTTCGGAATCAAGGGGCCCGAGCTCAGGAAGGTCAAACAAATGGCGACGCAAGAAGAAGGTGCTCGTCCATAAACTCCCTTGCTGAACGCAAGGCTCTCAGCATCTCTTCTGAAATGAAACCGAAAAACTGAAACAGCCGGGCTTGCGCCCGGCCGCTTTTCTGTAAACGCCAGCGAGCTTTCTAGTTGCCGTTGAGACCGTCGTTGTAACCATTCTCATAGCCGGCACGATAATAACGTCTATACAGTTCGCGATCACCGAGTCGCGAGCTGTAGTCCGTCGTAGCTTGCTGGTAAGCACTGTTGTTGCGGAAGTCGCGACCGCCATGGTTTCGGTCTTTCCGTCCTTCCTTAATGCCCTCATTGTAGCCAGCGTTCAGAGCAGTTTGGCGCAGATCCGCTGAGCCGCCGTAATTGTAAAGATCCCAGTTCCGACCGCGGCGATCCTGATTGCCGTTATTTTGATTCTGGTTGTTGCGATTGTAGTCATAGGGATTATTGGCGTTCTGGGTAGATTGATCGACGTTGTAACCATGCTGGTATGCTTCGCGGAAATAACGCCGATAGAGTTCACGGTCGCCAAGACGTGAGCTGTAATCCTTGGTAGCTTTTTGGTAGGTGCGCTGGTTACGGAAGTCGGAGTTACGACTCTTTCGGCGGTCTGCCTGGCCATCCTTTAGTCCCTCGTTGTAACCCGCGTTCAGAGCTGTTTGACGAAGGTCGAATGAGCCGCCGTAGTTGCCATAACCGTCCGCATTGGGATTGCGACGATTTTGATTGCGGTTGTTGCGATCCTGATCAGAACGCCGACCCTGGTCATTAGGATACTGCGCCTGCACCGTCGAGCGCGTAGGAACGCCAAGAATAAACATCAACGACAATACAATCATCGCCGCCCGAATCCATGTTTGTGTACTGTTTGTCTTCATAATTACTCCTTTGTTGCCTTATCTTGCAACTGTCATACCTTGGGGCCAGGCGATTACAAATCATTCTCCATACGCCTCATTAAGCTTCCGAAAGTGATAACCCATGGCCGCCAGCCGCATTGATGCCGGAAATGTGTCGCGATGCATCGCCACCACACGCGCGAAGAAACGCCAAAACTCCTTGCGCTCGCGATCCAGCACACCCAGCTTGACCATCAGACGAATAAACGCTGCAAGGCCATCCACGATATTCAAGCGGTCGGGTACGGAAACTTGCTCTCTCGTTCGCTTAAGAGAATCGAACACTCGCTGATAGTATTCGCTCGGCTTATAGATCGTCCGCATAATCGATTGATACCCTTCGATCAGGCGCGCCGCATCCATCTTGGGCACAAAGTTTAGTGAGCAGTTGGTATTGTCTCCAGAGCTTTCACCTAATAAGCGTCCCTCTTTCTTCAGCCGTCGCCAAAGTTGGGTATCGGGGAGCGCGGTTAGTAGCCCAACCATCGCCAGCGGTATTGCGCTCTCACGAATAAAATCGATCTGTCGCTCAAAGATGTCCTCGGGATCATTGTCAAATCCGACGATGAAGCCGGCCATAACTTCCATTCCGTATCCTTGAATTTTCTTAACAGACTCAAGCAGGTTACCGCGGTTTTGCGACTTTTGAGCTTCTTTCAGGCTTTCCTCCACCGGCGTTTCAATCCCGAGAAAGACACGGTGAAAACCGGCGCGTTGCATATCGCTGAGCAGATCATCATCGTCAGCCAGATTAACGCTTGCTTCCGTAAGAAGAGAAAACGGATGGCCATTCTGCTCTTGCCATTTGACCAGGTCCGGCATTAGTTTTCTCACGTTCTTTTTGTTTCCGATGAAGTTGTCGTCCACGATAAAAACCGTCCCGCGCCACCCAAGACGCAGCAGCGCATCAAGCTCGGCAAGTATTTGCTGGTTGCTTTTGGTGCGCGGCACCCGGCCATAGATTTCGATGATGTCGCAGAATTCGCAATTGAACGGGCAACCGCGCGAATACTGCACTGACATCGAGCTGTAACGTTTCAAGTCCGCGATATGAAAATCGGGGACCGGAGTCGTTGCAAGAGGAGGCCGCTCAGCAGCCCGATAGCGCTGTTTCGCTTCTCCACTACGGAGATCTGCGACAAACTGCGGCAGCGTCGTTTCAGCTTCTCCCAAGAAAATGTGGTCAGCTTCGGGCGCCTCCTCGATTGCAGTCGTCACGTATGGCCCACCAAGCACCACGCGCTTGTCCATTGCCTTACATCTCCGCACAACCTCATGCAGAGAATCTTTCTGCACCAGCATGCCGGTAACAAAAACCATATCAGCCCACTCGATGTCAGAAGATTTCAGCGCCCGCACATTCAAATCGACCAGGCGTCGTTCCCACGACTTCGGCAGCAGTGCAGAAACAGTCAACAACCCCAGCGGCGGAAACGCACAGCATTTGCGCTCGAAGGGCAATGCGTGACGAAAACTCCAATAAGTGTCGGGAAATTCCGGGTTCACTAATAGAACTTTCATCGCATGCTCCTTCGCAAATTAGCAAGTAATTCCACGTCCGCGGATGCCAAAAAAATCACGGAATTCTAATCCTAAACCTGAACCAGAGATGCGCAGGTAATAGTTACGTAAAAGTTGGCGAACCGGTCCTTGGTTTTAATCAAGAAATCCTCCCAAAAGATCTTCAAACATTGCCGAAACCACTCCTTCAAATTTCATAAACATCAGAGTCGGAACGGCGCTGAAGCGCAGCCAAAAAATGGCTAAACACATCTTACCGATCCTCCCGTTGTGAATCTATAGGTTAGCGCCTTCCGGCGGTCGCATCGAAGACAGAGTCCAGCGCGCCGGGTGTAACTTGCAGCTCCGGGTAAGCGATACCGGTGAGGGCATCAGTCCCGCTTTCCTTCCGTTTATCTTCGACCGCTTCCGCCAGGCGGACGGCACTACCACGCGCCAACACGGCGGACTCGGTTTGGGATTAGCTATCGTGCGGCACCTGGTAGAATTTCACGGCGGCACAATCGAGTGTGCTGGTATCGGATTTGGCGACGCCGGGCGAAGACCGCTATTCACTAATTGATAAGTGCCACGACATCGTCATGGCACTTGAGAACTAATTGGTAAGGTAAGGACGCTCGAAGCACCAACGGGAAAATTCACGCCGGCTATTGCCTTGACTTCATACGTTCGTATAGAAGATCGAGCGCGTACCTTTGTCTGCGGGTTTTAATATGTTCGTGCCTAAGCCCGTCCAACTCCACGAACTGGTCAGTGCCGTCGGCAACCTTGCCGAAGCTGACGTCGAGCCTGTTTAGACGTTTGGCGTCAACAGGCCCGACCGGGATGTCCTGCCTAATGTTAGTAGCGACGATGTCGCTTCCGTATTTTGTAGGTGTAAAGAGCTCCGCTTCCAGCACCGACCCCCGTGCCGATCAGTGCGCCTTTCTTTCCACCAGCGAGGCCGCCAATCCCCGCTCCCGCGGCAGTCGTGCCGGCCACCGTCAGTTTGTCACGATGCTTTTGCCAGAAAGATCGATGCGTTCGATACCGCCGGTGACGCCTCGTTTGAGCCGAGCTGACCGGTCCCACTGAGAACATGAGCGTCAACAACATCAGCCCAATCGCGATATACTTTTTCATCTGAGTAGCCAAAGACTTTTGCATTAATATCCCCCTTCGAATTCCTTCGTCACCTTTTACGGCAAGATGCGTGCCCATAAGAAATCGGGCTTTTCAACCTCTAAACACGATTGCTACGTACTCTTAAGAGGCAGTGACCCGTACGAGAGCGGTTCATGCGAGTTCGCTGATACAGCCCAGGGGTGCGGAAGCTTTACGGCTTAAGATTCACGGCCTTCACTGAGCTTACGCTCAAGAATGTTGGTAGTGCGCTCTGTAACACTTGCCGGCGCGGTTCGAACAATGGGTTCGCTTTCGCTTAATTCCAGTGCCGGTTTCGAAGCCTCAATCTGCCTTGGAGGATCCGGCCTGATCAAGAGCCCTGCGATAATGTGGCCCACGCCCGCGAGCGCCGGCATCAAACCCAGAAGCCACAGAATCCGCACCACTGGTTCTATTTCAAAAGGCACCCTGGCAACGAAATCCGGCGGCAGTCTCAACACCAGCGCACCGGTCAGGTAGTAAAGAAAGGTTGCGAGACCGATGCCGCTGAAGAGCGAAATCGTGCCGGTAACCAGGTGCTTCTCTCGCCGCTGCTCCGCTGTCTTCTTCTTCCTACCTTCGAGCCACCAGGGTTCGTGAGGAGTAGGGTCATCCGAGCTGCGAACGATTTCTTTGTTCATTTGGTCCAGCGCGTGCGAGATGTCTTCGGTAACCTGCTCAACCTTCAGGTTCTTCATCATCTCTTTGATCTTTGGCAGCGGTCCGCGATCACTACGGGCAATCGCCTCGCTCAGCGAAACGGCCTTGCCAATCACCTTGAGATTGGCCCCGCACGACCGGCAATACTGCAGGCCCGAGGAAGATTCAGTACCACACTGCGGACAATACATGGCTGTTTCAGTGGTCTCCGCGAAGCATTATCTTGCCGTTTGCCGCGTTAGGAAAGTCAGTTGAGCTACGACAGAGGGTCCCCCTTTGTTCAAGGCATTTTGTTCAGCGCTCTTTGTTCAGCGATAACGGCATCGGGCACGCCGAAGCCGTGCGCAAATTCCAGCCCAGGATAAACACCCTGGATATAGCAACCCTGGATTATCTGTCACCATTGAAACAGGTTAGATAGCCCCTGGCTGTTACGTGTCGCGCCGTTGGCGCTCAAAATCACCAGCGTCAACAAAGAAAAGGCCCCCGGCGGAATTGTCCACGCCGAAGGCCTGTGAAAAGCAGCAAACTGCGAATTAGTAACGCGAGCCGCCGTTGCGACCGCCGCCACCCCCGCCGCGATCTTCGCGGGGCTTGGCTTCGTTAACCTTCAGCGTCCGCCCGCCCAGATCCGTACCGTTGAACTGCTGAACAGCCGCGGCGCCTTCTTCCTTGGTTGACATTTCGACGAAGCCGAAGCCGCGTGAGCGACCCGTTTCGCGATCTTCAATCAAAGATACGCTTTCGACCTTGCCCGCTTTCGCGAACAGTGTTTCCAAATCATTGCTCGACGTTTCAAACGCGAGATTACCAACATAAAGTTTCATAGACATAATTTTCTTACCTTTTCCCCTTCGGGACTTAACAGAAGCCGCATGCGGAACATGGTAGCTTCCCAATTTGCTAAAGGACGTTGGGACTTACATATCCATGCCGCCGGGCATTGCCCGTGGCTTGTCATCTTCCTGTAGCTCAGAAATGAGGGCTTCGGTTGTTAGCATTAAGCCCGCGATTGATGCGGCGTTTTGCAACGCGCAACGCGTGACTTTCGCGGGATCGATAATCCCCGCGGCCACCAGGTCCTCAAAAGTTTCAGTGGCGGCGTTGTAGCCGAAGTTCGGGTCTTTGTTAGCGCGAACTTTCTCGACTATCACGGCGCCTTCTTTGCCGGCGTTCTGTACGATCTGACGCAACGGCTCTTCAAGCGCGCGCCTGATGATGTTGACGCCAATCTGCTCGTCTTCATCGCCAATCGTTTCGCCGTCTTCATTTGTTTCGAATGCTTTGAACTTGTCCAACGCCTTGGCCGCGCGAATCAAGGCCACTCCTCCGCCCGCCACGATGCCTTCTTCAACAGCCGCGCGGGTCGCGTTCATCGCGTCTTCAACGCGCGCCTTCTTCTCTTTAAGTTCAGTTTCAGTGGCTGCGCCAACGCGAATCACTGCCACGCCGCCCACGAGTTTCGCGAGACGCTCTTGCAGTTTTTCGCGATCATAATCTGACGAGGTGTCTTCAATTTGCGTTTTGAGCGTCTTTACCCTGGCGCGCAGGGCGTTTGTGTCGCCGGCGCCATCGATGATGATCGTGTTGTCTTTGTCGATCGTGACCTTCTTGGCCCGTCCCAGGTCTTCGACTTTGACGTTCTCGAGTTTGATGCCGAGGTCTTCACTGATCACTTTGCCGCCGGTGAGGACTGCAATGTCCTCGAGCAAGGCCTTGCGACGATCGCCGAAGCCGGGAGCTTTCACTGCGGCCACGTTGATCGTGCCGCGCAGTTTGTTAACCACGAGTGTTGCCAGGGCTTCCCCTTCAACGTCTTCTGCGACGATCAGAATCGGCTTGCCCAACTTGGCGACCTGCTCAAGAATCGGCAGCAAGTCTCTCATCGAAGCAATCTTCTTTTCGCTCAGCAAAATCACCGGATTATCGAGCACGGCTTCCATCTTTTCGGGGTTGGTGATGAAGTAAGGCGAAAGATAGCCGCGATCAAACTGCATCCCTTCGACAAATTCCAAATCCGTCTCCATCGTCTTCGCGTCTTCAACCGTAATCACTCCGTCTTTGCCAACCTTCACCATCGCTTCGGCAATCAACTCGCCGATAGCTGCATCGCCGTTGGCCGAAATCGTGCCGACCTGCGCAATCATGTCGCCCGCGACTGGCTTCGACAGCCTCTTGATCGCCGCAGTCGCGCGCTCAACTGCTTTGTCGATGCCACGCTTCAAGGCCATCGGGTTTGCGCCCGCCGCGACGGTCCTGACGCCTTCGCGGTAGATCGCCTGCGCCAGCACGGTGGCGGTGGTGGTGCCGTCGCCAGCGACGTCGCTGGTCCTGGAGGCCACTTCGCGCACCATCTGCGCGCCCATGTTCTCCATCGAATCTTTAAGATCAATCTCTTTTGCGACGGTCACGCCGTCTTTGGTAATCGTCGGGCTGCCATACGCCTTACCGAGAACGACGTTGCGTCCTTTCGGACCGAGCGTGATTCTCACTGCGTCGGCGAGTTGATTAACGCCACGCAGAATTGCCGCACGTGACTCTTCGCCATGCACTATTTGCTTTGCCATAATTTTTATCTTTTCTCCAAATCAAAACTGAACCAAAACTTCCGACATTCTATGTGCACCCTACAACGAGCCTGCGGAGCAGGCGGAAGCATACAGCCTGGGGCGTGAGCCCCAGGATTCATGCAACATCAAATCCTGAGCCCGTGAAACGGGCGACAGTCCTTACAAAATTCATTGTGCACAATTGCTAAACCGTCTCCTCTATCGCCCGCTGTCGCGGGCTGCAAAGGCGCCATCAAACTATTTGCTCTTTTTGCCTCCGGCAGCCGCACCAGCGCGCGTGATGATTCCGAGAATCTCGTCCTCGCGCATGATCAACAGCTCTTCACCGTCGATCTTGATTTCAGAACTGGTGTACTTGCCAAACAAAATACGGTCGCCGGCTTTAACATCCAGGGGCTGGCGCGTTCCGTCTTCTTTGTACTTGCCTGATCCGGCAGCAATCACTTCGCCTTCCTGCGGTTTCTCTTTGGCGCTGTCGGGGATAATGATGCCGCCGCGCACCTGTTCGCCTTCGTCAATGCGCTTCACGATCACGCGGTCATGTAATGGTGTGATATTCGTCTTCATAATCTGATTATCTTCCTTATGGGCTTTCTAAGTTTGCCTTATGGTCATAGTTCGCCCTGATCCTGAGACTGGTTGGGGGAACGTATGACGCCCTGGCTTTCTAGTGATTGAGCTGTGGATTATCAGGTGATCTGGAAGATCCCAGAGGAGCTGAGAGCGGAGTAAGCTGGACTCGGTTCGACACCACCCTACGCCAACATTCTCTATATGTCAAATGCAGGATATATTTTGTATCGGGAATATGGGAACTATCAGAATCGGCACGGCAGATCTTTGTGCTCTTTGCGATTTCTTATATCGACTCATGCTGGCCAGTAGCTCAAAGAAACTGCGCACGTACTAATACGGAACCGAGCGCTAGAGACTGTGTGAAAACTCGAACGTCGAACCTAGCGAGCTGATGCTGAAACTCAACCCATGTATTCCGCCACTATTCAACGGTCGTTACGATTTCACAAACTTCAACGCCACGCCGTTCATGCAATAGCGCAGGCCGGTGGGTTTCGGTCCGTCCTCGAAAACGTGACCGGCATGTGAATCGCATCTCGCGCACAACACTTCCGTGCGAGTCTCCGAGAGACTGTTATCCACCTGTTCACGCACGTTCTCTTTCGCGATTGGCTCATAGAAACTCGGCCAGCCGGTGCCCGAATCAAACTTTGCCTTGGAGCTGAACAGCGGTAGCTCACATGCAACGCATTCAAAAATTCCCTGCTCGTGAATGTCGTTGAGGGGACTCGAAAAAGGCGCCTCAGTCCCCTTCTGCCTCGTCACGTTGTACTGCTCTCGCGTAAGAATGCGTTTCCATTCTGCATCTGTCTTAATCACTTTTTTGATTCTTTTAGAAGTCGCTTTGGAGCGCTTACCGTCCGCCAGGAATGAAGCTGCGTTTACAAGCGACAGCCTCGAAACCGCCGCCAGCGCTCCCAGGGCGATAGATGATGATAGAAAGTAACGTCTGTTCATAATTGCGCCTCCGTAACGTCGTTGACTGAGTCTCCGTGTCGATAGAAGTCTGAGCGCAGCGGATCATAATTTTGCCCTCAGCGCGCGTCGTTCGCAGAATCTCAGTAAATTCCATCCGGTTTATGGGTTGATTATACGTTGGATTGCTGCTTCATAACTACGTTTTCCGGGCGAACATAGGCACTAACTTCCGGCCAAGGATGACTGTAACCACAAGGCCAACAACTACCCAAGCGAGATTGCCCAGGATTTCAACGATAGCTTGAACACGATTACTGAAGATGTATCCGAGGATGACGTAGAGAGCGACCCAGAGCACTTGGCCGAGTGCATCCCAAAGCAGAAAGCGTCGCCAGGGATAGGCAGCGATTCCGCTCGTCACATTCACCCAGGGTCCCAACGGCGTCACCAGCCAGCGACTAAGAAAAATGCCCGCGCCACTCCAGCGTTTAGTAAATGCTTCCGCCTCTTTGATTTTGTCTGCGGCGCCGATTTTGCGACTGATTCGTTTTATCAAACGACGGCCACCCCAGCGAGCTAAACCGTAGCCGATTTGATCGCCCAGCACCGCAGCCACACTTGCTGCCGCGATCACTTGCCACAGTTTCATTTCACCTTGTTCGATAAATGAACCGGCGGCCACCAGCATCAAGCTAACGGGAAAAGGAATGCCGATAGAACAAATGAGGATGATGCCAAAGAGTACCGGCAGGCCGTAGACCAACAGCGCCGCCAGCAATTGATCGGTGATATTCATGGCGCCCGTCCCTGATCTCGCGGCGGCGGTGGCGCGTCTGGAGGACGAGTGTAAGGGGGTCGCGAATGGACGATCGCATTTTGCAAAATGGCGATTACTTCATTGACGGAGCGCTTTTGCGCGCGAGCAATTTCTCTGATTGGACGCCTGTCAGGTTTGGGAGGTAAGCCGAGCGCCTGATGCAGCACCCACGGCGGCACATCATATGAGTGTGCAATGTAGCCAAGGTTCATCCAGGGGCGAATCGGTTCGTCCTGGTGATTGTGCCAGTAAACCGCGCGCCGCACTGTGCGAACTGCAAAGAGCCCGGTCAGGGACACAACCAGCACAAACGCCAACACCACCAACCATTGTCGCCATTCAAGATTCTTCATCCGCTGTGCCTTTAGTAACAGGATACGGCCTAGCTTGGAACTTCGTATATAGCGCCAACGGCACGAAAGGCCAAGGCTTGGGTAACGGCTAGAGGCAAGGGTTGATGCAGTAGCTCGACCGTCAGGTGGGGCTTTGTCAGAACCACCTGCTTGAGTGGGTGGATTGATCGGGGCAGTAGCCCGACCGTAAGGGAGGGCTTCTCAGAACCACCTGCGTAAGCGGGTGGCCTGAACGCCGAAAGCGTTCGATAACTTAGCCCGGCGTAACACGCGGGAGACCGACACCTCCAATTCCTTTTGAACCCTGAAAGGGTTCGGTGACATCATCAATCCCACACATACCGCTCGTCGTAGTCCACCTCATATTTTCTCAAGACCTCGCGAAACTCATCCTGGAATGTTTTCCTTCGATGATGCTTTTCCTGCTTGAGAATGTATTTCTGCACTTGCTCGACATGCGACTGACTCACAGAAAACGCTCCATAACCTTCCTGCCAATGAAATTTTCTCAGACTCGCTCCCTGCCCTTTCACCCATTTGGATGAGCTGCGTTTGATCGCCCAGACAATACTGGCGATCGAATGGTTCTTGGAAAGGACAAAGAGCGAATGCACGTGATCGGAAACTCCACCAACGAGAAGCGTCGGGCATTGATTCGCTTTTAGAATAGAGGCCAGGTAGGCGTGCATGTCGTGCCGTATGGTTTCATCGGAGAGAAACGGATAACGCTCTTTGGTTGAGAAGATGAGATGCGTCCAGATCTTTGAGAGAGATTGTGACATGAAGGGGCTCCTTCGCTTGTTTATTCGAGTGTTGAGCGGTCAAGGGTGAGAGTTCTCCAACCCTTTCAGGGTAGGAACGAATGAGCGGTTTGTAGGGTGGGGGGCATTCTAACCCGGCGTGTTACGCCGGGCTAAATTATTCTTACGCCTTCGGAGTATTTGGCCTTTTCGATTTATTCGGTGCGTATGATTGCGGCTGGTGGGTGAACGTGGCATTCACCCAATTTCATCAGAGAGACACGCGCGTGATCGACATCGTCCTTGCCGCCCTCGCCGTTCAATACGTTCTCAACGGAATCACTGGCTATTACAACCCGCTGAGACGGCGTTGAACGCCGAAGGCGTTCGATAACTTAGCCCGGCGTAACACGCCGGGAGACCGACACCTCCAATTCCTTTTGAACCCTGAAAGGGTTCCACAACACCATCGACCCAAGGTTATGCTCACGGTGAGATAGCGTGTGTGCTCTATTCAACCCTTTCAGGGTAGGAACCTGTGTGGCGATGGGATTGATGTCGGCGGTCCTAACCCGGCGTGTTACGCCGGGCTAAGTTATTTAACGCCTTCGGCGTGGCGGCATTGATGAGTCCGTAGAGCGTCTGATTCGCAATTAGAAGGTCATCGGTTCAAGCAACTGCTGGTCAGGATTACCTGGCATCTGAGTGACAAGCTGCTAGCCAATCCCCGCGCTGCTTCGCCGCCCGATGTGCGGTGGCGGACCAGCACCCCACGCGGGCTGCCCGCGTGGGGACCCCGCTCTCTGCCCCACCGAACTAGTTTGTAATTTGATTTGGGGCTACGCCCCGGGGCGCAGCCCCGGATTGAATTAACGTCCGCGCGGAAGGTCAAAGACCTTCGGCACATCAGGCGGCACAGCCGTTCATTAGTCCGCTTCGCAACTTCTCTACTTGACGCATCGCTCTCATCTGCGACCGCGGTACGCCGAAGGCGTTCGATAACTTAGCCCGGCGTAACACGCCGGGAGACCGACACCTCCAATTCCTTTTGAACCCTGAAAGGGTTCGACAACACCATCGACGCAAATCATGCTCACAGTGAGATAGCTTGTGCTCTATTCAACCCTTTCAGGGTA
>DIYZ01000040.1:15541-29760 GCA_002427845.1 Chloracidobacterium sp. UBA6041 | reverse complement strand
AGGAGTAACAAAGAAATAGCCGGGATCTTGAATATCAGCGAAGCCACGGTAAAGAGTCATATCAATAACCTCCTCAGCAAGCTGGGCGTGACCGACCGGACACAAGCTGCGACGACAGCACTCCAGCGTGGCATTGTTCACTTCAACAAGCCTTAGCATCTCTGGTGCTGGTGCATTTGTCGTGACACCAGCGAGTGGAGATCCAAATTCTCTCAGGCACCTGGTTCACCGGCATGTTCTCCCGGGCCTGACGTTAGTACCGCGCTCTCGATCGTAGCGACCCTCCACCTAAAGTTGGACATAAAACTCAATCGTCGGTAGGGTGACAGCGATCGCTTCTGGTGCTACTTTGCACGCGTTCTGACGATTCAGTGGTCCCGGGTTGGGGCGCTTCAAGGGCAAACTTCCTACCTTAGTTTGTTGCAGACCTAAACAAGCCCTTAGGCACCCAGTTAGTTTCCAACCCGGGACCATCCCCTTTTTAAGTGCCACATAAAAACAATTAGGAGCAAGCGATAGCGCTTATTAATATCCGCCAAACGTCCGGGCAATACGGGCCTTTTGATTGGTTCTGGTTACGTTGTGCAGGTCACAAAGGATGCCACGCGCATATCGCCGGCGGATCACGAGCGCCTACGGGCCGCTGGATTTGATGATAAAGCGATACTGCAGATTACTTTGATTGCTTCATGGTTCAACTATATCAACCGTGTGGCGGATGCTCTGGGTGTGGGGCGGGAATAGAGAGAGCGCGCGCGAGATCCGTGCGCGACTCAGAGAGTGTGAAAACTCGGGAAAAGAGACCGACAGAGACGCTCTTGGAGAGTTGTCGTCCAGGAATTCCCGTTTGTTGAGTAAGGCCTATCTCCAACTAAAGTTTGATACGCAGGGCCAACTTGCGAACCATGACAACGGCCAATTGTCTTGCTATTCTGCGCCCGTTATTCACCAATTCCCCGGTCCTGGGTTCTTTGATTCAAAGCTTTTATTCCTACCTTAGTTTGTTGCAGACCTAAGACGACAAGCGCTGAGTTGATACGATTTTGTTCCTGGGACCGGGCTCCACCAATACTACGCAAAACGGGAATGGCTCAAAAGCCTACTCCTGGTTCATGGCGACTCATGACTTGAGTCGGCGCGATACTGGTCGAGCCCACGAAAGACTAACTCCTTCCATCGTTTCATTGCGAAGCCAACCAGACCTGAGGTGAAGAGATCATGAATCTTGCTTTCGTTCGGTGCTTGACCACAATCGAAAAATCGTTGGGGCTTTTCCTGTTTGCTGGAGCAGCGCTTCTCCTATCGTTTGCCGCGTTTCCCGTTGTTGCTCAAAGCAATTATGCGAGCCTGAGCGGTACCGTCTACGATCCCCAGCACCAGGCAATTCCGGGAGTCTCGGTGCAGCTCACCTCGGATAGTACGCACTCAGTTCGGCACGTCAGCAGCAACGAGCAGGGGATATTCCAAATCACAGGCCTGCTGCCGGACGCTTACAAACTTACCTTGCAGGCCCCGGGATTTGCGCTTTTTACCGAGACGGTACGTCTTGAGGTCGGCCAGCAGATGACACTTGATGTAAACCTGAACCTCTCCTCCCTAAGCACCACTGTGCAGGTCGAGACCCAAACAGTGAACGTGTTACGGACGACAGATGCGAGCCTGGGTGAGGTTGTAGAGCCAACTTCCATTAGGAACCTGCCACTCAATGGGCGCATGTTAATCGATCTGGTGCTCACGGTTCCGGGAGCGCACGAAAGTCATGGCGCGCAGGCTGGTGATATGAGTCCGTTGTACTGGCGGCCGGGACAACGCTCGGCGGTCAGCATCGGCGGCAACCGGCCCAACGCGAACTATTTCCTGCTGGACGGCGCTACCAACACCGATCCGACCTTCAATACTCTTAACCTGAGTCCCTCGCCTGACACCGTGCAGGAATTCAAAGTACAGACGGGAAGCTACACGGCCGAAATGGGTGGCGCCGGCGGGGGCCAGGTCAATATCGTGACGCGAACCGGCACGAACCAGTTTCACGGAACTGCTTACGAGTTTCTGCGCAACAATGTACTCGATGCGCGCGCCTTTAATCAGATGGACTCGTCGAACCATTTGGTAAGAAACAATTTTGGCGGCTCGCTGGGCGGCCCAATCATCCGGAACAAAGCTTTTTTCTTCGTCAACTACGAAGGCTTGCGGCTAACACAGTCCGACACGATGATTGATACAGTGCCGACCGCCGATGAGATCAGTGGTGATTTCAGCCTGAGCGGCACTACGATCTTCAACCCTTTCAGCGCGCACCCAAATCCGAACTTCGATTCGACAAAGCCGGTCAGCCCGAGCAATCCGCAGGTGATTCGTGATCCCTTCCCCGGAAACGTCATTCCGCAGAATCTGATTGATAAGAAGGCCCAGCTGTTTCTAAACCAATATGTTCCTCGCCCCAACATGGACAGGGGAATGAATGGCTGCGGCATGACGATGATGGGAATACCGCTGGTCGTGGGCGCCGGCGCTGACTGCAACAACTATCTCGACGTGCGCAATGAACACCACAAAACCGATCAAGCGACGGTCCGATTCGATCAAAACTTGCATCACGGTGACAGCCTGTTCGCGCGGTATTCATTTAGCAGTGAGAGAGGTTTCATGCCGCAGAACTTGCCCGGCTTTGGCGCCATTCACGACAACCTCTCTCAGAATGGCACGGTCGGCTGGAATCGCATCATCAGTCCCAGCGTTGTGAACATGGCCAACATTACAGTTTCGCGCCTGTCGATGCATCGCACTTCCGAGAACAGCTTTTCTAACGACATCGTCTCTCAACTCGGAATTACGGGAGTTGGTTTTGGCGGCAAGGGTGCCTTTGGCGCGCCGTGGTTCAACGTGCAGGGTTACTCGGGCATGGGCGACACCTACATCGCCACACCGATGCACGCCTGGGATACGATTCTGGAAGCACGCGACACGCTGAACTGGCAGGTTGGCCGCCACAGTCTCAAGTTTGGCGGTAGTTACCGCTATTTCATTTGGCCGATGTGGGGGTTCTTCCAAAACCGAGGTTACTATCAGTTTACCAATGGGTTCACTACTCAAACAGCGACTAACGATGGTACGGGCTTGGCACTCGCCAGTTTCCTGCTCGGCTTGCCGGCAGTGAAGCAACGCCAGGCGGGTATTCCCCAGATGCAACTGCGACAGTGGTACGCGGATGCGTTTGTCCAGGACAGCTTTCAGCTAACTCGCAACACGTCAGTCCAGATCGGGGTGCGCTACGAGTATATGAGTCCGCTAACGGACATTCGTTACGCGAACACCAATCTCGTCTTCAAGGATGGTGTGCCTTTCGTTTTCATCGGCGGACAGCAGGGCTTTCCGAAGGGTTTGAATTACCCAAACAAACTCAAATTCGCTCCTCGCGCAGGCATCTCGCATAGCATTCCGAGCCGCGGGCTGGTTCTTCACGCGGCCTTTGGCATTTTCTTCACACCCGTGGATATGAATACCTGGTGTAATCAGCGTCACAATGTCCCCTATGTTTTTCCCGAGACGCAGCAGAGCGATAACTTCACTCCGGCCGCCGGCATCGTTGCCAATCATTTCAATTTTGCACCAGCGGTTCTGGGGACGACCACAGTCAGCTTCGCTGCTTTCGAGGTCAACGCGCCACCACAATACATCGAGCAGTGGAGCGGTTCAGTGGAGAAGAGTCTGGGCTCCGAGACTACGCTGGAACTCGGCTATCTCGGATCGCACGGAGTACATCTACAACGATCGCATTTGATCAATAACGCTGCTCCAGGACCAGGGGCAATCGGGCCGCGGCGGCCATTCAAGACTTTAAGTTTCCTGCCGGGTATGGTTTTACCCGATAACCTCACCATCGCCAATACGACGTTTCCAGTGAGCGGCATTAACCTCTTAGAGAATTCCGCGCAAAGCTGGTACGACGCAGGTTACGTCAACGTCCGGCGACGTTTTACCCGCGGCTGGACCTTCCTGGCCAACTACACATTTGCGAAGAGCCTCAGCGACGCTCCCGACTTCCGGTCGCCGATGTTCGAGTCAGCCGCTCCGCAAAATAATGCTAACCTTAGCGCCGAGAAGGGCCTTGCCTGTGACATCCGCCATCGCTTTGCTCTGAGCGCCGTCTACGATCTTCCGGCATGGGGTAGATCTGGTTTTATGCACACGGTCACCAGGGATTGGCGTCTCTCGGCCGTATATCAGGCACAAAGCGGATTTCCTTTTACTATCTCGGTATTCGGCGACACTGCCAATGCGGGCACGCTGTTGGGTGAAAACCCAATTCGTGCCAACTACACAGGCCAGCCAGTGTTCGGCCCCGGCACGCATACGGCCGACCATTGGTTTAATACCGCCGCGTTTGCTACCCCAGCGGCCTTCACTTTCGGAGACGTCGGGCGAAACACAGTTTATGGTCCCGGCAGGCAAACCCTCGACCTGGCTTTGCAACGCGAGTTTGCCATGACCGAAAACATAAAACTCCAGCTTCGCGCGGAAGCCTTTAATGCACTCAACCATACGAATCTGGGAACGCCCAACCGCTTCGTAAACACTCCGCAATTCGGCACAATCACGGAAGCGGCGACGCCGGGTCGCGAGATCCAGTTAGGTATACGTCTCTCGTTCTAGATACTGAGGGTCAGATTAAAGGCGAAGATATCGTCGATCCAGCTGGGTCGATCATAGGAGTTGACGGACGAATAGTTTACCGAAATGAAGGTCGCGCGAAGGATTTTGGGGCGATCGTTGAGTGAGAGTTGCACAATTGAAAGGAGTGAGTACACTTAAACACTATCTGTGCTGACGAGTTTACGTTTTCTATGGGACACATCCGATATTCAGTGGCCGCTTGTCAGACAGACATGCCGAACCCCATCGATCGACGTGCCATGCGCGCAAACACAGACCGCATGCTGTCGATGGTCGATTCGGCAGTGGCAGGGGCGGCGCCTTTCTTGCCGTTGCGCCTCGTAGTGTTTCCTGAGTTCGCCCATTCGGCTCCGGTCTTTCCAACCGCTGAGGAGTTGATCGAAAAACTCGCCGTCAAGATTCCCAACGAGCACACGGAACGACTTGCACAGAAAGCGCGCGAACACGACATATATATTCAAAGTGGCTCAATGCTCGAGGTTGATCCGAAGTGGCCCGGCCATGTGTTCAATACAACCTGTTTAATTGGTCCGGAAGGAATTCTTTATAAATATCGCAAGGTCAACACCTGGATTCCTTACGAGGTCCATACTAGTCCGCATGATCTCGAAGGCTACGACGAGCCTCTGTTTCCCGTTGCCGACACCCCGATAGGTCGGATTGGCTGCGCGATTTGTTACGACTGGTTGTTTCCTGAGGCTATGCGGCAGCTTACCGCGAATGGTGCGGAGGTGTTGCTACGTGTTTCCGCGTACATGGATCCCTGGGGCGCAACGGAACCGATGGATTGGTGGACGGTCATTAACAGAGCGCGCGCAATCGAGAACGCCGCTTATGTGGTAGCGGCAAATCAAGGCGCGAGCCTAAGACACTATCCACCGTATTCCTGGCCCGGCGGCAGTCAGGTTGTTGACTTCGACGGCCGCCTTCTGGCCCAGGCATCTCCGGGTCCAGGCGAGAGAATCGTAGTTGCGCCGATCGACATCTCCGCAGTGCGTCACGAACGTGGCACTCGGCGTGGACATCATATGACGGCACAGTTGCGCACCGAGGCATATCCGGTTTACCAGCGGCATCAATATCCGCCCAAAGCGGAAGGCGGAAACGAAAACATGATTTCGTACGAACGCAATAATCGTCTAATTGATCAAGCGAAGCAGCAATTCACCGGTACCGATTCCAAATGACTAAACTGAAGTCTCGTCGCGTCTATCCTCAAGGTATTGGGCTGCTCCTTTTCTTATCTTTGCTTGGTTCATCGACCCTCTTCGGGCAGACAGTGCCGAAGAAACCCGAATCGCCACAGCCGATGGGCGGTGTCTCCACAGGGGCTGCGCTGACCTACACGTCCAAGCGCACCGTCGGCATCGCGGATCCGAAAGCGCCCATGATCTTTGAAGACGTGGTAGACAAGACAGCCTTGCAAAGTTTCCGCCATCGTGCCGGTACCCCGGACAAGAACTACATCTTCGAAGTGCCGTCGGGAGGAGTCGCCATATTTGACTACGATGGTGACGGCCGGCCCGATATATACCTTGTGAACGGCTCGACGATTCCGGCAATGCAGGGAAAAGAGAAGGCCCCCAGTGCGGCGCTTTACCACAACCTCGGCGATTGGAAGTTCGAAGACGTAACTGACAAAGCCGGGGTGGCGAATGAACGGTGGGGAATGGGCGTCGCTGTTGGCGACTATGATAATGATGGCCGGCCCGATATGTACGTTACTAACTTCGGCGTGTCTCGGCTTTATCACAACAACGGCGACGGCACCTTTACCGATGTTGCCGAAAAGCTCGGGGTAGCGCGCAAGGGCTGGAGTACCGGCGCAAGCTGGGGAGACTATGATGGCGACGGCCGGCTCGATCTGTTTGTGCCTGGTTACGCGGAGATCGATCTCAATGATTTGCCTCCGAATCCGAGTGAAGCCGGCAAGCCCGGCGGAGTGGGCCAAAACTTCTGTCAGTTTCGCGGTGTGCCTGTGATGTGTGGTCCGCGCGGCCTGGTGGGAGAAGGCGATAAACTCTACCATCAGAAGGCTGATGGCACATTCGAAGATGTAAGCGTAAAGGCGGGCGTTAACGATCCGCAAAAGTATTACGGCTTCTCCTCGGCTTTCGTGCACGCCAATGATGACAATCTTTTGGATCTAATCGTCGTCAACGACTCGACTCCGAAACAACTCTATATCAATAAAGGCGATGGAACGTTTGAAGAAACCGGATACCCTTCGGGCGTCGCGCTTAATGAGAATGGGCGCGAACAGGCCGGCATGGGTCTCGCAGTCGGAGATTACGACAACGATTCCCGTTTAGATTTCCACATTACAAATTTCTCCGACGATTCGAACGTCCTTTACCACAACGACGGCGATGGCAACTTTACCGATGTAACGTTCCAAGCCGGGCTCGGTGAGGTCACGATCCCCTTTCTCGGATGGGGAACGAGTTTTCTTGATTACGATAACGATGGATGGATCGATTTAATTGTCGCCAACGGCCATGTCTACCCAACCGTTGACGACCATCAGTGGGGTACCAGTTACGCACAGCAGCTATTGCTTTTCCGAAATCTTCGAAATGGTAAGTTCGCAAGAATAGGCGCCGCTCCGGGCAGTGGTCTTGCCCAGGCGTGGTGTGCGCGCGGATTGGCTGTTGGCGATCTCGATGGTGATGGACGACTGGATGTCGTAATCAACAACGCCGACTCAAAGCCCGCGATCTTGAGAAATGTGAGCACGCCAACAGGACACTGGCTCGGACTCAACCTTGTGGGAGATGTAGCTAAGAAGAGTCCGCGCGGAGCAATTGGCGCGATTGCGTACGTCACCACGGGAAAAATTCGGCAGCGGCAGGACGTTATAAGCGGCGCAAGCTACAGCTCGCAAAATGATATGACCTTACACTTTGGTCTGGGCGACTCCACTCGGATCGATAAGCTGGAGATAAAGTGGCCCGATGGTTCGCTCGAGGTCGTAACGGTACCGGGCGTAGATCGCCAACTGACAATCGTTGAAGGTAAGGGAGTGGTAAAGCCCTAAAAGCCGCCTCCGTGAAAGCGGCTTTGCTTGCGAAACAGGAATCGCCACGAATACCGGCGAAGCATTGGCCCGTTTAGATTGGGCCCTTGGGCCCTCCGTCCGTGTGGCGGACATGTCCGCTATCTAAACGGCGCCAGGTTTTGAAAAAAGAATTCGGTTCTGTTTCCTCTTCTGACTGCGGTAGTTTTTGTTGGGTAAGATCATGCGCAAGAGACAATTTAGACTACTAATTCAATCGTCGCTAATGTTGGTTGTTGTGTTTCTGGCGTTGTTGGGATTTCGCTTAGTGTACAGTGAAGGCCTCGCCAGTCCGGCCGTCAGTTCTGCAGCCTACAGCGAGGAAATCTCCAAAACCTACGACTTTAAATTTGGTCCAAATCCTTTTGCTCCCAGCAACGCAACCTCAACTACGGGCACCTTCATTCCCGGCGAGATGTTCATCGCTTCAAAGCGTTGCGGACAATGCCACACAGACGCCCATGCGCAGTGGCGACAGTCGGCGCATGGCAATGCTTTTCGCGAGCCCTTTTACCAGAAGAATGTAAAAGATCTGATCTCGCAGAAGGGAATTGAATTCACGCGCCACTGCGAGTCATGCCATAACCCGGCCGCGCTTTTTTCGGGAGCGCTGACAAAGAATACGAAAGTAAAACGACCTTTTGACGATGACGGTGTTTCCTGCATCGCCTGTCATTCGATTCAGGCGGGCAACAACCGTGGCATCGGCGGTTACGTGATGGGCGAGCCGGCGTTGTTAGTCAAACAAGATGGCACGCGGTTACTTGACGTCACGGACCAGCAGATTCTCGATGATATCCCCTCGCACCGCCGCGCGATAATGCGGCCCTTATTGAAAAGCCCGGAGTTTTGCGGTGCGTGTCACAAATCGCAGGTGCCGCACGAGCTGAACGATTACAAGTTTCTACGCGCGTTCATGGTTGCAGACGAACTGCAGCAGTCGTCGTTTTCCAAAGAATCGCCGCATCCTTTTTATGTTCGTGACAAAGAAACCTGCAACTCCTGCCATATGAAGAAGGAGCCTGCCCCGCTCTTTGACGTGTCTGCCAAGCAGGGAAAGCTCTCGTCGCATCGCTGGGCCGCCGCGAATACCGCGATACCAACCTTCTACAAATGGCCCAATCAACTCGAGGCCGTGACTAAGTTTCTTCAGGACGACAAGTTGGGCGTCGACATTTTTGCGATTCGTCGGAAGTCGCAGGGTGTAAGCGCAGAAGAGCTTATCGCGCCACTCAACCGCAAGAGCTTCAAGATCAACGCCGGCGATCGCATCATTGCTGAAGTTGTGATTACAAACAAAAACATCGGACACTCCTTCCCGCCGGAACTACGAGATTTCTATGAGGCGTTTGTGGAATTCACGGTTAGTGACGAAGCGGGCAAGGAGCTCTATCGCTCCGGCTTGATCAAGCCCAACGGCTATCTGGACGAGGCGGCGCACAACTATAAAACCTATCTCGTGAAAGCCGACGGCACGTACAACGACAAGCATCACATTTGGCGCACACGCGTCTTCGCCCAGAACAATCAAATCAATTCCGGACGCTCGGACCTGGCTCGTTATCAATTCCACGTTCCGGCTGCGACTCACGGCGCGATACGTCTCACGGCGAGGCTGCGCTATCGGCGTTTTACGCGCGTATTCAGCGACTATGTCCTGGGGAAATCAGTCGACTATCCCATCGTAACGATGGCCTCAACCGAATACCTTATGCGAGTTGGTGACAATGTCCCGGTTACGGTTGATCCAAACGATAAGACTGTTGTGCCCGACTGGCGTCGTTGGAACAACTACGGGATCGCGCTATTCGATCAGCGCCAGTATCCGCTGGCCATCGACGCTTTCAGCCGCGCGGCTGAACTTGATGAGAAGTATTGGCCGATGGCCCAGGTCAATCGCGCACTGGCCTATATCGAACTAGAGCAATATGACGAGGCTGCGAGCATTCTGGATGTGGTTGTCAAAACCAATCCGACAAACATGCGCGCTCTGTTTCAGCAGGCTCGTATCTTCGTCAAACGAGGACAACTGGATCAGGCAGAAAATAATATCAAACAGGTGCTCGCTGCTTTTCCGCGCGACCGCGTCTCGCTGCAGCAGCTCGGCGAACTTCGCAAAATCAAGCGCGACTATCCAGGTGCGCTCGAATGCTACGAAAGGATCCTGCAAATCGATCCCGAAGATATGGGGGCCCACTATAACCTCATGTTGATCTATCGGAAGCTGGGCCGGAATGATGAGGCCAGGCGTGAAAGCAAGATCTTTGCTGATCTGAAAGACGATCCTGCTGCCTTGCCGCTGGCCAATCAGTTCCTGCGCAAGCATCCCGAGATGAGCAACGAAAGCGTCTACTGGCATATTCACGATCTTGGCCGCCCCGGACAATAAAACGCCCGGAGAATGAAACAAGGAGCAATCGCAGCGCCCGGAATGAATCGAAACACCAAGCGGCTGCTTTTCAGCGGTCTTGTCCTCTTCTTACTTACAGCGGTTTTAGTTGGCGCCGCGGGCTCCGCAGCTCCTGACCAACGTCGTTCACCAGGCAACAAATCGCGCCCAGCGCAGCGGACCGAAGAAATCTTCCGGCGCGATTGCGCTCGCTGCCACGATGTTGACGGGCGCGGCGACACTCCCTTGGGAGCGTTGTACAAAGCACCCGACTTCACAGATCCGGCGTGGTGGAAAGAACATTCTCAAATAACGAATACTCGAAGTCTTGTCTCAATCGTCAGTCGTGGCAAAGGCCGTATGCCGGCATTTGCCAGGAAGTTGACAGGATCAGAGATCAAGTTACTCGTAAATTACATTCGGCGCTTTCGGGCCCAGAAGATGAAACCAGTTTCGTTGCTCGTTTTTCAATGGTGAAAGGAGACAGTTAAAAGAGATGAAATATCGAGAGCTGGGACGAACGGGGTGGAGCGTGTCTACGATCAGTTTCGGCACGTGGGCAATCGGCAACGCCTGGGGCGAGGTGGATGACAAAGAATCACTCGCCGCTCTAAATCGCGCGGTTGATCTGGGCGTGAATTTCTTCGACACGGCTGACGTTTACGGCGACGGGCGCAGTGAACGCCTTCTGGCCCAGTTGAAGCGCGACCGCAAAGAGGAAATCATCATCGCTACAAAGGCCGGACGTCGCTTGGATCCGCACGTCGCCGGCGGCTACACAGGTAAGAACATTACCGAGTTTATCGAACGCAGCCTGCAGAATCTGGAAACAGATACGCTTGATCTGCTGCAGCTTCACTGCCCACCTACGGAAGTCTATTACTACCCCGAATTATTCAGCGCCCTTGATGACTTGATTGAGCAGGGAAAAATTCGCAATTACGGAGTGAGCGTGCAAAAAGTCGAAGAAGGTATCAAGGCGCTCGAGTATCCGAACGTCCAAAGCGTTCAGATTATTTTCAACATCTTTCGGCAGCGCCCGGCCGAGATATTTTTCGATATGGCGAAAAAGCATAAGGTGGGAATTCTCGCTCGTGTCCCGCTGGCGTCGGGCATGCTGAGCGGAAAGATGACCGCGCAAACTCAGTTCTCACAAAACGACCACCGCGCTTACAACCGTCATGGTGAGGCTTTTGACAGGGGCGAAACATTTTCCGGTGTTGACTATCGAACCGGATTGCAAGCAATCGAAGAATTGCGGGCGCTGGTTCCCGAAGGAATGACCATGGCTCAATTCGCTCTCCGCTGGATTTTGATGTTTGATGCCGTCACCTGCGCAATCCCCGGAGCGAAACGCCCGTCACAAGTAGAAGAAAACATCTTTGCCGGCGATCTACCTCCGCTGTCAGATGAAATAATGCATGCGGTCCGGAAACTTTACGAAGCGCGCATTCGGCCCGATGTGCATCACTACTGGTGAGAGACTTCTTACGGACCAACTTCTTAAACGAAGGTCAGGCAAAACCTCGAACGCCTTTGATCAATCAAGAGATTTCCTTCACTCGTTAAGTATCTTCGCGACGAACTCGACTCGGGGCAGGGTGGGTAACAAGGCTTGTAAGTATCACTGCTCCGCGCTGAAACTCTCACGATACAAGATTTCTTGGACTGGGAGCAAAACAGTGTGCGGGCATTCCGGCGTGATGATTTCAAACCAGGAGATTATCCTTGTGAATAGCCACTTTGTGTTGAGTTCGGTTTGCTGATTACTTTACAGAATGCTTCTTGCTGCCGACATTCTGTAAGGGCGTGTGTCATAGCCGCAATTTTCTCAGTCCGCGTTAAGTTAGGTTCCGTAAGATGTACGCGCACAATCTTACCGAGGAAACAGATCTCACGCCGCTTCGATGCGAATGACCCAAAGACATGCGTCGAGATCAAATTCATCGAAGTGAAAGGCCGTGCCGGCGTGGGCGAGGTCGCGTTGACTACTTACGAGTATAAGACGGCCGAGAGATTGAAGAAGGACTATTCTCTCTACGTAGTCTTCAACTGCGCTTCAACTCCTGAACTTCACAAGATCGAAGACCCGGCCCGGCTCGGTTGGAAGCCCATCGTGAAGATTGAACACTACCACGTCGGCGCGCAGGCCATCCTCAAGGCTGCTAATGCGACATAACAAACTCAAAGTATTCGTCAGTTCTGTTCAGAAGGAGTTGGAGAGCGAGCGCGTCGCAATCAGTTCACTCATCACGACCGATCCCTTCCTCATGCAGCATTGCGAGCCGGTGTTATTCGAATATGAACCCGCACCCTTTCGGAAATTAAGTAAGCCTTACTTAAAGTGCCTGGACGGCTGCCAGATCTACCTGCTCCTGATTTACAAAGACTATGGCAATCGAGACGGAAAGCTTTCGGCGACGCATCACGAATACCGCCACGCGCAAAAGCTGGACGTTCCAACCATCATTTTCGTAAAGGGCACTAGTGCCGTTGATGGCGAGCGCTCGCTCGAAACGAAGGCGTTCTTTGACGAAATTCGGAAGAACAAGCATACATACAAGCGATTCATTGATCGGCTTGACCTCCGTGAGGAAGTTCGCGCCGCATTAACACGGACTTTGACAGAGGAGTTTCATATCGAGCCCACGATCGACGAGGCCCAGGGTGGTAAGGAATTAATCGAAGCGGCTTCGGCCTTCGAGTCCGCCCCGCTAGCCGGAGTTCCCTGGAAGTCGTTGGATGAATCGCTGCTCGGACAGTTTTCGGAAAAGGTCGTAGGAAGTTCCGGGGTCAGAGTTTCAGACGAATCAGTTTGTCAGGCGCTGCACGCGCGCGGTCTGCTTTGGCGCAAGGACGAGCGACACCAGCACTGTGCCACGGCCGCAGGCTTGCTTCTTTTTGGACGAAGGCCTGGTGACCAGTTTCCGCAGTGCGAAATCCTCATCGATGCTTACGCGGACACGAGAATTTCCGGCAAGCCCCGCGGTCAGCTTACTGTGAATGCTGGTATCCTCGGAGCCATCGACCAAGTGCTGGCTTTTATCGACAAGCACACGTTTCACCCCACCCGGGTCGTCGGCATCAACAACATCACGCTGGATGAATACCCGGAGCCGGCGCTGCGAGAGGCGCTAATCAATGCTGTCGCGCACCGCAACTACGAAGATGCCAGCCGCAAGATAATCGTTCAGGTCTTTTCTGACCGCATCGTGATCTCCAGTCCCGGCTATCCGCCATCGCCGTTGACCCTGGCCAAACTGAAGCGAGGTAATTATCGGCCCTGCTCGCGCAATCCCGTGATTGCTCAGGCTCTCGCCGCACTGACGCTCATGGAGCAACGCGGTAGCGGGTTCGCACGTATGCGCGATGCGATGCTCAACCACGGACTTGACGCTCCGACTTACGCGCAGCAGGATGGTTACTTCGTTGGGAGCTTCTCTGGCCCGAACGGAAATTACCATCGTCTCAGAGTTCCAGAAGGCGCTAAAGGCATGATTCCGCCAGCCATCGAAGCGCAGCTTAACAAACGTCAGAAGAGAATCCTGCTTCAAGTCCAAAAGGTGGGAACGATTACAAGCGGGTGGTGCCGAACGGCTTTCGCAGTCACATATGATACTGCCAATCGTGACCTGATCGAACTGGTAGAGAAGGGGCTACTGACTCGTGTCGGAAAGGGGCGCTCAACTAAGTTCGAACTGAGAAAGCCCTGAAAATAATCTTCCGATAATCTTCCGATGATTTCGCAGAATCTTCCGATGACTGCGACTCTCCGGACGACTACTGTTAAGCAGATGACGAGAGCTAATCGTCCGATAATCGTCCGGCATTCTTCTAAAATCGACCGATGGAGAATCGACCGATAATCGACCGACACAATACTGAAATCGACCGATGCGTCATCTCGTCGGCGTCTTCTGGGCTGCGAATCGCTAAGGAATCACTAGGGCAAATCTTGAAATCATTAACCACCAGTCATGGCGATGTGATTCTGATCGAAGCGTAGCTTCCGAACCTCAGATAGTTAACATCTCGAATAGGCGATCCTCTATACCACAGAGCAACAACCTCGAACGCCGCTCATCACTCATCACTCATCAC
>DIYZ01000040.1:4960-15334 GCA_002427845.1 Chloracidobacterium sp. UBA6041 | reverse complement strand
CGCGACTACGGCCCAGTCCGGACTCGTTGCTTTCGGAAGAGCTCTTGGACGCACTCGACTGGTTGGAGTCAGAGCGGGAACTACGTGAAGTGCGATGCGTTGGGAGAGCGCTTCCATGAAAAGACTCAAGTCCATCGAGTCTCTCATTCTCACACTTCGCGGCAGGAAGATTCTGATTGATGCCGACCTGGCAGCAATTTACGGAGTGGAGACCCGTACGCTTAACCAGGCTGTGAAACGCAACGCCGAACGATTTCCCGAAGACTTCATTTTTGCACTGAATGCGGCGGAAAAGTTAAAGGTGATCACAAATTGTGATCACCTTGCGCGACTCAAGTTTGCCAAGAGCATGCCATTTGCTTTCACCGAACACGGCGCAATCATGGCCGCGACGGTGCTCAACAGCAAACAGGCGGTCACGATGAGTGTTTACGTGGTGCGGGCTTTCATCCAGATGCGCGAACAACTTGCCGCCAACAGTGAAATCCTGAGACGTCTGGCGGAGATTGACAAGACGTTACTGCAACACAACGCCGGCTTGCGAGATATTTACCAGAAATTGCGACCGCTCTTGCAGCCGGCGACTGATCCGCCCCGACGCCGCATCGGTTTCGGGCAGCACGACAAGTGATAACGCTCAAAGGCTACCAGAACCGTGTAATCCGTGAGGTCGTTTCCGCCCTCGCCCGCCGGCAGCGAAAAGTTGATATTGATCAAGGACGACCCGAATAAACACTGAAGCCAGGGCCACGATGAACACCGACCTCGAACGCCTCCGCTGACTTCTTCTGACTCATCACTCATCACTCATCACTCATCACTGATTTCCGGCTGCTCACCGCTCACTGCTTACTGCTCACTGATTGAAGGGCACGACCAACATTCCAGTAGTCGAAGACGATTAGAAAGATGCCGCACGACTGTCGAAGGACGATGAAGGCCTACCCCCTCCATCGTCCTTCGATGAGTCAACGTGAGCAGCCAACTTTTTCTTTAGTTAATTTTTTCTGACTGCTGAGTGCTGATTACTGTTCACTGTCTGCTGTTTACTGTTCACTGTTCACTGTTTGCTGTTTCCTAACTGCTCACTGTCGTGCTGTTTTGCTGACTGCTGATTACTGATTCTGACTACTTCTATTCACGGTTCTCGGTTCCCGATTTACGTTCCTTGCTGTTTACTGTTTGCTGTTCACTCCGATGCCCGATCCCGCCACCCTCATCCAGGTAATCTCCGCGGTCGTCGCCTCCGTCACGGCTTTAGCCAGCATTTACTTTTCTATGCGCACCAGACGCGATGGAATCATGCAACAGCGAGTCCAGGTGCTCTCGCTGAAAGGTCAGTTTGATTCAGATTTGAGGAAGTGGGCGGAAGAAGTTTCCGAGCGCATGACTGAGTCAATATTTCTTTGCGATCTCGATCCTACCAAGTTACCCGACGAGGCTTTTTCTAGTCGTCGCCATGAGCTATGCACCAAACTCTCTGCCCTCGTCGATCGCGGGCGCTGGTTTCTGCCGAACGTCAGGGAAGACGAACATGGACAGCACAAGCCCGCTGCTTATCGCGGCTTCCGCCAGCCTTCGCTGAGTTGCGTAGTTGAGGCCTTCCGCCTCGTCACCGAGTTCAATGATCTGGAACAAGATCCCGATCGTGAACTTCAAACTCAACTCATCGAAACCAAACGAGAGTTCGTCGCGGAGCTACAAAACATCCTGAAACCTCGAGAACGTGAGCAAGAGACAACGAAACTGATTCAGTCGGTAAAAGGGTTCTAAATTGCGCTTTCTCGATTTGGTAGGCTTCGCTCTTGAAGTCCACACGCGGTTCGGTATATAAGCCTCTCGTTCCTTGCGTCATTTCACCCTCCACCCCTGTTATTCAAGAGGCAGGTCAGATGATCTACCTCGCCATTTTTGATGGATTAAATAAGCGCCGGATACTTGAACTCAAAGGAGAATCCCATGCGTAGGTTAACAACCTTAATAGTTCTACTTTCCTCGTTGTGCGCAACAGCAGCCCAAACACCTCGAACAGCCAACCCAAACGCCAATCGTCCTCAGGCGACATCGAGAGGACCGGCCAAGCAATGGGAGTACCTCGTCGTCTCATTCGGAAAGACTTACTTCTCCGAACCAAACCTGGAGCCTGAAACGAAAACCGCGGGACTGTCAAAGCTCGTTAGTTATTCCAAATTGGGAGTCGTTTCTGCTCAGGAAGCGCTGACAGTCCAGTGGCAAATGGACACTTTGGGCAAGTTTGGTTGGGAGCTAATTGGCATCGTGGGAGCGATCGGCGGCGATCAGGAGATGGTCTTTCGTCGCGCTTATGATCCGGAGCAATCGAAAGTGGAAGCCACACTAATTCGTGAAGAGGGTGAACGACTTCTTGCTGCTCAGCGCGAAGTTGCCTCCAACCTGGCGCAAGCTGATTTTGTTGATCTAGATGCTATCGAGAAAGCCGCGGCGATAGCTCAAACACGCCAGAAGGAAGAAGCGCGTCTGAAGACGGCAATCGAAAGTCTCAACAACCCAGCGATCGTTGAGGTGAAAGTTGTGTCGAGCGCAACGAGTCCAGATGGTTCTGCACTGACAGCCGAGGTGACTGTTGATGGTACGGCTCAGCTTTTGAAGGAAGGGAACAAGTATCGTTCGTCAGAAGCCCAGGCTCTGGCGAAACAGGTTGCAACGGCCATATACCGAGCCGCAGGACTAAGCAGCCGGTACGAGTCGGACTCATATCTTAGTTACGCTCTTGGAGAGGTTAAGATCAACGCCTTGGTTCGCATCTCGTACCAGGGAAAACAGAAGATTGTGGCGACGGCGAACGCTGGAGGGAAATGGCCGGACCATTAAAAGGGCTATTAGGCTTCACAATGAAGGCATCAGCTCGCCCCAGCATAAAACATGACCCGATCATTTGCGATCCCGACCAGCTCAAAGAGAACTTGATGAACTGCATTCCCGACGGCATGGAGTCCCGCGAACTGGACACTACCTGATGGCGACCCGAATTTGCGATTACTATCGCGAGCTATGATTCTCAACTGGAATTAATCTGGACACTCTCAGCCGATGTCCTGAAGGAGCGCTTATGTCCGAATGGACTGACAAATTCACTGCCCACCAAATACATGTAACCCTTCCGGCTCTTGATACCGCGCTCACAGAAATTGAAGCCTTGGAGGAAAACGAGGTAACGGCCATCGAGGCTATTGATCGGTTGAGGCAAGTTCAGCGGTTGGTGGTCAATTCTCTCGCTTCCGTGGATCCGAATCTGGTCTCTGACGAGAGATTAAACACACTCGATGCTTTCATAAGACAACAAATCGAACAGGTCAACGGCTACAAATCAAACCAAAACGTGGCGCTCCTAATCGGCGCAAATAATACAGTTGATAACATTCTCACCCAACTCTCCTCAATCCCCGTTGCTAGAACTCCGGAAGAAATCGAGGGCCTTCGCGAGGCCGTTACATCGCTACGTCGATCGCTAGGACAACATGCTCGAAACCTGGAAACCGAGTACGAGAAGTCCGAACAACAGTTCAAAGACGTCAATCGGCGCTTCACCGAGTTCACGTCGGAGATCACATCGCAAAAAGCCAGGTTGGATACTGCGATTTCACAGTTCCAACAGCAGTTCTCGGAAGCGGAAAACACAAGACGGTCCGAATACGCGCAAGAAATAAAGACCATTAGAGACGAACTCAAGAGCATGCTTGACTCGGCTAAACAGGAAATGTCTTCGCAAACAACAAATTTTAAGACCCAGTTCGAAGCTGCGGAAGACCAACGCCAGGAGAGTTATAAGACCGAATACGAGAATACAGCCGCGTCCCTCAAAGAAGTCTTGGACAATGGAAAGACAAAACTCACCGAACTGATCGCCCAACACAAGGACGGCTTCAAGACGCTAACCACTGAACTCAAAGACTCTCGAAAAGCTCTGGAAAAGGAATTCTCCGAGAATGTCCAGGAATATCTAGATCAGCTGGAGGTTCGCAAGGGCGAGGCCGAAAAGCTTGTGCAGGTTATCGGCAATACCGGAATGGTCGGGGGCTATCAGAAGGTTGCCAACCAAGAGCGGGCGGCAGCTTGGGTTTGGCACGGCCTTACGTTCATCTTCATGGCCGGCTTAATTGTCTTTGCCATAATTGCCTTCCACTCAACAATTCAAGGTGACTTTAAGTTAGGCGTGTTTGGAGCGCGAGCATTCGTAGCGATTGCCTTTGGTATTGCGGCGGCCTGGGCAGCTCGAGAAGCCGAGAAACACCAGAATGTCGAACGTCAAAGTCGAAAAATGGAGTTGGAGTTAGCATCTATCAATCCATATTTGGCGCTGTTGCCTGATGACACTCAGTTCGCCGTCAAGACAGAGTTAGCCAAAAGGTTTTTTGGCCAGAGCGAGCCAATTGCCGAAAGCAAAAGCGATAAACAAGTCACTGGCTCAGCACTTGACTTGCTGAAAATGGCTCTGGAAATGCTCGCAAAGAAGTAAACGCAGCCAGGGGGATTTGGGAAGCTACCGCGTGCCTTGGGTTACGACCAAGGTTGCGTTGGGGAAGAGTTTCGAACAACTGACCGGAGAGGCATCGCAATTTCCCAAGGATTTCGAATAGTCCAACGAGATATGAGTGTCGAAGACGTTATTCAAGACATTGCGCAATCCATTACTCGACTAACAGATCAGCCGGCCTTCTCTGAGTGGCTTAAGACTGTTTCGGTGGAGGCAGAGGACTATGTGGTGATCAATAACTCCTTTGTCTATCGGAATGTGAGCACTGTTAAGTCAGAGAAATATCTAGTTCTGCAAGTTGATGAGGACAAGTCATTACGACCTCGGCCCTCGATTGCCACTGACCTCAGAATCAATCTTGACTTTAAGCATCTTGGACACAAAATTCCCAAGCCGCCAATCCAATCGTTGGAGGACGCAGTCGATAACGAGCTTGATAACTTGGGTCAACTACTTTTTATTCTCATTGGAGGGATCGAAGACGCGACAGTCTTGGCTGAGAGCGTAGGCCATGCGGATTATGACACGATCTACTGGGATCCGCGTGCGACGGAGCCAGTTCAGATTGAGGGTAGAGAAATTACAGTGCGAGATACCCATGACGAGGAGCCTCTTGCAGAAGCCATTGCCACTTACTACCAAGCCAAGGAAACTGAGCTACCGGGTGGTTTGATCGAAGCTCTGGGTATTGCTCTGGATCAACTGCAAGATCGGGCTGTAGCTTCGCTGCTCTTGCCATCCAAGGGAAGTGAAATCGGAACAGGCATGACAGATTCAATTCTCGCAGTCCTCAATGAGCAGCGAAGCCAATACGCGGATGCGCTCCAGCAGACTTCCATCGAAGAACTGAGTGGTGGGATGAATGAGATTCTTCGGATTGCGTATAACTTTGCCAGCGATGCAACGACGTATCTCAGTTTGATTGTCTCGATTTGCGATTTAAAGCCCATTGTCCTTTGGGGAACCATAGCCGAGCATAACGCTTTGTCTGAGGCGTTTAAGGGTTTGCCTTGGAGCCGTTCACGAAACAAGCCGTCTTTGAAGAATTATTCGGCAACAATTTCCGATGCCAGAAACAGCGCATTTCATAACTTGTTTCCCTTTCGGAAGTCTCTGCATCTCGCACTGCCAGAGTCGGCCCTGCATGATGCGGAGTTAAGAATCTTTTCAGAGCATGGGCGAAAAAAGGAAAACCGACTCAGTTTTCAAGATCGTGAACTAGTCGATCTCCTTGTCGAATTCACTCGAGCGCGAGATAGGCAAGTACCGCCTCGCTTTTGGCGACAAAACCTAGTCGTGATGGATGCCACAATTGAGTTGTTTTCGGCTACAAATAGTTTCTTGAAGCGTCTACACGAGGTGCGAGTCAACTGAGCGCCTCGTGACTGTGGCCAATCACAAGTGCTACCGGCGTTCCTGTGGCTGTCGCCTCATATTAGGCTCTGACCACAACTCACCCACGCGAACCAAAACACCATCGGGTCCTTCGTATTGACGATCAGTGGAAGAGCGTTCCCGAGGCCTAGCCTGAGCCTCCACGTTTTCAAGGAGAAGGTCGTCACTTATACCGACCGAAATATCAACTTCTGGCATATATCCAACTATGTATTGGCGGGTGCCGATCTCTTCGGTGCGCGTGTTCGGCGCTTCGCGCAGCCATTCACGGAATGGACGGTAATACCCCTCGAGTAACCTCTCCTTGGTCAGTGGTAGATCAACCTCTTCTCTGGCTTTAGTCTTCTTTTTGTCGGGATCATCAATAGCACATTCCAAAATACCATCGTCAAAGTAAGCCAACATGGCCACGCGCAGAGCGGGTGCAACGCCTTGAATGCCCGAGAGATTTTCCACCTGTCCCTTCGCGCGTTCCAACGCGATTCGATCGTATTCGTTAGTCCGACCCTTTGATTCAATTGCGATCCATTCGCCTGTTGAGTTCTGCCCGACCAAGTCCGGCCGGGATCTACCTCGAATAGCAGTAGGCTGAAGTTCAGCGCGATAAACGTCCAAATGCATTAGCCATGGGACATCAAGAAGCTTATCCGCAAATAGTTTGGCAAGCGTCATTCCCATGAAATACGAAATCGCGCTCTTCTCGGAAGGATCCAAACCGTCATACGCGCTGGAGCGCGTTAAAGTATTCGAGGAGGTTTCGCAGAGATTTGCGTATATCATCGCCGCCCTATACACCATTTCAAATGCGGAAAACGGGCCATGCCTGAAGAGATGCAGTAGTTCACGGCGTCCCACAGATATTGCCGACCAGACCAATTCTGCCCACGTGAAACTCAGCGCCTGACGACCCGCGAGTCTGGGGTGATAGGCTGGTGGAAACCGAGTTGGGTTGTAGCTTATCGTAGGCATAGTCATCCCGAAACAGACCTTCACGAGACACATTGTTCTAGTCAGAGTCCGACAGATCGAAACCTCCCAAAATTCGTAGCGTATACTCCAGCAACTCAGCATCCTGGTAGTTATATCGAACGCTGCCGTCCATCATCAGTATGGCTAACGGTTGGACGCTTTGGAGAGGGAGTGAGAACCCACCAGTTGAATCACATTCTACGAAGTTGTTTTGAAGCGTCTCCAGATCATGAGCAATTTGATAGTCAAAGTCATACAGCAAATCGTCCGCCTGCTCGGCAATTCTCTGATGAAGTCGCTGCATGTCTGGCGAGTGAATTATCTCGTCGGCGGTCACGGTTGCCTTGTTATGGAACAGATGGAGCCAAAGGATAAAGAGTAGAATTATCTTCTCCATCACTCCCAAATCACGGACTAGGTTCCGGGCCTCTTTAAAGACGACATCCTGGTCGCCAAACCTACTCCTAATTATTGCGTCAATCCGTATTGTGTTAAGCGACAGGAACCAAGCCGCGTACTCTGGCTCGACCACGCGAACGTTGGTCTCAAGAGCAAACTCTCGAATAATTCCTTTGACCTTTTCTTTTCTTGCCTTGTCCACAACTGGCTGTCCCGTCTTACTCGCCTCGGCTACAATGCTGTAACACACCAAAATGTAATATGCCTTGAGTTTGGATCCGTATCTAGTCCTCGTGTCGAAATACTGAGCCTTTAGTGTCTGTAGGTAGCTATTCTGAGCCAGATCCCATTCACCCTTTACCTGAAAACACACAAACTCCTTCTGGTCATCTACCCACTCAATTAGAAGCACGTCAGTCCCTTGATCCTTTAGCCCTTGTATATCGTAACTAACCGTGTGATATTTCTTGAATCCGCTGAAAATAGCCTCAATTTGGTTCCGAAGCTTGGGGCATAAATCTGCATCATGCTTCCAGTGCTTAAACACTTCCGTCGCTGATGGTTCAGCACGTCTGGACTGAAGGAGGTCACACACTATCTCGGAATACTGTGACATGCGTACATCCTCATTGAGGTAGACGAATCAATGTTCGGAGATGGACGAATTTTTCTTCGAAATTCTTGACCGCTTCTTCGACAGCGAGTTTGGCCTTCTCAGCTTGGGTGCTGAGAACTGTTGCGATCGGCTTAGGACACTGCTTCTGCCAGACCTTGATATTGTCGAGTCGGTGCTGGAACGTCTCCGCGTCCTTGCACTTGGACTTCAGGAATCGTTTCCAATTCTGTTCGCGTTTCTCGTTACCATTGCATTCCTTGCAGGCCAGCACTCGATTGTGAATCGCGTTTCCTCCTCCAGTGGCACTGCAATCAAGATGATCCATATGTCCGTGTCGGTGGGCTCGATTAATGCGCTTGTCGCAGTAGGCGCAGCGAGACTTGAAATATTCCCAGACTAGATTCTTTTCCTTCGTCGTCAGGGGACGACACAACAGGTCTTGAATGGCGCGATTCATGGCGTTTTTCGCCCCTGAAATTCTCATCGGCCGACGCTCCGTTTCTTCACGCCAGTCGCATCTCTGGTTTGACGAATGCGTTCGAGCAAGGCCGACGCGGGTTCGTCGTTGGGGTCTTGGGGGACGAGGTCGCCGCGGAAGGCTTTGGCGAGGATGGATTGCGTGAGCCTGTCAACGTGCGTTTTCGCTTTGCGGTAACGCGCTTCGAGGGCGTCGGCGGTTTTGAAGAGGGCTTTGACGCGGCGGATGATTTCTTGTTGTTCGGCCTGGGTGGGCAAAAGGATCAGCAAATCTCTGCATTGCTCTAACGAGATGTTGCTTTGACCTACTATGCCTCGTGTCTCTTGCAAAACGTGTTCTAAAGTTTCTTCATGGGAAAGAATGAGCTGCAGATATTCTGGCTCAACGCCCTCAACGGGTCTAAAGATGGCTAACGCTTGATTGATATTCCACTCAGGAAAATCGTTGGGCACGATTGCTACTTTATTGAGTGGCGGGCCGACGATGTTCATCAGAACGTCGCGTGGAAAAACCTTCGACCTTTTCAGAACACCGTTATGAATCTCATTTGGCACAAAGCAAGGCAACGACCAAAACTCCAGTTTGTTGTCGATGATGTGCTGAACCTTGAGAAACGGCACCTCACCATTTGATGTTATTTCCTTTGTATTCGGTGTTGTGCCCTTCGTAATAAAATCACAAATGCTTTCGGCTCTTAAAATCAACCACCCTCTCGGTGCCACAACATCTGCCTGAGATTCTATTTCGCTGAACGTCTTAGAGATTTTCGCTGCTTGAACGTCGCTTCTTACAAGAGCCAAACGTGCTTGCTTGATTTTCGCAAGCCGGGCCGGAGCAGGTTCGTTGTTGGAGTGCGTCCTTCGCCAACTAGCCGTCAGCCGTCCGGAACACGCTGCCGCGAGAACTGATTGCCGAAATCGTTTGAGAGTGCGCGGTATGGTTGCGAGTCGCGCTTGCGCCGCATCCACTCGACTCAAAAGCTTTTCCAACTTCGTCACGATGCGGCGTTGTTCGTTGAGCGGCGGGAGTACAATTGGGTGAGCCTTGACTATTTCCTGACTGATGTTCGGCTGCGCTCCACCTTGGCCCTTGTCAATCAGAGTTTTCCTTTCAGACATGAGGTAGAAGAAAAGATACTGCGGCTTAATCAATTCCTTGTTCGGAACAACGTTCGCGCATGCCTGGTTTGTGGCAGCTGGAAAACCTAAAAGGCCAAGTTTTCCAATCGTTGCGCCGTATAATGCAATCGAGATTGTTCCTCTCGGCATCAATTTCGCGGAACTGTTTTTCAACCCGAGAACTGTAATCTGTTCTTCCGTACGTGTAATCAAACCATCAGTTAGATCGCCACTCTTGACCCATGGAATACCTTGACCAAAGTAGTCGGCCCCGCTGCGGGAAGGTGTGCCCCCCGAGGACCAGCGGCCGATATCCGCCAAGTTCGTTCTTGCCCATCCTTCCGGTAGTTCACTCATGCCGCGACTGTTTCGTCTTTCTCTTTCGCCAATCAATCCTGCGCCGGAGGCGCGATGGAAATTAGCCGGGTGCAAGCGCAGCGCAGCTCCCGGAACAATCGAGTTAATTAACAGAGGCGCCCTGAAAGGGCGCTGGAATTCCGTCGCCCCTCCGGGTCGAGAAAACAAATTCGCTACGGACCGTGGGCCTTGCCCACGGCTAATTTCCGTCGGCCCTTCAGGCCGGAACACCCGCCAAGCTCACTCATGCGGCGACTGCTTCCTCTTTCTCAATCAAACTCACAATCTCTCTTAAATCATCCACAACCGCTTCAAGCTCTGTTATCGCTTCGGCGGCCAAGTCCTGTGGTTCGGGCAGATCATCGCTGTCTTCGAGCGATTCATCCTTCAGCCAGGTGATGTCGAGTTTGTAGTCGCGCTTCTTGATCTCGCTGATGGAAAACTTGCGGAAGCGACCTTCTTCGCCCAGATCCTTTCGTTTACTTCGCCCGTTCGGATCATCGCCGTAACATTTTTCAAACTCGGCGAA
>DIYZ01000040.1:846-4785 GCA_002427845.1 Chloracidobacterium sp. UBA6041 | reverse complement strand
CCTCGCCCGCCTTGCTTTCGAACAAGCAGTTGTCAGGGAGCACAACGGCGGCACGTCCGCCGGGTTTCAGGATGGTCAGGATATGCTGCAAGAAGTTCAATTGTTTGTTCGAGGTCTCAATGGTGAAGTCTTCGCGATCAGGGGCCTGATTTGCTCCTCTGGTGCCGAATGGCGGATTCGTTAAGACGACATCAAAGCGACGGCTACTTGGCACCTGGTAGATTGCGTCGCCCAAAACAATCTCAGGTTCGAGCCCGTGAAGATAGAGATTCATCGAAGCAAGGCGGCGCGGTCGCTCAACTAGATCCTGCCCGTAGTAAGTTGTTCGCTTCACTCGTTTCGCAACATCGCGCTCCAGCGCTCCCTTCGTCTGTTGGATCAGCCATTCGTAAGCTGCAACAAGAAAGCCGCCCGTGCCGCAAGCTGGATCACCGATTGTAAATTCCTTGTGCGCACGCGGGTCGGGCTTCATACAACGGACGATTGATTTAATCAGGACGCGGGGCGTGAAGTATTGCCCAGCGCCCTTCTTGCCCTCACTTGCAGCCTTCTCAAGAAGTCCTTCGAATGCTTCCGCCTTCACGTCAACATCAAGAGCCGTCCATTCGGTCTCGTTGATGAGCGTAAGCATCCGTTTGAGATTGACCGGATTGTTAAAGCGCGATTGTGCGCCGGCAAAAATGTCTCCCAGCAAGCCGTGCTGCTTCCCCAGCGTTCGCAGAACATCGACATAGTGGTCTGTCAGATCGGTTCCCGTCTGCTTGTAGAGCGTTGGCCAGTCACACTTCTTTGGCAACTCAATGCTCCGCTCGTCTGCCATCTTGAGAAACAGAAGATAAGTAATCTGCTCGATGTAGTCGCCGTAGTCGATGCCGTCGTGACGAAGTGTGTGGCAGAAGCCCCACAGTTTTTGAACGATGTCAGACATGTTTCCTCGTGCCCTTTTCTCCTGAACTTGAATCGTTTTAAACGGCCCGGAGGGCCGACGGAAATTAGCCGGGTGCAAGCGCAGCGCAGCTCCCGGAACGATCGTATTTGATTGACGCATGCGCCCTGAAGGGGCGCCGCATATCACCACAGATATTTTTCTTGGTAATCGACGCCATTACGCTTGAGAAATTCAACGTACTCTTCCTGGAATGTTCGCTTGCGATGGTGTTCGGCCTGATTCTTGATGTATTCCTTCACCGCTTCGAGTTGGGAAGAACTGACTGTAAACGCTCCATATCCATCCTGCCACCCGAAGTCGCGCAGACCGAGGGTTTCGTGAACCCATTTTGAAGACGGCTGCTTAATGTCCCGCATCACGTCGGCCAAACAATGCGTCGCACGGATGCCAATTAGCAAGTGGACATGATCTGAGGTTCCGCCTATGCATTCCGGGACGCATCCCGCGGTTCGGAGTGCGCCTCCAAGGAACGCGTGCATGCGCTCTCGCCACTCGTCCACAATAAATGGCTGCCGATTCTTGGTGCTAAAGACGACGTGTACATGAAGACTGAGATGGGTTGAGGGCATATTGTCCGGCACCCCGCTAGGGTGCCCCAATTATACCAATTCTTGTCCGTGGGCTGCGCTTCGCTAGCCCACGGCTAATATCCGACATCCCTCCGGGATGAATACTGCCAAAACTAATGCCGTAACTTCGTGTCGCTTTGACGCTAATATCCACCATCCCTCCGGGATGGCGCCAGACAAGTTCCGGCAATCTTAAATCAATCACGGCAATCTTACGGGTGAATACCCCGAATATCGCTCATGCTGCAACTGCCTCATTAAGATCGTTAATAATGCTGTCGAGTTGGTTATTGAAAGTCTTATTCGCCCGCCCCCAACCGCCGAAGCGAGTGAATACCGGGACGTTCTCAAAGTCATCCCGGTCGATTGAAAGGTTCTCGACTAAGTGATCGCGGATGCGATCCAACCATTTCTGTTGCTCGTCAGAGAATTGCTTGCCCGCAGTTACTGTTTCAAAGGCACGCTGCACTCGCTCCGAAGCTGTGTAAAGCGGCTCCTGATCGCACGCCGCATGCTTGACCATAGAAATAATATCGACGAGCGCTTTGTCGTAGCGCACTTTGTGCGCCTTCTGCAAATTATCAACCGTAAAGCGCTCATTGGTAGCACTCAACTTTTGGCGCAGCTCACCGAGTGCTTCTGTGCCCCATCCTCGGGGACGATCGAGCAGAATCTCAATCGCCTCAACCTGGGCCGGGTTCTCCTTCACGAAGCGGGCAAACGCTGCGAGGTAGTCTTCCGGTTTGTATTCCTTGCCGTCCAGGCCCCGCACCAGCCAAGCTGAACTCACCTCATCCTGAACTTCGTAGCCAATAATGAATGTTCGCGGCGCGCGGGGATAGTTCACGAGCAAGTCCTGGAAGTCAGGCTTGCGCAACAGACTCATTGTGCCGGTGAAGTCTTTTCGCAGTGTGGTTGCCAACCCGGCTGCGAAGGTCGCCATATCGCCGTTTGGAATGTAAGCGGCAAACAGCTCGCGTGCGGCGCCCGACATCTCTTTATCGATGCGCTGCAGCCGTCGAACGAGACAGCGAATGTTGTAATCACGATCACGATTCTCCCAAACGTCATCAATGATCTGCTTAATCGTTCTAAGTTCTTTTTCGGGAGGTTCAGCCGTGATTGCCGTGGCACTCCGGAAATATTCCAGCAAGGTGCCGTCGAAGCAGTCAAAAACAGTGAAGTGCGACTTGTCCGGGAACTTTTCGCCTTTACGAGTGCCGCGACCAAGCATCTGCTCAAAAAGAATGCGCGACTTCACGGGACGAAGGAACACAATGTATTCAAGATCGGGAATGTCCACGCCAGTCGTCAACATATCCACGGAAACTACAACGTGGGGCTCAGGGCGATTCCGAAACTCACGGATTCTTTGTAGCGGACGATCAACGCGGCCGGTGATTTTCTGCACGAACGAATCGCCCTGACCGAAAACATCGCGAGCAATATCGACAAGGTTATCGGCGTGAGAAGTGTGCGGAAGATCGTTCACGGCGAAAATCAGCATTTTGGGAAAGCGGCCGTAATGCTCCTGATGCTCGAGGGCGTAGCCCTTGATCTCTTCGAGGATCTTTTTGTTTGACTCAGGAGCCGTAACCTTTTGCTCGATCTCGCCAGTGTCGAATTGACGTTCGTCCTCGACTTGATCCAGTTGTTCCGCTCCGCTAGTCGGATCGATTACGCCTATCTGTTCGCCTTCGGTGAGAAACACGCCTTTCATTCTCACATCGGACTTGATTGTTACTACGTCGTAATCTACAAGAAAGCCTTCCCGCACAGCTCGCTCATACTCGTAACGATAAACTACGTCTTTGAAGTAAGCCTTTGTGTGAGCGGCAGGCGTGGCGGTCAACCCGATTTTGATCGCGTCAAAATGATCGAGGGTTTTGCGCCACACTGAAAGCTCTCCGGTGGAGTATCCGCGGTGGCATTCGTCAGCAATGATTACATCGAACGCATGTATGGGAATATCCAGCTTCTCTGCGTCGTCATCTATCGGCTCGTCGCCAATGTTGAAGACCGCATCGCGTCCGAATAAGTTGATCGTCATCCGCTGGATCGTACTGACATAGACAAAAGCATCTCCCTGCTTGGGGTCGACGAGATACGATTGCGGCAATGCCTTCGGATCAAACTTCTCAGCTTCGTCGAAATCCCCGCGCTGGAAGCGTTGGCTATAGACTTCGTAAATCTTGTCAAACTTCAGCCCCGGCTCAGGCTCGAACGAAGCAAAGGCCCGTACAGCCTGTGCCGCTAGCGCGCGTCGATCTACCAGGAAAAGAATTCGTCGACCAACGCCTGATTTCATCAGGCGATAGACTTCATTCACAAGGGTAAAGGTCTTGCCTGTGCCGGTAGCCATTGCGACCAGCATTAGCCGCTTTCGATCTGCCACGGCTTTCTCAATAGCATCATTGGCTT
>DIYZ01000040.1:0-582 GCA_002427845.1 Chloracidobacterium sp. UBA6041 | reverse complement strand
GCGGTGCCGAGGTTATGCTCCAACATTTCACGCAGAGCCGCGGGGGTGTGAAACTGATTAATCCTTCGTGACCGACTTAGCTTATGACGTATGTCGTGAAACCAGATCACTTCGCCATTTGTCGAATAAAGGAACGGTACGTAATGGCCGTCGAAGTTGTATGGGCTAGTGCTCATGCCTCGTGAATAGCGCTGGGCTTGAGTGAGAACATTCTGTGGCCCCAGCGTTAGCTTCTTTGCTTCAACAACGCCAACAATTTGTCCGTTGACACAAAGGGCGTAGTCTGCGGGACCGTTGTCAGTCGGATACTCTTCAATGGCGCAGTTGGGATAGAACTGCAGTGGTCGATCAGGAACGAAAGGTACTACCGTCCAGCCGAGGCTTCTCAGCATAGGATCAATCCTGCTTTTTCGAGTTCTTCTTTCGGATTCCATAGAGGGACTGCGCCGCCTGAGGGCGCGTTGCAAGGTTCGGGAGCGCAAAGAATACAAGGTTTTTTGCATCGGCGTAAAGGCACGGGGGTGAATATGAATGGCATCTGGCAGAGCCGATTAGACTCAAGCGTCCGCTCAAACCAAAGAA
>DIYZ01000071.1 GCA_002427845.1 Chloracidobacterium sp. UBA6041 | reverse complement strand
TAGTCAAACTGCATCAGTACCCAGCACTGGATTCTTTAGCGGATTAAGCCTATGCTGCACGAAGATCTGGAGAGTCTGCGGATAGCGATCCGACACGTCAGCTACTTTCGTTTTCGCCGAAATGTCAACTGGCAAAGCCGTCATCTAAGGCGCGGCGAACGACTCAAACACTGTGTGATATCTCGCAATTTGTTTTGCTGGTTTCGGAATATTGCGCAGAGTTCAGCGGTGATATAGGTCGGCGCTCTGATAAAGGCCGGGCAAGTCCCTAAAAGCGTTTTCGTTGCTGTGGTTAGCGAAGTGGCCTCGAACTTCCCGTATCCCATAAGACCTAAGGATTTTTATGGGCGAGCATAACGTCGAAGAGAAATGTGACGAGCGAAAGCTGCATGAGTTCACGCAGGCTTTGCTGGCTGATCTGCGCGCGCTCGCGTTCATGTTGGAGCATGGCTGCATTGAGAGCGGAGTGCGCCGCGTTGGCGCTGAGCAGGAAATGTTTATCGTCGATCGGAACCTGCGGCCAGCGCCCCTCGCTATGGAAGTTCTGGAGCGTGCCGGCGATGACCGACTGACGACTGAGATGGCGCGATTCAATCTGGAGGCCAACTTGACGCCGCTCGAGTTGACTGGGCGCTGCTTTCACTTGATGCATGAAGAGTTGAAGGAAGTCGTGGCGAAAGCGCGCTTGTCAGCGACGGAGTTAGGAGCCGATGTACTACTCGCCGGAATTTTACCGACGCTGAGAGTTTCAGATCTTACGCTTGCGAATCTGACGCCGCTCCCGCGTTATCACGAGTTGAACCGTGCGGTTACGCGGCTACGAGGCGGACCTTTCTCGATCCACATCAAAGGTTTGGATGAACTGCAGCTCACGCACGACAACATGATGATGGAGTCGTGCAACACGAGCTTTCAAGTCCACTTTCAGGTCAACCCTTCGGAGTTTGTAGTCACCTACAACATTGCGCAGGCGATCACCGCGCCCGTGCTCGCCGCTGCTGTCAACTCTCCGCTCCTTTTCGGTCACCGCCTATGGCAAGAGACGCGCCTCGCACTCTTTCAACATTCGGCCGATGCCCGTTCGCGTAACCAACTCGCGCGCAGCCAGCCAACCCGCGTGGGCTTTGGCGAGCAATGGTTGAAGCATTCCGTCATTGAACTGCTGCACAATCAGATTGCGCGCTTTCGCGCGATCATGATTACGCGTCCGGACGAGGACCCGATGCAGGTTTTGGCGCGCGGCGAAATCCCTTTGCTTTCAGCGCTGCGCATGCATAACGGGACCGTCTGGCCGTGGAATCGCGCCTGCTATGGCGTTAACGACGGCGTAGCGCATTTGCGGATTGAGAATCGCGCGCTTCCATCCGGCCCAACCATGATTGACGAAATTGCCAACGCGGCGTTCTTCATCGGGTTGATGTTGTCGCTGCCTGTTGAATATGGTGACATTTCAAAACGGATGATCTTTGACGACGCCAAGGCAAACTTCTTCAGAGCTGCGCGACATGGCTTGAATGCTCAATTCAACTGGATCGATGGGAAAAGCTATTCGGCATCCGCATTGATTCTGGATCATTTGCTGTCACTGGCGCGGCAAGGTTTGGAAAGCGCTGGTGTCGATACGTCGGATATAGACAGGTACCTGGGCGTCATCGATGAAAGAGTGCAAAGTGGGCAAACCGGCGCGCGATGGACGCTGAAGTCTCTCTCTGCCACTGCCGGTCCCGGCCCCAAAGACATGAGTTTTCGGGAGCTCACTGCGACGATGCTTCAGCGACAAAAGGAGGGCAAACCAGTGCATACGTGGCCGATTAATGAAGCAACGGAAAACGCAGATTGGAGTCAGAGCTATCAAACCGTGGGGCAGTTCATGGCAACCGATCTTTTCACCGTGCGCCCCGACGATCTGGTTGATCTCGCCGCCAGTGTGATGGACTGGCGCCATATCCGCCACGTCCCGGTGGAAGATGATGAAGGGCGGCTGGTTGGTTTAGTCACTCATCGAGCCTTGCTGCGTTTGCTCAGCCGCGGAGCACCGACGCAAAACACGAATTCGTTAACGGTGCGCGAGATCATGAAGACCGATCCGATCACGGTCTCGTCCACAACGCCCACCCTGGAAGCATTGGAATTAATGCGCTGCAACAAAGTAGGCTGCCTTCCCGTTGTAGACGATGGCCAACTCGTTGGCATTGTCACATCCTTCGATTTTCTCGACGCTTCAGCCCGCCTTTTCAAGGAACGACTAACTGCCTCGACTGCTCCCGCGAACAAACGCGTCAATGCTCACCACGGTTGAAAGCAATCGTGTGCTCGCGGTTGCGGGGTTTCACGCAAGTCCGTGAGCAAGTTTTCGCAGGTTTAGTCGCTAATCTCCTACTTTTAACGCAATTCCGCCGGTTCCTGATTCGGCATGTTGGTTGCTCTCTAAACAGTGCGGGAGTCGCATTGAGGCGAACCAAAAGCAGCGGCTGGCTGCTTGAAGTTCAGACTAGGGAAGAACTGGAGGTTTGATTGCCATGGCTAAAGACGATCGTGACGTTCTCGAAATTCT
>DIYZ01000169.1:24680-26529 GCA_002427845.1 Chloracidobacterium sp. UBA6041 | reverse complement strand
GCCTGAACCTCTGCCGATGGATTCTTACACTTCAGATTCCGACGGAGACAATCAACCGCTTCCGTGGAGGCCCCTTGCAGGGAACATAAGGCACCATCGAAAACCTTGCTCTGAGCCTTTCGGTATTCATTTTGAAAATCCTCCCGCTGCAACCAGCGCCAGATAGTTGTCTCCGAAACACCACATGCTTTAGCGGCCTCCGGAATGGTTGGGTGAGCCAACAGCGCCACGACGGCCGCTTGAGCTTTTCGGCTTAACTTCTCACCATGTCCCTCTCCGGTTTGAATCGTTCTCGCGGTACTGGTTTTCATAGTTGTTGCTTCTCCATTCGTCCTGATTGTTGGAGCGTCGGTTACCATTTTGGAATACTTCGCGAAATCGGGAGAGCAGTTACGCACGAACGTAAGTATCCGATGTTTGCGTTAGCTTGGCTGCGACTCTCCAAGTCCCTTTGTCGAGATTTTGTCGAGACCCATATCGCTTCTCGTTTCTCATATAGCGCATAAACGCTTCTTTTCGACCGCGACCTAGTCAATTTGTTGGGTTCTTGCGAGTAGTAAGGTAGGTGCGAGAAGCAGGACGGGATTCATAACCCCAAGGTCGGGAGTTCGAGTCTCCCCCCCGCTACCAATTCTTCTCTAACCATTTCAAAGACTTACAGCTAAGCTGCAACGGTCTGACTGCTCTGTTGAACGCTTTAGCGGGGGAAAGATGGGACAGACTGCCGCACTTGCTTTGCAGAGCCTTTCAACAGCCCCTTGCATAGTCTCAATGACAGCGTGAGTGTATCTTTTCGAATTAGGCAAACAGGTGACCCAGCCGCTAAACTCTTGCTTTAAGGCGGTCTTCTTAATAGCCTCGTATGAACTTGCCGGCGAATCCTCTTATTAGCGTTGTTATGCCCGTACACAACGCGCTTCCCTTCCTTGACGAGAGCATAAACAGCATTCTCGAACAAACTCTGAGCGACTTTGAGTTTGTAATTCTCGACGATGCTTCCACGGACGGTTCCGTCGAACTATTACGGGAATGGTCGCTCCGGGATAAGCGAATACATCTTTACGAAAGCAAAAAGCGGCTCGGACCCTCCGGCAGCTCGAACGCGGTAGTTGCAAAGGCGCGTGCTCCGATAGTGGCGCGCATGGATGCCGACGACATCGCGCATCCCGATCGGCTTAGACGGCAGTGGAACATTATCGAGGGCCGTCCGGATGTTGCTGTTATTGGAACGCTCTGCAACGGAATTGACGCCAGCGGCCGAGAAGTGCGTCCTCGCGATCGCTGGAGGCTGGTGCGCCGTTCCGTCTACATTCCCTTTCCCCATGGCTCGGCGATGTTTCGCCGCGAAGTGTTTGACCAGGTCGGTGGTTACGATGAAACTTCCGACGGCGGCGAGGACCAGGATCTGTTCTCGAGAATGGCAGCTCGCGGCCGCGTGCTGACGCTCCCGGACGTTCTTTACAGCTACCGTTATCACTCAAGCAACGCAACGCTCTTTAATGGCATGCGCGCGGTCGGCGAGAACCATTCTCAAAATGGCGATTCGTTGGCTGCATTTTACATGCTTGGCGCGATGCGACTTTGGGCGGGCGATCCGCCAATGTTGCTCGCGCCCATGCTCGAGAAAAAGTCTTTGAAGTGGAATCTCAAGACATTGATGATTCTGGCTTCAGCAATTTGGGGTCATATTAACCCGTCTACTCTGAGAGTTTTCCTGCGTTCGTCGATCCGTGCCCGCGATCTTCTTGCCAGCGTGCGAGTAAAAGACGGGAGACCCTACGAATGGCGATTAGAATAGTCGTCGTCGGCATGGGCCCGCGCGGACAGGTACTGATGCAGTTTGGATTCG
>DIYZ01000169.1:23511-24439 GCA_002427845.1 Chloracidobacterium sp. UBA6041 | reverse complement strand
AGTCAAACTGCATCAGTACCCGCGGACAGGATTGGTTGCGCGAAGTTCAAACAGCTCCAGCAATAGTCATAATCGAATAGTTCGACGTCCCTGCCGAAATGGCGCAGAAAGATTCGCCGGCTGTCCTCATCGAAATAGTCGGAATAGTGTGTTCTGGCCCCTCGATTGCGGTGCGCCAGCACACGCCTCGGCTTACCAATGATGTCGCAAACCTGATCGAAATCCTGCTGGAGTGACTCGAAGCGGATGAGGTAGTCGACGATGAGGCGACCATTTTCGTCATAGAGGATCGCGTGCTGGGGTCTCGTCAAATGGCGATAGTCATGGCCCTCGCGGGGCAGATTGGCAAGCACGTCTGGCAGTGACCGGTGGCGAGTGGTAGTGCAGTATTTCCACCCCGAGATGAAGCGATCCCATGGATTCCTGATCACGGAAAATCGGAAATACCCGGCGGGGGCAGATGTGTATTCCGGGCTCAACACCCCATCGTTCATGAAGTGCCAATCCGGGTTGGCGGGATTGAGATCAAAGGCGTGAATGATCGAAGATCCCGCGCATTTTCTCTGGTGGATGAAAATGCATTTGTAAGTGTGGGAGATCATGCTCCTTGGACTGTCTTGGTTGCCGGCACCGGCAGTTTCACCAGGGAAGTCATTCGGCTGGCCCAACTCGGTGCCCAAGTGACTATCTATCCTCTGCTTGGATTGCTTTTGTTAGCAGCTCGGCGACCTCTCTGTTCAACGCTTCGTTCGGGTGCGCATCTAGCGAATTCACGACAAGGGTCCTCGGGTCTCTGTCTATCAGGAGTGGTTCAAGATTAAGTACCTGAACATTATGCTTTTGGAAAAACTCAGCTACCTTCGACGTAAGAACTGCGCCAGCCTTTACTTCCCTTAGATTCGGGAACACCACTACTGAAAGATCTATA
>DIYZ01000169.1:4300-23231 GCA_002427845.1 Chloracidobacterium sp. UBA6041 | reverse complement strand
TTTCAGGAATTCCCAGTATTTTTCTCCCAAGTCTTTATTATAGAATCTATATAGCCTCCAATAGGTGAAATTGAGAGCGTAGGAGTGATCGGTAACAAATCGGAGAGTTCGGTTGTGTGGACGTTCTACACGGACGGGAGAGCCGTATCCTAACTGAGAGGCTGCTCCGAGAATATCGTTAAGGTAATAGGATAGAATTATCTTCTTCGGCTTATATGGGTAAGACAAGATCGCTTGATATTCATCGGTGGTGTTCCAACCATTCTTGGCAATATTCACAACCACATACTGCCCACCCAAATTCCGCTGCAGGATATTCGAAAAACCGGTTCTCTGTTTGAGATATTCCATGCCCCGCCACGAAAGAGTCTCCCACCACGAAGAGAACTTTCTTGTTGCCGAGCTCGGTTAGATTATGCTCCACATCCCTGTAGCCGAATGAATTTATAGGACGCCAGTACCTCTCCTCCCATCGCCGGGACGCGAGAGTGAAACCAAACGTATCTGAAACCGCAAAGCTTGAATAGAATAAGATTTCGAGTGCAAGAAAGAGGTAAATAATAGTTGAGACAGATAAACTGACCTTCATCAATAGTGAGCGGACCTTGGATGTTTTAGTCCAAACCGACCGTAAGATGTAAGACCAAATTAGAAGCAGGGCTGACAGCAGCACAAAACAAGTTAGCACAATCAGAGGTCTCATATTGATCACTAAACAATTAATGCCTAACGCCCGAATTAAACCGCTCCGCGCGATCAGCCTTCAACATTGTCGAAGGAGACAATGATGAAAGGGAAGCTATTGTGGAACCGTCCAGGTTGCCGGCCTCGGCAGTTTCACCAGGGAAGTCATGCGGCTGGCCCAACTCGGTGCCCAAAAGCGCTCTTGCTGTCACGGCCAGCAGCGCCGGGGCCAGGTCCTTTGCTCGGGTGCGAGCACCCGCTCATCCATGCAATATTTCCCGGTAATAGGTCAAGAGTGTCTCGACCGTTCTCTCTGGTGAAAATTCCAAACTTTGTTGCCGCGCTGCCGCTCCCATCTCCTCCAGCTTCGGATGTATCCATGCCGAGATGATCTTTTCGGCCAATGCCTCTGGGTTGTTCGGAGAGACGAGAAATCCCGTCGCTCCCTCGCTAATCAATTCGTCAAAACTCGTGCCCACCGTCCCAATCACCACTTTACCGAGACCCATCGCTTCTAAGCAGGCATTCGGAAAGTTATCTATCAAAGAAGGTAAAACTACCAAATGTGCCCCGGCGATCACAGGATAGAGCTGACGATGCGGCAGGTTTTCCAGCAGGACGAGTCGCTCGGCGGAACTGCCACACCGCGCGCGAGCATAATCTGCCATCGACGGGGCGAGACTGGATTCCATGTCCCGACCGACGAGAGCCGCATATGCGTCCGGGTACTGCTCCAAAACGCGGGGTAAAGCCTGAGCGAGCGTGTGAATGCCCTTGTGCAATTGAAAGCGGCCAAAAAACAGTAGATATTTTTTGCCTTTCAAAAACCGATCATAAACCGAGTTATCCCAGTCCCGGGTTTCCACATAGAAAGGAGTCCGAATCACCCGCACGTGAGGCAACCGGGCTTCCTTCGCTAACATTTGTTGGAGGGTATAACTGGGGGCATAAATATACCGGCTCAGCCGGAATTGCAGCCCTTCTAAGCGCTCCACCATCCTGGAATTCAGCTTCCGTTTTACTCCGGCGGCGTCATTCCAGGCCGGTTGATAAGAAGAAGCACGCAAAACATGCGGGACACTGAGGCAACATATCGAGACTAAGCCACAACAAGAATAATTAGGAAACTGCACGAGATGAAGAGGCTGTTGTGAGTTGAGCCATTTCAGCTTGCGATAAACTCTAACGCTCAAATCCAGAGATAGAGGCGTTGTCGCCAGGCGGTATCGAGTCAAGCGATTTAATTGAGGCCACCATTTACTGCTCGTAATGCGGTGGACTGTCACGCCTTCGTGCTCAAATTCAGCTTCATCAATTTCCGATAAGGTCAGAACATGGATGTCATGACCCATGCCAGCCAGCGCTTTTGCAACCCGATGGATATAGTTAGCCAATCCACCATCAAAATACTCTTCTGTCACATATTCCGGTGTCGCAAATGCAATTCTTAAAGGCTCCAGACGCATTTGGCCTAACCTTCTTATCCTTGTTTCGTTGTCCGTTTCCCTCTTTGTTACTTTGCTCGCAGGCAGCCCAACGTCCGAATTAACCCGCGCCGAGGATGCCGCATTCAACCTGCATCTGTAGAGACAAGCATCAAAGAGATGCTATCGAGTTGTGGTTGCTTCAGTTCATCTCGTGAGATTGTTCCCAGCATGGTGGTTCTCCATTTCGAAACTAGCCCTTCCGTCCCTTAACTAAGCTACTTTTTCCTTGCGTCCGCTTCCGGTTCCTGTGCCCAAAAGATCCACGCAGTGCCATTCTTATGTTTCTGGCGCGGGGAAAGCACTCCGCGCTGCTCAAGCAGAGTGCGTGCGCCGCGCTGCATGTTCGCGTATAAACACTGCGTGATGTCCGAGAACTCCCAACCTTGATTGGCAAGGGGAGTTCTCGCAAAGGCGCGCTCCATTTTCGCGCGTTTTTTTTCAAACAAGGTGACCACTTGTTCGGCCATCTCCTGACACAGTGCCTTAAACTCCGCGCATTCCTCGGCCTTAAACACCGGAAAGTTCGGCTCGTAGTAACGCTCGGTCGGGTATTTCTTCTCCCACTCTTCGGATTCGCGCAGAAGCTCGCTCTTCATCATGTCGTTAATGTGCGTGTGAACGCTCGGTGGTGACAGATCAAGTGCTTCGGCTAGTTGCGAGATAGTCTTTGGCTGGCGGGCGACGAGATTCAGAATCTCCTCTTTCGTGCCATTCGCCAGCAGCTTGTTTTTCGTTATGTCGGCCCATGGATCGCTGTAACCACCAGCTCCTGCCGATACACACTCACAGGGAAAACGCAGGCCTTTTGAGTCATCAGGAATAGCCATTCTTATCCTCTCTAATCCAAGTTTCAATATTAGGGCGTACCCTAAATCTGGCCTTTACATTTTCAATATTAGGGTGTAGCCTAAAACTACTTTACCGTTCCTCTGAATTTAAGATGCCACTCGCCGGAGTGGTCACACAGAAGGCTGATACGCATGTCCGAGCCAAAAGATAGGCTTCAGCGTTACCGCACCTGCTCGCCGCCGGTCGCCCTGTCCAGGCTTCGCTTTCCTGGGCGTTTAACTTTTAATCCCTCGCCGACAGATAACCATTCGCGTCTCAGACGAAAGGAAGCAGAACAATATGCACGAAGATAGAAGGAAAGCAAATCCACTTGCGAACAACGATGTCAGTCCGCTGGTCCGGGTCCCGCTCGCTAATCTCGGCAAAATAGTCGCCTTGCTGATTCTTGTTGCGCTCAGCTTGGTCTACGTTACCGAGCGCAGTCGAGCGCAGCAGCGAGTAGCAATGTCGCAAGAGACTGACGGGTTCGATAGCCGAATCGATCGTAACGCGCTGCCGGTGTTGGAAGATGGAAAGCAAATCTTTCGCTTCGACACCTTCGGCGATGAGGCTTTCTGGGGCGATACGCTCAAACTTCATCGTGCGATCGAGGGCCCTAAATTCGGAGGCGTCGGCGCCGGCATCAGTCCGAAGACCGCACTCGCTGTCGGCTTGAAAGTCGACATGGATGCCCTTCCCGCAGACCTCGTCGACAAAATCAAGCAAGGTCAGGTCAACCTGGACGATCCCGCGACAACCCTGGCCCTGATCAAGCTTAACTCGGTCCTCGGCGTTCAAGGGCAGTTTAACCAGGATGGCAGTCTGAAGGCGATGGGAATTAGCTGCGCCCTTTGCCACTCCACGGTTGATAACGCATTCGCACCGGGGATTGGTCATCGCCTTGACGGGTGGGCCAATCGCGATCTCAATGTCGGAGCCATTATCTCGCTTGCCCCTGATTTGAGCGCAGTGACGGGCCTTCTGGGTGTCGATGAAGCAACGGTGAAGAAAGTGCTGGCCGCTTGGGGGCCAGGTAAATTCGATGCCGAGCTTTTCCTTGACGGCAAAGGTTTCCGACCAGACGGCAAATCAGCCGCCACCTTGATTCCGCCCGCTTTTGGTCTTGCTGGTGTAAACCTGCACACCTGGACCGGTTGGGGAGGCATCAGCCACTGGAATGCTTTCGTTGCCAACCTGGAGATGCACGGGAAAGGAACCTTCTATGATCCGCGGCTGAACGACGCGGTCAAATTTCCCGTTGCCGCGAGGGCCGGTTTCGCAAACGTGCGAAATAACCCCGATCTGATCTCGTCTAAGCTTCCAGCGCTACAGTTGTATCAACTCGGCATCTCGGCGCCGACGCCCCCGGATGGTAGTTTCAACCGTGCTGCCGCCGCCCGAGGTAAAGCCTTATTTAGCGGGCAAGCGAACTGCGCTCAGTGTCATGTGCCACCGACTTTCACCGAGCCGGGCTGGAACATGCACACGCCTGCCGAGATCGGCATTGATGATTTTCAGGCGAAACGCTCGCCTGACGAACGCTACCGGACGTCGCCACTCAAAGGGCTCTGGACCCACCAGACGGGGGGCTTCTACCACGATGGTCGCTTTGCGACTTTGCTCGACGTTGTCAATCACTACAACAACCTTGGGGGATTAAATTTGACTGAGCGAGATAAGCGCGACCTGGTTGAGTACCTGAAGTCGCTGTAGATCTCCGGTAGACGCGCCCTGTCATCGTGGGTCGAGCCGGTTCGGCTCGAATGAAGGAAGCTCTGAACAAGTTAATGCTTACCTTTCCAAAACTCGCGCAGCGGGCGCCGTCGCCGCGCTTCGCGGGCTCAAAGACATTTGTTTTCAATTGCCCTTGAATTTCTAAGTGTCTTCCTCCATCGTGTCCTCCATGAGCTATCAAGAGTTTTTAAATCAGGAACGGAATCGACGTGAAAATTTTGAACTGCAGCCCCACCTCGTTGGCGATCTTCTTGAACTTCGGCCTCTTAGACCGGAAGATTGGGAAAGTCTGTTCGTAGTGGCTTCGGACCCGCTGATTTGGGAGCAACATCCTGCCCACGATCGTTACAAGGAAGAGGTTTTCAAAGAATTTTTCCGAGAGGCGTTAGAATCGGGGGGTGCCTTTGTTGTCATAGACCGGAAGACTCAAAAGACTATTGGTTCGTCACGGTACTTCGGATTTGAACCCAGGAAACGAGAAATTGAGATCGGTTGGACGTTTCTTGCCCGCTCCCATTGGGGCGGAAAGTACAACGGGGAATTGAAACGCCTCATGTTGGACAATGCGTTTAAATTTGTAGAGAGCGTTGTTTTCCTAATAGGGCCAACGAATGTCCGGTCGCAAAAAGCCGTTGAAAAAATCGGTGGCGTTATGACAGAGCGGCGGGGAAAAACGAATCTTCATGGAAAAACCGTCGAACATGTCGTGTACCAAATTAAGAAACCAACAGTCACTGCTTCAACTTAAATTGTTTCTTAACGTCATCGGCGCCGATCGCTGATCATTGTGTTAAGCCCACGAATGGTGGAAAGCAGCTTGAAGAGAGGTGAAGACAAAGAGCAAAGAGGAAATTATACAACTCGCGTCACGAGGGGCGAGCTGTTCTCAATCTTCCTCAGGGCGGGGCTGGCTTTTGGCGGCGGGTTGGGCATCCTGGCTGTGCTGGAAGAGGAACTGGTCGCAAAGCGGCGCGCCGTCACCAGGGAGGAATTCCTGACTATCTACGGCATCGGGCGCATCGTCCCGAGCGGGACGATGACGGCGCTTGCGGTCGCTTACGGCTACACGTTCGGCGGACTGTCCGGTACGGTGATCGCGCTCGCGGCTCTCAGCCTTCCGGCCTTCGTCCTGACCATCGCTCTGACAATCGCTTACCACTATCTCAGAAACAGCCGCCTCTTCGACCTGTTGCCTGTCACGATCATGCCCGCGGCGCTCGCGCTCATCGTCGTTGTGGCGCTCAAGCTGGGTAAGGACGTCTTCCGTCCGTCGCGTGAACTCATTCTTGCTGGCGTGGCCTTCGCTCTCGCGCTCTTCCTCCGGCTCAACCCCGCACTGATTCTGCTGGCGGGCGGCGTTCTCGGCGCATTCGCTCTGCAGAAGGCCGAAGAAGAGAATGATACTGAAGAGAAGGATTCGGGAAAATGAGTCTCTGGAAGCTCGCGCTGCTCATAGCGCTCTTCAACCTGATGACCTTCGGCAACGGCCCCGTCATGATCCCGTTGCTTCAGACTCACCTGGTAGAGGGAGCTCGCGTTCTGACCGAGGATCAGCTGCTCTACGCCTTCACGATCGCGCGCGTCACGCCAGGGCAGGCGAACTTTTATGTGGCAAGCATAGGCTACATGCTCTACGGGATACCCGGCGCAATCGTCGCGACACTCGTCATCATGCTACCTGGCTACATCATGATCCCGCTGCTGCATGGCTATGAACACTTGCGCGATTCGCGCTGGATCAAGAGCTTCACGAAGGGTCTGACGGTCACATCCGTGGGGCTGATTCTGGCGGCAGTCGTCCAGATCGCTCGCGGCACGCTAACTCAGCCCATCGCGTGGGTCGTACTGCTCGCGACGCTCGTCATGACGCAACTGCTCAAGTGGAATATCCTCGTGGCGCTGGCGGCGGTAAGCTGTCTCGGGTTGCTGCTCAAATGGTTGCTGTGAATTGTGCGTCCAGCGAAAGCTACGCGAAAAAAAACCTATTCGCGTCGTTGGATCGGTCGTCGGATGATCCAAGTTATGGGCGAGACCGTTATTACGAAAAAAATGCTGTCAGTATGGATGGACTTTTGGTCGCCCAGCCGCATAGCGGCGCAATGTTTATAGCTCGGCGAACATTAAAATGATCCCAGCTCCGTCAGGAGCGCGATGTTTCCTCTGACGCCCATAAATGGGCTTAGGGGAGTTGAGCTGCCACCTGATCTATAAACATTTCGTGCCTACGGCACTGTTAGCTTGAAACCATTTGCTCCAGTCGCGGTCCTTTCAATAGAATCACCGCGACTTTCCAGGAAGGAAAGGTAGTTCCAAAGCGAACGAAAAGTCCTTCGCGAGTTCCGAAAAGTTTCGGAAAGAGTACGGAAAGACAGATAAACAAAAGGCGATGTTCTGGCAAACGAAGACATCTTACGAGTTTGGTCCCTTTCGCGTGGACGCGCGCGAGCGACAACTGCTGCGCAATGGCGAACTCGTGCCGCTAACGCCGAAGGTCTTCGACATTCTGCTCGTGCTCGCGAAAAGCAGCGGACACATTTTGAGCAAAGACGAGATTATGAAACTCGTCTGGCCCAACACTGCGGTCGAAGCAGGAAACCTGGCGCGAAATATTTCTACCTTGAGAAAGGCGCGGGGCGAGCGACCGCGCGAGTCTCAATTCATCGAGACGATTCCCTGGCGCGGCCATCGCTTTGCGGCAAATGTGAGAGAGGTGCGCGACCGGCGCGCCGGTTCAGCAATAGATTCGATCGCCGTCTTACCGTTCGTGAACGTCGCAGCCGATGCAAATCTGGAATATCTTTCGGATGGAATCACAGAGAGCTTGATCGGAAGTCTATCGCAGTTGACGCATCTCAATGTCATGTCGCGCAACTCGGCCTTTCGCTACAAAGGTCGCGATGCGGATGCGCAAACAGTTGGGCGCGAATTGAATGTGCAGGCGGTGCTAATGGGCCGCGTCGCCGAACGTGATGGCTTGTTGTCAATTAGCTTTGAGTTGGTGGATGCGCGCGACGATTCATACATCTGGGGCGCGCAATACAATTGCCAGCTGGCCGACATCTTCACGATGCAACAGACCATGGCCCAGGAAATCACTGAGAAGCTGCGATTGAGTCTGACGAATGAAGAGCAGCAGCGACTGGCCAGACGCCAGACGCAAAGCGCTGAGGCCTATCATCTTTATTTGAAGGGCCGTTATCACTTCAACAAACTCACGATGGATGGAGTGCAAAAGGCAATCACGCACTTCGAGCATGCGATCGAAAAAGATCCGCAATACGCTTTGGCCTACACTGGCCTCATCGATGGTAGCAACTATCTCGGAAACTCAGCGGCAGCGAAAGAGGCTGCGACCAAGGCTTTGGAATTGGACCAGACGCTGGGCGAAGCTCACGCCTCTTTGGCCTTTCACAAATGGATTTATGATTGGGACTTTGCCGCCGCTGAAAGAGAATTCAAGCAAGCTCTTCAGTTAAGTCCCAACTACGCCGAAGCCCATCATTGGTACGCGCTGTATCTGGCAAACATGGGCCGGCACGATGAAGCCGCCCCGCTGGCAACGCGGGCGATCGAGCTTGATCCGCTCTCGCTGCTGATGAACATGACGCCCGCGTTAACTTCCTACCTTGCGCGCCAATACGACAGAGCCACAGAAGCATTGCATAAAGTTATCGATATGGAGCCAAACTTTGTCGTCGCGCGCAGCGTGCTCGGCAACGTGTATGCGCAGAAGGGGATGTATGACGCCGCGATGGCTGAATATCAAGAAGTGCTGAAGCTTTCAAGAGGTGTGTCAGTCGTGGAAGCGGCGATGAAAGCAGTCATCGGACATCTTTGCGCCAAGCAGGGAAAGAAAAGCAAGGCACAGAAGATACTCGACGAAGTAAGTAAGGAAGCCAATGTATCGCCGCATTCGATTGCGGAAATCCATGCCGCCCTGGGAAAAAGAGATTCAGCATTCGAATGGCTCAAGAAAGCGCTCGAACAGCGCGATATGCAGATGGTTAGCTTGAAAGTTAACCCAACTCTTGATGGCCTTCGCGAAGACCCGCGGTTTGCGGACCTCGTGCGGCGCGTCGGGCTGCCATAGTGAGAATTGCGAAATGAAACGCTGTCCCAAATGCCGACAGACTTATCCAGACGATACGGTTGAGTCTTGCCGAGTTGACGGGCGGCGGCTATCGTTACGACGTGACGGCCGACGGCCAGCGCTTCCTCATCAATACGGCGGTGGAACAGAGAGCCTCCGCGCCCATCACGCTCGTCACCAACTGGACTGCGGACTTGAAGCGATGAGCTTACAGTTCAACCTTTAGGTTGTGTTTTCAAGAGAGCAAGCTGAAGCTTGAACTCAGAACTGTGAATGCTAACCCGATGACTGTTGCAGCAGGAACAAATCTCGGCCGCTACAAAATCCGCTCGCAGCTTGGTGCGGGCGGGATGGGCGAAGTTTATCTGGCGCAGGATACGACGGAACTGGAGCGCACCGTCGCCATCAAGGTTTTGCCGCCGGAGTTGGCTACGAACAAAGGTCGAATGCAGCGCTTCATTCAGGAAGCCAAGACCGCATCCTCACTCAATCATCCAAACATTCTGACCATCTTCGAGATTGGCGAAGCAGACGGCATGCGCTTCATCGCCACAGAATTCATTGATGGTGAGACGCTGCGCCAGCGCATGAAAAGCGCGCCACTGAAATTGGTTGAAGTGCTCGATGTTGCCGTCCAGATTGCGGGCGCGCTCTCCGCTGCCCACGCGGCGAACATCGTGCATCGCGACATCAAGCCAGAGAACGTAATGCTGCGGCAAGACGGCATCGTGAAGGTGCTGGATTTCGGCCTCGCAAAACGAACCGAGCGACGAGTCGCGACTTCCGTAGATACTGAGGCGCCGACACGAGGGCTGATGAATACTGAGCCGGGCGTGGTAATGGGTACGGCCGTCTATATGTCGCCGGAACAGGCGCGCGGGCTGGATTTGGATGCGCGCACCGACATTTTCAGTCTCGGTGTTTTGATTTACGAGATGCTCGCGGGACGTCTGCCTTTCGATGGCTCGAACCAAAACGAAATCGTGGCGTCGATTCTTAGTGACAAAGAGACGGCGCCCCTGGCTCGCTATGCGCAGGCAGTTCCAGTTGAGTTGGAGCGTATTGTCGCCAAAGCTCTGCGCAAGAGTCGCGATGAGCGGTACCAAACGGCCAAAGATCTGCTGCTCGATCTTAAAGCGCTCAAACAAGAACTGGAATTCGAAGCCAAGCTGGAACGGTCGGTCCCGCCCAAAGCCCGCGTCTCGCTAGCGACGGCGAGCAGAGGGCAAAGTGGCGCGACGATAGATCAATCCGTTGCGTCAACGGCCCAGGTAAGTCAAGCCCACCCGACATCGAGCGCCGAATACCTGGTCGCCGGGGTCAAGCAGCACAAGGTTGCCGCCATCGTCGTTTTGATCGTGGTTGCCGCGGGCATAGTCGGTTTTGCTGCTTATCTGCGCGCGCGCAATACCGAAGTCGCCATTGAATCAATCGCGGTTCTGCCCTTCGTTAATCAGAACAATGATCCGAATACCGAGTATCTTTCTGACGGTTTGACGGAAAGCATCATCAACAGTCTGACGCAGGTATCGAATCTGAAAGTGATCGCGCGCAGTTCTGTCTTCCGATACAAAGGGAAACAGACGGACCCAATCACAGTCGCGAACGAGTTAGGTGTTCGCGCGGTGTTGACCGGTCGCATCATGCAGCGTGGAGAGAATCTGACCATCAGTGCTGAGTTGATTGACGCGCGCGATACCAAGCAACTCTGGGGCGAACGATACGAGCGCAAAGTTTCTGACCTGTTGTCGGTACAGCGCGATATCGCGCAGGAGATCAGCGGCAACCTGCGACTGAAGCTGTCGGGCGCGGAGCAGAACCGCGTTGCCAGGCAGCACACTGAGAACCCCGAGGCGTACCAACTTTACTTGCAGGGTCGTTATCAATGGTACAAACAAACCGAAGATGGTTTGAAGAAGGCTATCGAGTACTTCGAGCAGGCGGTCGGCAAGGACCCGAACTATGCGCTGGCTCACGCAGGTCTGGCAGATTCTTATTGGGCTCTCGGCGATGCTAGTCTCTCAGTGTTGGAGGCGATACCAAAAGCGAAAGACGAGGCGACTAAGGCGCTGCAACTAGACGACTCATTGGCCGAAGCTCACACTTCATTGGCCGTGATCAAGTTCGAGTTCGAATTCGACTGGGCTGGCGCTGAGAATGAATTCAAGCGCGCGATCGAGCTGAATCCAAACTACGCTGAAGCGCATCATCAGTACGGCTGGTTGCTTGCCGAATCAGGGCGCCCGGCAGAAGGCCTGGAAGAGATGAAACGTGCGCAACGGCTTGACCCGCTGAATCTTGTCATCAATGTGGATCTCAACGTCCCTTTTTATGTGCAGCGCCGATTCGATCTCTCGGTCGAGCAGTCGCGAAAAGTGGTCGCTATGGATCCAAACTTTTATCTGGCGCATTACACACTTGGCTGGGCATCGCTGCAACTGCGTGATTTCAAAACCGGGATCGCCGAGTTGGAAAAGGCGCGATCTCTCGAGGACAAGCCGTGGATTGTCGGCACGCTCGCCTGCGGTTATGCGCTTTCTGGCAATCGAACAGCGGCGCTCAAACTGATCGCCGAACTCCACGAGCAAGCGAAACACCGTCATGTCACTCCCTATTGGTTTGCCATGACTTCAATCGCGTTAGGAGATAAGGATGACGCTTTCAAGTGGCTCGAACAATCTTATGCAGAACGATCATTTTGGTTGACCTTTCTAAAGATGGACCCGATTCTCGATCCTCTTCGTGACGATCCGCGGTTCAAAGACCTGCTCAAACGTCTGCGCTTTCCCGAGTGAATCAATGCGTGTGCGGTGTCTGGTCACCGCGCTTTCAGAGGATGCGAATCAACACGGAAGGAAGGGACCACGCACACAAGGCGCTGGCAAGTCAGCACAATTCAAAACGGCGACCGTAGTCCCAAACAATGACAATCACTCCCGGCACTCGCTTAGGCCGCTATGAAATCCGCTCGCAAATCGGTGCAGGTGGGATGGGGTGAAGTGTATCTGGCGCAGGCCACGACTGAACTCGATCGCACAGTCGCTTTGAAGATCCTGCCGGTGGAAGTTGGCGCCGACAAAGATCTTGCAGCGCTTTAATTCTTGTGTCCAATTTGTGTCCAGAAGGAGCAGCACAGGACGTATATAGGACCGGAAAGAATGGGAAAGAATGTAAAATCCTCGAAAATCTTCGGTGGCTGCAACTTTTGAAAAGGCAAAGACTTACGTTTTTGCCGAGATGGTGGTTCATAACCCCAAGGTCGGGAGTTCGATCCCGCCCCCCGCTACCAATACTTCTCCAACCATTTCAAAGACTTTACAACTTAACGTGCAACTGACTGTTCGCCTGCTGAACGCTTTGCGGGGGAACGATGTGACAGAAATCTGAGCGCATATCGGACAATGCCATAGAACTCGTCCACTCCCAGCAACCGCAAACTGCGACGTATTAAATGGTTGCCTTCTATGCTGACTCCTTGCAACTTTGGATCGTAATGAGATCAGCTTTTCGCCATCACAACAGCGCAGTATCATGCTGTGGAATGAGAATGATGGGCCAAAGGTACTCACCTCAGATCGTCGTCTGTGCGACGCTTGCCGCCGTAGGGTGCCTGGCGCTTGCGCTCCTTCTCGGCGTGCCGCTCGTCTCTGCCCAGAAACTTTCACTGCGCCACTACGATGTGCCTGACGGACTGGCCCAAGGCACTGTGCAAGCCATTCATCAGGATGCGAAGGGCTACCTCTGGTTTGGCACGTTTGAGGGTCTGAGCCGTTTTGACGGTTACCGGTTCACCAACTACGACACGCGTGACGGGCTGGGGCATGTGATCGTCAACGCGATTGCTGAGGACCGGCAAGGACATCTCTGGGTGGGTACTAACGGCGGTGGAGTGTCCCGCTTGCTAGATGATCAGGAGAAACGCTTCCCCTTCGGCAAGGCACACCGGAACCCGCGACCAGGCCGAAGTTCGTCAGTTTTCTGGTCGGCGACGCGCCGGGATCGAACCGCGTCAACGCGCTGCTCTTCGATGCCGATAACTGCCTCTGGTGCGTGACCGATGGCGGACTGTATCGCGCGGTTAGCGGATGTCGGACGCAGAAAAACTCGCAGCGACCAAGGCCCTCGCCAAGAGAGTAGTTGCGCGATTGTGATGTGCATTCATTCCGCAGTCGGGAGTTCGAGTCTCCCCCCGCTACCAATCTTTTCCAGGTGTTGGTAGCACAAGCTGCGGGCAACTAGAGGTGTCCTTAGCTTTTCTTTGACGCTGGTTTTCCGCTTACAGTTTCACGCGGTTGTTTAGATCTCGCAGAGCCGCAAGATTCTTATCTCGCAATTCAAATTTGCTCTTGCCAACCTGCATCTCAACCACTTGCGCCAGCGCAACCTTCTTGAAGGTTTCATAGGGAATCGTCACTTGCAGAGTTTCGGTCATGAGCGTATCTACACTTTGACTAACCAACTCCATGCGGCCAAGCCTGAGCGTTTGTCCATCAGCGACCACTGACAGGTTGCGCTGGTCAAGTGGATGTCGCTGGTCCCAATCTTTTGTTTCGAACACTAATTGCAGAGTGGCATACCGAACGTAGTCAAGCTGAATGCCGGGGCAGTGAAGGGAAGCTGACATACTCACGCAGGTATCTTTGAAATTACCTTTCGTACTCGCGCAGGTGACCCTCATCTTCCTGAGCGTCGCAACCGTTTCATGAGCAAATCCGTCGTACTTGGAATCGATTTGGCCACCGTGGTCTGGTGCCTGCTTGCCCGAGTTCGAGATGACCAGTGGCAATCCCCCTGCCGTTGCCTGGCGCTGCTGAGTCGTAGTCGAGAAAAAAAGCAAAAGGCCACAGGTTAGAATCAGACAGATTTTCATAAGACGCACTCCTGAAAATAGAAACTGAAACACTAGAGAAGTGAGATGGAACCAGCAGGCAAGAGGCGATGCGCAGGGGCTCCGCCCCTTGAGAATCGACGCTAGCAACATAGCGAAGGTCAAATACCTATGTCAATACACTTGTTTTGATCGTAGTCGCTCCATTTGAAGTTCTCATCAGCGCCTGCACCTCAGTATGGCCAATCTCCGTTAAGCGAGATGAATTCACGACCAAACAGTCCTTAGCATCCCAGGCTCCGTATTGAATTAAACCGTCGAGCGCGTTTCCCGGTTCGAGCTCGACAGGTTCGAGGCCCCGACGAAAGATGCGTTCGTTCTGCCCTTTAAAAAGATGCACTCCATCCTGCACGTGCGTCATGCATCCTTCGCGTAACCCGACAACCGGCGTTTCATTCTCCTCGAGGAACTCCTGGATCCGCTTCTCGCGTGTCTCACCCATGTGCGTAGAATTGGAATCCGCATCGAGATAGTGTGGATTGATCTGAAAACTCGCCAGGCCCAGCGAATAAGAGCTGAGATGCTCGAATCCCACCCGGAGGGTAGCCGGCGCAACTGGCGAGAGAAAGGACAAGGGTTGCGTCAAAGGTCACGGCAAGGAGAGAAGCTCTAGTCCAGAGGCCGAGTGGTTACGGTCAGCCGCGGTCGCACGCTGTTGCTGCTGGCCCAACTACCGTGACTCCATTTGCTTCATGAACCGCCGTATACGGAAACCGTTCGTACGGTGGTGTGGGAGGACGGCGGGGGTGACCCCGCCTCCTACCCGTTTGGCATTCATGTCTTGCACGAGACTGAGTACGCTACCCCAAAAGGGACGCGAGCGGGATCGCCGCACACCGAATCGTAGGCGGCCGAGCCTGCGACATTTTCTGCGGCTGCCGGCGAGACGTCGAATTCCTTTGTGGCCAGGGTAATTTCCGCCTCCTGTCGATGCTTCCGAGCTTCTGGCATGGACGTTGCCAAGTGATCACCACGGAGGCGCTTAAATGAAAAAACTTATTGCAACCTTTGTTTCCCTTCTGGTTCTTTCAATAGCGGCGCTCCCTGCTGCGGCGCAAACGCGTAGTCGTTGCGCGAATACGCGAACGGTTTACAACGACCGCAACGATGGCCGTTATGACAGCAACGTCTATCGCGACAGCAGCTATCGGAACGATTCATACAGCAACGATGCCTATCGGAATGATTCTTATCGCAACGACACTTATAGCAATGATCCATATTACAACAATAGCAACGGCTATAGCCGGACGCGGGCCATCTGGAACCAGCATCGCGACAAAATCACGACTGCGGGGGGCGCGGTAGGCGGTGCGGTCCTGGGAGGACTTATCGGCGGAAAGAAAGGCGCAATCATCGGCGCCGTTACCGGTGGCGCCGGCGCGGCAGTCTATACATACAAAGTTCGCGACCGCTATCGCCGCTACTAAGTTTGTCTGAATCGATATTGAGCTCGGTCGCCGATTGAAAAATCGATGACCTTGTTTGAGGCCCGGATGTGAAGGGGAGAGCACATCCGGGCTTCAGCATGTTTGCGAGTGTCTCCGCGCCCGGGCGCCCGACCTTGGACAAGATTATCCGTGTTCGCTTAAGGTATCTTTTCACTTTCAACCGGAACATTCAGTTGGTTCCCTGGGTCGTCAATCTCATTGCCTGTCCGAGCGACTAGATGAACGCGAAACGTTGGCGATTAAGAAAACTCCGACCAAAACTTCTGCTAATAATGATGGGCTTCCTCTCAGGAGGCATCATCGCGGAAGTCGCGCTGCGTATTGCTGGTTATTCGTATCCGGAATTTTATGTGTTGGACCAATCGCGAGGTTACTCACTTCGACCAAACGCCGAAGGTTGGTATCGGAAAGAGGGTGAAGCATACGTCCGCATTAACAGCGACGGCCTGCGCGATCGCGAACACGCGATAGTCAAACCTCAAGACACGATTAGGATCGCCATCCTGGGAGATTCTTACCCTGAAGCTTTTCCTGTTTCGGTAGCAGAAGCGTTCTGGTCGGTGATGGAAAGAAAGCTGCAAGAGTGTGACGCGTTCGCAGGCAAAAAAATCGAGGTCATTAATTTCGGAGTTTCTGGTTACGGCACCGCCCAGGAACTGCTGACGCTTCGCAACCAGGTCTGGAAATATTCTCCCGACATAGTGTTGCTGGCGGTCACCACAAACAACGACATCACCGATAATCTGCGCGAGTTAAAGAAGACTGATGAGATTCCCTACTTCGTGTATCGGGACAACCGCCTCGCATTGAACGACTCCTACAAGAATTCGCGAGCGTTCGTCATGCGCCAGTCGTGGGTTAGCCGCTTAGGCCGGTGGTTTCGCGACCACTCACGGGTGATACAGGCCGTGATTCAGGGTCATCACGGTTTGAAAATTCGTTTGGCTTCCTGGCGTGCTAAACCATCTCCAGGAGCGCCACGCGCAGCGACAACGCCAAAAGAGAATGAAGATTCGCAGCATAAGGCCGAACTCTTTTCACGATCGGAAGAGCTTGGCACCGATAACCTCGTTTATCTTGAACCGGAAAATGCGTTGTGGAGTGATGCCTGGCGCGTCACTGAATGCCTGCTCATCGAAATGCGGGATGAAGTGATTGCCGGCGGCGCAAAGTTTGCGGTTATCACGCTCAGTAATGGTCCGCAGGTACTTCCCGATCCAAATTCGCGCGAGGCATTCAAGAAACGGTTCGGAATCACGGATCTGTTCTATCCCGACAATCGGATCAAGGCGCTGGGCGCGCGTGAACGAATTACCGTCCTTACGCTCGCTCCGGAATTGCAGGAACATGCCCAGCGCAACAACGTTTTCCTGCACGGATTTGGAGTAGACGTCGGCAACGGTCACTGGAACGCGATGGGCCATCGCGTCGCCGGCGAGTTGATCGCAAAAAAAATCTGCGAAGGAACGTTTCCCAAATAGCGCTGGAAGTTAAGTTCTGTTAGAAATAGACCAATCAAAAGTTTGGGTAGTGTAAAGCAAACAGCGAGCTGGAGCGCAAAGTGACAGGTTGCGTTACAAAATCTGACTACAAAATCTGACCGGGCACTACCTCAGTTTCGGAGAATCGGGATGCACTATTACGACAACATACTTGGTTTGATCGGCCGCACGCCCCTCGTCAAACTCAACCGCATGAATCGTGGCATCAAAGCCACGGTGCTGGCGAAAATGGAAAACCTGAACCCGGGCGACTCGGTAAAAGATCGCATCGGCGTGTCGATGATCGAAGCGGCGGAGCGCGAAGGGAAATTAAAACCGGGTGGCACAATTGTCGAAGCTACGTCGGGCAATACCGGAATCGGGCTTGCTCTGGCGGCCGCGGTCAAGGGTTACAAATGCATTTTCGTGATGACGGACAAAGCGTCGACAGAGAAGTCGCGCTACCTGAAAGCCCTGGGCGCTGACGTCGTAATCACACCAGTGTCAGCCAAGCCCGGCACTCCCGATCATTACGTGTCCACGGCGCAAAGGATCGCGAGGGAGACGCCGAATTCCTTCTATCCTGATCAGTATTCACATCCGGCAAATCCGGAAGCTCATTACCGCACGACTGGCCCGGAAATCTGGGAGCAAACTGAAGGCAAGATTACCCATTTTGTTGCCGGCATTGGCACGGGTGGCACTATCTCGGGCACGGGACGATTTTTGAAAGAGAAGAATCCGAAGATCAGAGTGATCGGCGCGGATCCTTACGGTTCCATTTTCAAGACCTACAAAGACACGGGCAAGATTATTGAAACGACGCCCTATCTCGTCGAGGGGATTGGTCAGGAAGTGGTACCGCCGAACGCACACATGAAATATGTTGATGAAGTAATTAACGTGACAGATGGTGAGTCCTTTGAAATGTCGCGGCAATTGGGACGCTCGGAGGGAATTTTTTGCGGGGGCTCCAGCGGAACTAACCTGGCCGCGGCGTTGCGAGTCGCGCGCGATTTGGACGAAAACGCTGTCATAGTGTTTATCGTGTGCGACACTGGCGAGCATTATTTGTCGAAGCATCATTCCGATGAATGGTTGAAAGAGAAGCGCCTGCTGGAACCGCAGAAGATGACCGCTGGTTTGATAAGTGGAACGAAAGCGGCGAATGCGCCGCAATCCCTGGTTTCAGTGGCGCCGGCAGACAAGCTCAGCGAGGCCCTGACAAAAATGAACGAGCTGGGTCTTACGCAAATACCGGTGCTCGAGGAAGGCCGTCCAGTGGGTTCGTTAAGAGAAAACCGCGTACTGGCGAAGGTGGTGCGCAATCGTCAGCTGCTGGAAGCGCCGGTCAGCGAAGTGATGGAAGCAAGCTTTCCAATTGTGGACGAAGATGCCAGTGCGGAAGAAGTAACGCGGCGACTACAATCGAGCCCGGCTGTCCTGGTTGAGGAGTATGGGCGCATCATCGGCATCATCACGCGGCATGATGTGCTGGATCTGAAGTTGAGTAATACAGGACCACTGGGTTAGGACCGGTTAAAGCCGGGCGACGAGCGCCCGAGGATTATTATAGGCTAGTTGGCATCAAGAGCGGGGGCATGCCCCCTTCCCAACCTGGAGCTGAATAGGCTTGAAAATTGCCAGCCCTGGTGAATGACTGGCAGGCTTGACTGCAAAGTCCAACCTTGAAAGGCTCGTGGTCCGGAAGGGGGCAGGCCCCCGCTCTTTGAACATTCAGTTGTCGCTTTTCTGATCTCGTCGAAGAGAATTGTAGAATGAGACCATAAGTTCCTCGTCGAGTCTCCTGGATTCAGCTAATTTGAATCCTTCCAGGTAATTCTCCGGCACGAACGCATCAGCGCCCGCAACCGTCAAAGGCACTTCAGTAACAATCCACTGCTCAATGTAAGGTAGAAATGAGCGATAAACTTGTTCCCCGCCGATCACAAATAGATCGCATTTCAGATCCTTTGCGGTTGAGAGCACCGACTCCACGTCTCGCAGAAGCATTACCGAATCCTGCGCCTCAATTTCAGAGTTGCGGCTTAAAACAATATTCAGACGGTTCGGCAACGGTTTCTTCAAAGTTTGCCACGTCCTGTAACCCATCACGCACGCGTTTCCCATCGTCGTCTCCTTGAAAAACTTCATGTCCGCAGAGTAGTGCCACGGCAGCTTCCCGCCTTTGCCGATCGCGCCGTTTCTGTCTGCTGCCACAATTCCGATGATCATAAAAGTGTCCGACAAACTTTAGTTTGTCGATTCGTCGAGGCTGGAGAAATCCG
>DIYZ01000169.1:0-4065 GCA_002427845.1 Chloracidobacterium sp. UBA6041 | reverse complement strand
GACAATTGACTCCTACACCGCCACTGCGGCTGCAATTTTTCCGTGTGATTGATATCCCGAAAGGTTCAGGTTCTCGTAACGCATATCGAGCAGTCCTCGCAGACCGCGCAACCGCCCGCCTGCGTCAACAATTTCCAGCTTCGGCAGCACATAGGGTTCACGCGCTAATAATTGCTCGACCTGCTCAAGATGGTTTTTGTAAATGTGGTAGTCGCCGAGCGTATAGACAAACTCGCCTACTTCAAGATCGCAAACGTGGGCTACCATATGCGTTAGCAGCGCATAAGAGCTGATGTTAAAGGGCACACCCAAAAAAGCATCGGCCGAACGCTGGTAGAGCTGACAATGCAAAGTAACGCCATTTTCCACTTTGAATTGAAACAAAGTATGGCAGGGAGGGAGATCCACGTTGTCTGCCTGACGCGGGTCCCAACCGGTCACAATCAAACGCCGGGAATTGGGATTGCGCCCGATTTCAGCAATGAGTTTCGCTATTTGATCAATGCCGTTTCGCTCCGGGTAGTCTCCGCCAAACGAGCGCCAGAGATAACCGTAAACAGGACCCAGATCGCCGGGTTCACGAGTGAAGCGACGAGTGTGTTCCTCGTCGGCCCACTCCGCCCAGATATCCACACCTTTCGCGCGCAGGTTCGCCTCGTTCGTGTCGCCCGAAAGAAACCAAAACAGTTCTTCAGCGATCCACCGAAACGGTATTTTTTTTGTCGTTACAATTGGAAATCCTTCGCGCAGGTCAAACCGCGTTTGATGACCGAAATGCGAGATGGTGCCCACGCCGGTCCGGTCGTCATGCTCGTTGCCGTTTCTGAGAATCGATTTGAGTAGATCGTGATATTGTTTCATGGAGCAATCAAGACAGGATTTACAGAATCAATAAGGATCTGCAAGACGCCGATAAATGTAACGCCGATTCCCGTTATGCTTTTTGCCTGTTCCTGTAAATCTTGTAAATCCTGTCTACCACTGGATTGCCGTGCAGTATAACTTTGCTCCAGCCCATTAGGTAAGTATGAAACAATACAATCTTTGTTTTCTTGGCTTCGGTAATGTTGGACGCGCATTAGCACGCCTCCTAGGGTCGAAGTCTGCGGAAATGCGAGAACTCTATGGCGTCGAGTATCGAATCACTGGAGTGGCGAGCCGCAAGATTGGCTGGCAGTCCAGCGCTGACGGTTTCGAGAGTTCCGCATTACTTTCCAACGAGACTCTTGACTTTGATTCCTTCTCCGCCAGCGGCATCGGCGAATGGCTTCAGATAGCGCGTCCCGATGCCGTATTCGAGACCACCTCACTCAATCCGGAATCAGGTCAACCGGCAATCGATTATCTACGCGCCGTTTTGCAGTCTGGCGCTCACGCAATAACCGCAAATAAAGGCGCACTTGTTTACGGCTATCAGGAGTTAAACCAACTGGCTTGCGGAGCCGGAAAGCAGTTCCTGTTTGAGTCCGCGGTTTTGGACAGCGCGCCTGTGTTTTCGCTTTTTCGGGAAACGTTGCCGGCCGTCAACCTCCGCGGGTTCAGTGGAATATTGAGTTCAACAACCAACGTGATTATTGAAACGATGGAGGCCGGCCGCTCGTTTGCCGAGGGACTGAAAACCGCGCAAGAGCTCGGCGTGACGGAGACGGATGCAAGTCACGATGTGGACGGCTGGGACGCAACGGTTAAAGTGTGCGCGCTGGCGAACGTGCTCATGAACATTCCCTTAAAGCCGGCAGACGTTAGCAGGGAAGGCATTCGCGACCTGAGCCCTGCGAAGGTGCAGGCCGCCCGCGCGGATGGCAAACCGTTCAAGCTGGTGGCGCGAGCGAAACAAGCCGGCAATGGAAAACTAGCTGCTACGGTGCGGCCGGAGCAAATTGCGGCCAGCGATCCGCTTGGTAACGTCCGCGGCACTTCGTTGGCAATTCATTTCGAGCTGGATATGATGCCGGGCCTGACTATTACTTCACACAGACCAAATTTACAGAGCACGGCTTACGGGCTGCTCGCCGACTTCATCAATGCGGTGCGTTATTGAAGAGCTGAAGAAGTTGCCGCGGATAGACGCGGATGAGCGCGGATTCGAAGAACAATATAAAGCTGTCACATAGGAGCGAGAAAGTAGAGGCCCGGTCAGTTCCACGCGCTAGTCATTTCTCGTTCTTGTGATCCGCCGCTATTCGCGTTTATCCGCGGCTTATCTCGCCTTAACTATTTCATTCACGCCCTCAATCAACCGTTCGATCTCATCCGAAGTTGTGTAGCAGGCGCAGCCCGCGCGTACGAGGCCCTCCGGTCCAAGTCCCAGTCGTTCCACCACCGTCGCCGCGTAAAAGTCGCCGTGCGAAAGAAACAATCCGCGCGTTGCAAGTTTGCGCGCCACGTCAGTAGAGGCTACGCCATTTATTGTGAATGCCAGTGTGGGTGTTCTCGGCATGTCCGGCGTTGGTCCATATAGGCGAACTCCTCTTATTGCCGCCAGCCCTTCCCAAAGCCTTCGTGTCTGCTCGGAACTTCGCCCATGTAATTCGTCAAATACTGTCGCCAAACGAGACCGCTTCGATGTGCCGCCGGCCAGCGAAGCCAGGAAATCAATAGCAGCCGCGGCGCCCACCATGCCTTCCTGATTCTGCGTCCCGGTCTCAACGTTTTCCGGCGCTGAGTCGGGAGCGGGAACGAGCTTGGGAAAGTTGATCGATTCCAAAAGCGCAAGCTTGCCGAAAAGTACGCCAACGTGTGGACCATAAAACTTATAAGCAGACATGCCCAGAAAGTCGCAGTCCAGCGAGCGAACATCCACGAGCGCGTGAGGCGCGTAATGCACTGCGTCTACGAATACGAGGGCGCCCACTGCCCGCGCCATGCGAATGGCCCGGCTGACATCGTTGATTGTTCCCAGGGCATTTGAGGCCGCGCCAATTGCGACCAGCTTCGTTCGTTTGGTTACTGACTGCTCAAAGCTTTCCCAGTCTAATTGGCCGGTTTCCGCAATCAGCTTCACGGTTCGCACTGTTACGCCGCGTTCGAGGGCCAAACGATGCCAGGGCGCCACATTCGCGTGATGATCCAGTTCGGTGACTACAATTTCGTCACCGCTGCCATACTGCAGCCCCAACGCACGAGCCAGGTGAAACGTGAGCGTCGTCATGTTGGCGCCAAACACAATCTCTTTTGCAGAAGCGTTCAGGAACTCGGCGCACGCTCCCCGCGCAATCTCGATCGCCGCATCGGTTTCTTCACTGGTAGGGTAGGCCCAATGAGTGTTTGCGTTGTGGTGATAAAGATAGTCGGCCATCGCTTCAACCACATTGCGCGGAACCTGTGTCCCCCCCGGTCCATCGAAATAGGCAACCGGATATTGGTTATGAACACGCTCGAGCGCCGGGAAACAGGCACGTATCGCTGCAATTGCAACAGTGGTTTCTGATGTTTTTATCTCAGTTAACATTTTCCATTTGTCAGTTAGCTCGTTACCGATTGCTTCATCACCGCGTGGCTTGCAATGACAAATGATAATTGAGAAATGACCAATGGAAACTCCGTTATTTTTTACAGACTAGTTTCTCCTACCCTCACTGCACCGCTTCCGTCAGGGGCGCCGCTTCCGCTTCTTCCTTCTTCTGGCGCCACATGCCGGCAATCTGGTTGGCTTCAGCGAGAGTCATGTTGTCATAAATATCCGCGGTGTTTTTGACTACGCCATCTTCTAATTCCAGGACTTCCCAATCCGGCGCCTGCGGGTCAGTGCCCGCGCGTCCGGGCTTGACGCGTACGTCGTATGAAATCTCCGGGGCCTTGTTTTCGTTTTCCATTATGAATTCCTTTTAGTGTTTTCTGATAGCTGAGGTAACCAAATCTATCATAACTTCTCAGTTGAGTCTCACTTCAACTAGTTGGCTAGTTTGCGAGAATCTCATCTGAGGACGGACTCAATTTACAGAACCGGGAGCGGTAGCGACCGGGTGCTGGCACTCAAGATCAACTTTCGTCCCTGCTTTACAATCTGCCGGTATTAAGTTCGTTTGCCGGGTTGAATCCAGCACCTCTTCACCCGGTCGCTAC
>DIYZ01000132.1:19219-28582 GCA_002427845.1 Chloracidobacterium sp. UBA6041 | reverse complement strand
AACACCCTGGCCATAGCTATTGTTCCTTTACCTTCGCGGTGGTTGGTTCTTCTGTAGCGGCTCGGTTGGCAGTAGCACCGCGCACTACCTCGACAGAACACGTCGCATGGGAAACTACCGACTGGGAAACCGACCCTAGAAGAAATCGTTCCCATGCGCGGTAGCCATGCGAGCCGACTACGATCAGGTCCGCACCCCAGCTTTCCGCTTCGTCCAGGATCACAGTCCGAGGTGGACCCGGTACAACCTCGCCGCCAACCACAACAGCCCCATTTAACTTTGATTTGAGTTTCTCTACTGCGCGTTGGACGATGGCTTGTGCATGGTCCCGGGCCGAACGGTCCATTTCGTCAAAATAACTTGGCGGCACGGCCCAAGCCTCGGGTGTCGGCGGTAGTGGCAGCTCAAACGCTGTTAACACCTTGATTTCCGAGTTCTCCGGCCATGGTCTGCGGACGATCTCTTCAATTGCCTCATCACTGCATTGCGAACCATCAACAGCGAATAGGATCTTCATAACCACCGTCCTCGTCGGTCGCTAACTCCAACATCTGTGGCTGCGTCTTTGTGCACCTGCCTTTATACTTGTGCACGAGCCGTACCAGTTGCAGCCTGCAGATTTCGGAAACTTTTTGAGGGCTCGATGAGGTTTAGGCAAGTACGGCTGCGGGGTATTTCGCAGTGCCTAGGATTTTCGCGCAGCTCCACGCCAATCGAAGTTTTTCTTCTTTTGAAAGCTCAACTCTGGAGCCTAACCGCCAGGTCGGAAACCGGCACAGACGTTGCTCCTTTTCGAGAGTGATTCACAGCACTTTCTCGAAACGAAGATCGACTTTCGTGCTTCGCGACTCATTGCTGCATTAAATGATTCAGCAGCAGTCCAACCGCATACGCCAGACCAGCGGCGATGGTGCCTATAGCGAGCGTTGACAGGCCCGAAGTCCACCAGGCGGCTGTGGACCACCGGCTCTTAACGGATCCAATTATGAAAAACACACCGCCAGTCATGATCACCGAAAGAACCAGCGCATCGCTCGACCGAAACAGGTAGGGCAGTAAAGGCACAAGTCCACAAACCAGGAAGGCACTGAACGTCGTGATTGCCGCCAGCCAGGGAGAGCGCACTTCCTGCGGCAGTCCGTATTCTTCCGTAAGCATTGTTCTTACCCATCGCGCGCGATCCGAAGTGATTAAGTCCACCAGGCTTGTCAGGTCTTCTCCGGCGAACCCCTTGTTGCGAAATATCTGCCTTACTTCTTCGCGCTCACCTTCGGGAGCCAGATCGACATGGCGATACTCAATCGCTTCAAGACGTTTAAGGTCTTCATGTTCGGCTCTTGTCCCCAGAAAATTGCTGGCAGCCATCGAGAAACCATCAGCGAACAGATTCGCAAAACCCATCACAAGAATTATCCAGGGTGAGAGTTGCGCGCCCACCACGCCACTGACGACGGCGAAAGTAGTTACTGAGCCATCGATACCACCATAGATCCAATCGCGAAGGTAGTTATGGCGTGGTCCTGCGGAAAGCCGCTCATGGATCGCCTCAATCGTATGTTCGTGTTCCATAGCGTTGAAGGGCCGTCAAAAAACATCTGCAGACGTAACGACCACTCGCCAAGCATGCGCCGCCATTCATGCCCGGTGTTTGAAGATCAGCAGACTGGCTTCTCCTTGCTTGTCAACAAACTCAATTGCGTCATCGCGTCCATCCGTCCCAACCTGCGGCGTCACGCGCTGAACATTCGAAATCATATGCGTCAGATGGCGCGGGTCAATCGCATCATGTCCACCCAGCATGATCTGAACACGTGGCGCATCGATGCCTTTCTCCTCGAGGCTGATGCCTACAAGCGGAAGACCCTGCTCTTCCGACTGCGCCCCCGCTTCGCCAAACACCTGAAGCCAGGTCGGCCGCGACTTGTTGCGCTTACTAAACGTGGTTAGATAGCGAGCCCACCCCTCTCTTTCGATATTATCCTTCATGATCTCACCTCCTCTTAGACTTCGCTCATCCCTCTTCTACGCCTGTGATGCGGTCGATGCGAATGCGAAACACGATGCTGTCAGGCGCGCCGGCGTCCTGGGCCATCACCGATTCCACCGGAGTCAGCAGTGGAAAGCGAGCAAGGAGTTTGCTGAGGATAGATCTTCGCTCGCTCGGCGTGCGAAGTTCCTCGAAGTTGCCGTATGCAATGACGCTACGCCAGTTAAAATCATGCTCGATCTCGTCTACCTGCAGGCACGCGCGTGGATGCGCGCGCAGCGCCTCGATCTTTCGACCGGGCAATGAATGGCTGTAGACTGATTCGTCCTCAAACACGTAACTGATCGGCACAACGTAGGGCTCTCCGTTATCAATACAGCCGAGACGCCCGAGTTTGCATGCGCTCAGCAACGCTCGTGATTCATCCTGTTTGAGTGCTTTCATCAGAGTGCGTCCGTCGACGATTGATTCAAAGGGGCAACGCTTGTGCCAACACGAAATGCTCGAATTGCGCCACTGAATTACCGAATCCAGGGCAGGTATGCGGGCTTTCTCGCACCGGCATGGGCAACTTTTCGCAGGGCTAAGCTACCGTTTGGTTTGGTCGCGCAGATCATCGCTCCGGAGGAGCGAGATGTTTATAGATGAGCGCTGTTTTCAGACCACGGCTCCTTTTAGGAGCGAAATGTTCCGCTCCGAAAGGAGCTTTAGAAATAAAAGCAGACGTCCTGGCTATAAACATTTAGCACCTAACGGCGCTCTAATGACCAAAGCTTTCGACGAGCGCTTCGATGTCAAAAAGATCGATCGGGATAGATTACTGTTGTGGATTCAGTGGAAGGCGAATCGTGAAGGTCGAGCCTTTGCCTGGAGAAGAACTTACCTCGACGCGGCCGCCATGCACGCGAGCGATACGCCGCACGGCTGGCAGCCCGAGGCCAGTCCCGGTCTCTCTCGTCGTGAAAAATGGATTGAAGATGCGAGCGAGATCCTCTTCGCTGATGCCGCGGCCATTGTCTGATACTTCGACAATAGCTTCGTCTTCAAACTCTTCGGCGTGATCGTTTCGAGAACGAGCGACGCGAATCTTAACTCGACAATCGCCATCTGCCGCTTCGATTGCGTTGATGATGAGGTTAAGCACGGCGTCTTCGATTTGCGCGGGATCGATGGGGATGGTTATTGGATAGGCAGGAGGCTCGAATTCTATCTTGACGCTGCGGCCACCCGTCGCGGCGTTCGTCAACTGCGCGCGCGCCAGGTTTACTGCGCGTCCAACAATATCTGCTAGTGAGCTAGCTCTTACCGAGACCGACCGCAGACGTGCGCGGTCAAGCAGCGCGCGTACAGTACCATCAATCCTTTCGACCTCGTGCCGCATACCCTCCAGAGCTTCGCGCTCGGGATCGTTTTTATCGCGGCGACGAATCAGGATATCGACTCCACCCTGAATGCCCGCCAGGGGATTCTTGATTTCATGCGCCAGGCCCGCCGCAAGTTCGCCTACGAAGGAAAGCTGCGCTGCACGTTGCAGCTCCGCTGCCTGCTTTAAAACCTGTTCTTCGGCTAGTTTGCGTTGGGTGATGTCATGCCTAACGGCGACGTATTGATACGGTTTGCCTTCGGAATTAAGAAACGGAACTATGGTCGTGTCAACCCAGTAAATGCTGTCGTCCTTCGCGCGATTGCGAATCTCGCCTTTCCAAACGTGGCCGGCGGCGATGGTACTCCACAGATCGCGGATGAATTCCCTGGGGTGATAGCCGGAGTTAATGATGCGGTGGTCCTGACCCAGCAACTCTTCCCGCGAGTATTTCGAAATACGGCAAAATTGGTCGTTAACGTAGTTAATGATTCCGCGTTGATCGGTGATCGCGACAATCGTCGACTGATCGAGCGCGAACTTGATATCCGCAAGCTCCTTGAGCGAACGCTCAAGTGGGTCAGCGTTGGGTGCCTGACTGTGCTCGCGATCTGGATTTGTTACTGCGGAGTTGGACATCAATTTTGCATCGGGAGCTCAACGAGCCGGCGAAGCTGGCAGCGGAGTGTAGCCCGGATGAAGGGAGCGAAGTGAGCGAAACCTTGAGCAGGCACAACCGTCGACTCTTCAGTCCGCTTGAGCGGGCGAAAGAAGTTAGTCGTTAAAGTGCGCCTGTCCTCCGCTCATACCGATTTGCCGCGTTGGACCGCTATCGCTCAGAACGTCATTCGGGCTCATTCGCAGCGACTGCAACTTCTTCTAGCTTCTTCATACGATAACGAAGCTGGTCGCGAGAAATATCCAGCAGTTCGGCTGCTTTCGTCTGATTTCCACCGCTCCGCTTTAACGCTTGCCGCACTAAAGACATTTCGACCTCTTCCAGCGACAGGCCGTCTCCCGGTAAGCGAAATTGATCGAGCGTCCTGGATTCAGCGTGCGTTTCACTTCCCGTACGTGATTCCACCGCCAGGCCGCGGGGCAGATATTTCGCCGTGATCTCGTCGCCGTCTTCGAGGATCATCGCGCGCTCGATAACATTGCGCAACTCGCGAACGTTCCCCGGCCACTCGTAACTGGCAAACGCCGCCAATGCTTCCGGCGCGATACAAGCAATGTTCTTACGCAGACGCTTTCTGAAGCTTGACATGTAATGCTGGGCAAGCAAGCCCACGTCATCGCCACGCTCGCGCAAGGGGGGAATGTCGATTTGAATCACGGCTAGCCGATAGAAGAGATCGGAGCGAAAACGTCCCGCCTCACCTTCGGCCTTTAAATCGCGGTTTGAAGCCGCAATAACGCGCACGTCCAACGGCAAGTCCTTCAGACCGCCGACGCGCCGAAAGCATCCTTCTTCCAGCACCCGCAAGAGCTTCGCTTGCAGACTCAACTCCAACTCGCCAATCTCATCGAGAAAGAGCGTTCCGCCTTCCGCTTGTTCAAACAATCCCTCCTTGCGCGTCTTCGCGTCGGTGAATGCGCCCTTCTCGTAGCCGAACAACTCGCTTTCGATTAGGGTGCCGGGCAAAGCGGCACAGTTAATCGCGACAAACGGGTGTTCGGCGCGGGACGAGTGGTAATGGATCGCTTTAACTACTAAATCTTTTCCAGTGCCCGATTCTCCTTGTAACAGCACGGACGAAACTTCGCTCTCGGCAACCTTGTGGGCAAGCGCCAACATCTCGCGCATCGCCGGCGACTCCCCTACAATCTGATCGAAGCTGAACTGCTGAGCGCGCTCGCGGCGAAACAGGTTTACTTCCTTGCGCAAGCGGCCGGCTTCGATGCCGTTGCGAATCGCGACTTGCAACTCTTCGAGGTTAATCGGCTTGCCGATGAAGTCGTACGCCCCGCCTCGTAACGCCGCGATGGTTTCGTCAACCAGCACGTTGGCGGTAATCATGATCACGACTGCATCAGGCTGGCGGTGCCGAACCTGCCGCAGCACTTCAAGGCCGGACCCATCCGGAAGATTGATGTCGAGAAGAATTGCCGCGAGCTGCTCAGCGTCAAATGCCGCCAACGCCGCGGCCGCAGTCTCGGCCTGGATTGGTTCGTAACCCCAGCCGCGCAGCGCTTCGCCGAGCGACCAGCGAATCATCTTCTCGTCATCAACGACAAGAATTTTCTGTTTTTGGTCTTTCAGTTCGTTCTTTCTCACTTCCCAGGTTGCGCGCTCAGCAGAAGACTTCAGCGGCGACCTGATTATAGGAAACTCGGCGAACATTAAGAAGCAGACAGGCGTCACGCTAAGTCAGAATAAGTGCAATCAATGTGCCCACTATTGTTTGGGATTTCACTCAATCTAGAAACACATTCAGAAAAATAGTGGGTAACTTCGCGCACCTTGGCGGACTTTCTCGCAGTCGCAGCCGTTGCCCGAAGCCGGTGGCGTTTGGATTAGAACCTCACTGAGCGTATTTCTGAGAAAGACTTCGTGAACTCTCTTTTCCGCGATTGCATCTCGCCGCGAGGCACGATGTCGAAAGAGGTCAAGCATCCGAGGTCCAACCGCCACTCGAACGGGCTGCTTCACTGCTTCTTCGGATGACACTCGACGCACTGGAACATCGAGATATCCCCAAGATTGATTGGATGTTGGAATGGCTTGTTCGGTTTATGGCAATACTCGCATTTGTGAGCGGCGAGCGCGCCCAGATCAACCGGGTGTTGGAATGGTCCCGTCCTCACATTCTTCTCCGGCGGCGCCGCCGAGTCGTAGATCATGGTGTGGCAGACGTTGCAGTTGTTGGTGATGACTTTGCCCGTGTTGCTGACGTGTTCGCCGTCGTGACAGCGGAAGCAGCCCGAGAAATAGAGATGACCGATGTTGTTCGGGTGGGTCTGCCAGTCGGTCTTCATCTCCGGAAAAAAGTAGCTCTGAAAGATACGCTGAACCTCCGTGACGGCGCCTTTGATCGAGGCCTGCTTTTGTGAGTACACGTCTTTGTAGTTCGTGCGATAGAACTCATTGAGGCTCGTATCAATCGAGCTTAGTGCCTGCGGTGTTGTGTCGTATCCGCTACTAAGAACCTCAACAGCTTTTCGCTTGAGATAAGGTATCGACGGATCCAATCTGCCGGAGACGAAAGCCTGGTCCACGGCAACATCCGGCGGCAGATAGACGTGCGCGGGACGATTATGACAATCGACGCAGTCCATCCGGCGCTTGTTGGCGGCGGCAATCTGCTCCGGTAAAAGCGGTCGCGTGCGATCGTAGTACTGAGTAACATTGCCCTGTCGATCTTTAATTTGCACCCAGGGAATTACCTGCCGATGATCATCGGTCGAGATGTAGGTAATTTCATTCGCAATGTTCATGTGCCAGTGGATGCCCGTGACCAGGCCGTTAGTCGGACTGCCCCCGCCGACATTAATCAGCATGCGTCTTTGGCGCAGGGTGTTCTGTTCGTCATAGCCGTAACGATTGAAGACCTTCAGTTGGGCGCCAAAAAACTTTTCGGGCCAGTGACACTGCTCGCAGGTTTCCGGAGCAGGGCGAAGGTTGTGTACCGGCGTGCTGATGGGCCGCGAATATTTATTAAAGGTCACTGAATAGAGTTGATAGGCGCCGGAGAGTTTTGAGCGCGCATACCAACCGGCGCCGGAGCCCACGTGGCAATCAACACAGCGCACCCGCGCATGAGCGCCGGCCTGGTAAGCCATGAATTCCGGTTTCATCACCGTATGACAAGTCTGGCCACAGAAGGCGACCGATTCCGTGTATTCGAACGCGCGATAGCTTCCGAAAGCGCTGGCTGAGACAAAGAAAAATGTGACGACGAGAAAAGCCAGAAAAGCATGACGCGCATGAGGGTCATTCAAATCCAGCTTTGGGTAAGCCATGATATCGTCGGGCGCAGCTCGCCGTCGCCGCCGCCGCTCCCTGATCATGCCTAACACGACAACGAACAGGCCAAACATCAGGATCGAGGGAAAAATTATGTAGGTGAGAATTCCGACGTAAGGATTCTCAACAGTTGAGGTGATCTCGATGAGAAACAGGAGTAAGACACTTGCCAGGCTGGCGATGACGATCGCTGCCCCGACGAAGCTGATGTAGTTGCGGAAGAGGCTCGGCCTTTTGGGAGCCAGTGGTTCGATTTCACCCATCGCGTTCTGCTTTAAAATAGACAATCAAACCAGCTACCGCAAGGATGAAATCAGATCCGCTGGTCCTTATTTGGTTAGCCCTCGTAGCGTTACCGTTGCAGGGCTAATTAGAACACATTCAATCCGTCGGACGTAATGCCTCTTCGGTTTTCACTTCCTCTTGCTCGGCCTGTTGCTTCAATTGTTCGTAAGCCAGTTCGTGCTCTTCTTTATATGATTCTTCCGATACTCGCCCGTCGATAAAAGCAAAGTTGACCGGATAAACGTCAGGATCAAAAATCACGTGATAGAAGTGCCAGACAACAATGGCAAGTGTGGCAAGCAGTGCTTCGTAGAAATGAATTGCCAGTGCAATTTCGATCCACCATCTCGGCAGAAAACTAAATACCGCAATCTTGAACCAGATCATCAGTCCGGTTAGACCCATGATAATCGTACCCCACACGACCGCCCAGTACTCGGCTTTCTCGGCGTAACCGAAGCGCGCGATTTTTGGCTTGAGTTTTCGCACTCCCAGATAGTAGGCGAAATTCGCGATGAGGTCTTTGATGTCTTTCAGTTTGGGCAACATGTCCTTTACCCAGAGTCTTCCTTCCTTCGACAGAGCCAGGTAAAGAACGTGATAGCTCCCCACCAGAAGCATCACGACGGCGGCCACCCGATGAATTATTCGACGCAGAAATTCGCTACCGCCCAAGAGCCATGCCAGCCACGAATCAGGATATTGCAGCGCAAAGCCGCTCAATACGAGGACGATAAAGCTGGTAAGCAGCAACCAGTGTTGGGCCCTTTGATTAGCGCTCAAGCGAACAACGCTGCGCTCCTGACGGCGTTTGGCTGCGGCCTTCTTCCGCCAAATAAGCGCGTTATGAACTGCCATGCCGCCGATGGTCAGAATGATCAAAGGCAGATAGATCCAACGCACGATCCGGGTGCCCAAGACTCCCATGTCATGACTCGCGACTTCAGAAACCAGTCCGGAGGTCAAATGGATTTTGCCATTAGTAAAGTTAACGCTCGCGCCGACGTGGCACTGCCCACAGGTTTGCGGCAGGTTTTTCGCGCTAATCATCGACCGTGGATCGGAGGAAGGCAGAATGTTGTGGACGCCGTGGCAACTGGCGCAATTGGCGACTACTTTTGATCCCAGTTGCGAAGCCAAACCGTGATAGCTGTCTTTGTAACTACTGACGCGTCCGCTCGCGACACCAAATTCCTGAGTCAGAGTTACGCCCTCATGACATTTCGCGCACGAGTCGGTCGCCACCGCAGTCGTAGCAGTCGCCGTCGTTTGATCGAACGGCATCTTGATGTCGTGAATACCGTGACAGTCTGTGCATACGGGCGCGCGCGATACTCCCCGCGTCACGGCCTGGCCGTGAACGCTTTGAACAAACTCACTGGCTTCTGTCCGGTGACACTTGCCGCAAGTAGCCGGAATGTTGACCTTGGCAATCGATGACTGCGAATTCGATGCGGGTTGAATGTCGTGACTATTGTGGCAGTCAGTGCACACGGCCGCGCTGGTATTGCCGCGGGCCATGGCTTTCGCGTGAACGCTCTCTCGATAAGACAAGAATGGACGGTTGCTGATGCCGCTTCCCTGCATCACCGACTTATCGCCGTGGCATTTGCCACACGTCTCGGCAATGGTCGCTCGGTTGATTGTCGAATTTGGATCGCTGGCCGGCAGGATCGTAGTCATGTCGCCATTCTTCGTGTGGCAATCCAAGCACGTCGCCGCTTTCGTACCATTGTGAATCGCCTGGGCATGGAAACTGTG
>DIYZ01000132.1:6068-18893 GCA_002427845.1 Chloracidobacterium sp. UBA6041 | reverse complement strand
AATGCTTCCTTCGTTAGGTTTTACTGTCGTCGCAGAAGTATTTTGATTACCCTGGGCCTGGACAGGCTTCAGGGTGATCAGACCAGGCAGACTAAGCACGGCGCAGAGAGATACTGCGGCCAGAACGACAACGACGGCAAGGTAGCGTCTCACAACCTGGTTTCCTCAGAAGAGGACTCAAAAAAAACCCCGATGCCTGAACACCGCAAGCGGTTTTGTTGACATCGAGGGTGACCAAATTAAGCCGTAAAATCTCGGGCGAGATTTACATGCATCACGGTCTGGTAAACCCTTCGGCTTGATCGCCGAAAGGCATATGAAATCAGGTCCTCGCTAAGCGCGCGGCTCCGATTTACTTGATGGACTTCATATACGCGATCAGGGCCTTTGCCTGGTCAGCAGTGATGCCTTTCTCGGCAAAGGCCGGCATGTTTGGTGGCTTCTCGGCCTTTTTGCCCTTCAGGATCGAATCTACCATCTGATCCTCAGGGTGGGTCGAATCCCATTTCTTCTCAGCCTTGGCGCCATGACACGCAAAGCACTTGGCTTTATACGTTCCGGCCGCATCGAAGTCATCCGCACTGGCGCGCGCGCGTACTGAAACCATCAGGAAACTCGCGGCCAACCATCACGCCGGCGAAGGCGACCCCCAGTTTCATCAGACCATTAATCGTTATCTTCATTATTGCTTCCACCTTCCTTGAGGAACTAACTACCATCCGGAATTGAAATGTCCGGATAAGACCCTTCAGGGGCAATGACCGTGCCGCACGAGGATCAAGGGAAATTGCGAACACCTCCCAAGCGTTTGCGTTCTTTTGCCCATCGGAGCCGAAAATTCCCCAAAGGTGGATTAGATCATTTAAGTCATCACGCTGGCTTGGTATCAGGGCGAAGCCTGAACGTGCGGCGGCCCTCTCCCCTGTAACATCCCCAAGAGGGAGAGGGCCCGTACCACAATCAACCTCACCATTACTTCAAGCCGCAGTTTTCTTATGACAAGCCATGCACTTTTTAGATGTCGGCGGCGGCGGAGTCAAATCAGGTCTGGCCTTCACAACTTCGTCGTGACAGCTGCCACACTTGCGATGAAACGCCTGTTGGTTAGTCATGATCGTAGGCTCCGCGCTACCTTCAAACTTGACTTGCGGAATCTCCGGCAGAAGTTTTGGTTTCGTGTCCGCTCGCGCATGACAATCGCGGCAGATAGCTCCAACTGCAGTCGGATCCTTTTCAAGCAACTCCATCGTTAAAGTAGTGGTCCGGTCCGCCGGCCACACTGTCTTGTGCGGAGGATGCTTAACAGCTTCAGAAGCAGGTTGCGCCGTGTGATGACATTCGACACACGCAATCGGCTTTGTCCCATCGACGCTGCGATTCTTGGTTATGTGATCGAGGTGATTGAACTTAATCGATCCGAGTTTAGCGTCAGTTCCCAGCGTGATTACTTCCGGCGGCTTCTTACCGTCCTGAGCTGATACGAAGGGTGTCACTTTCGATGTGTTCGAGACTAGTAAAATGGAAAGGACAGCAAATGCAAAGATCGTAAAGATTTTCATGGTTACCTCCTCTGGAAACCCGAGGCGTTTCGTTTGTACTGCGCAACTGTTAGTTTGCGCGTGTAACGCAAACTGTTGGTTTGCGCGTGTAACGCAAACTGTTGGTTTGCGCGCGTAACTCAAACTGTTGGTTTGCGCGCAAGCTAACAGCTTGCGTTACATCAAAAGTGCCACGCTGTTCCCGTGTGGCAACGTTTGCAAACAGTGAAATCATCACCGCCGAACGCGCGCTTGCCGTCATGGCAAGTCATGCAACTTTGCGCCCGCCCCGTGGCGTGATGGTTGAGCGGTTCCGGCGCGGTGATTTGTCTTCGCTGCGGCATACCGGCTCTAACCTGATGGCATTCATTGCATGTAACCTTTTGATGCTTTGCATGACTAAAGCTAACGCGGAATGCTTGCGAAAACTCCGGCGTTCGAGAATATCCGCCCAACTGATGGCAAGTGCCGCACGAAGAAATATCGCGACCATTAGCTTGTGCCCGCGGAGTGTGGCATCGATAGCAGGTCGCATGCGCGTTGAATCCCACAGGAATCGACATAGCCACGCCACCACGCGAAGGTCGATGACACGTCGCGCAGCTAATGCCGCCCATCTTTAGATGAAGTGAGTGATCGAACTTCATTCTAAAGCCCTGCAGACGCGGGAATGATTTCAATGCTCCCGACTTCACGTCGGTGTGGCAGATAGTGCAGATCGGGCTCTCGGAACTGGCAAACTGTTGCGCGTGACATCCGGCGCAAGGCAAGTGACCGGAGCCTCCCGGACGTTTCGGAATCGGTGAATTAGATTCGCGACGATGACACAGCAGACAAGGGAGCCGAGAATGATTTTGGCTGTTGTGCTGAAACTTTCCGTAATCGAGGCCTTCGGGAAACTGCATCTGCTCCTGATTGTTGAATTCGGCGCGTCCCGCTGACGTAGACAAACCTAAACCGGTAACGAGCGCCAAAGCACACAACACGGTCGCAACAAGTAAAAGGCGTGGCAATGCCGTAACGAAGGACGACAAAGTCAACGAGCCCGCGTAGCGGCCGGGAGAATTTAGCCCAGGGTGGAGCGAGCGAAGCGAGCGGAAACCTGGGTAGCGGCGCGTTTGTCTTTCCAAGCCCGCTTCAGCGGGCGACAGAGTTTCTGCCGCCCTCTTCGAGGGCTCGCAATCAGCGTTGCCGCTCATCCCCGGGCCTACGCCCGGGGCTACACTCTGCCGCCGGCTTAGCCGACTCATTGATCCATGTTTTCTCGCGGTGTCCTTCATGTGACTTACAACGACTGCTTCACTTTCGGCTGCGGTGTTGGAATCGCCTGCGGATGATCTTCGGGAACACCTTCCTTGCCCAGAATGATGTGGCACTTCGTGCAAACAAATGCCGCATCCTTTTTCTTCTGAGCGATCTCGAAATTCAAAACGCCGCCGTCATCTGTTGTAGCCGTGACGTGACATCCTTCGGCGCCACCACACGACCGGACGGGAACTTTCATCGTTTTCGGATCGACCGTATTGAACGCCGTTACGTTATGACAGCCCAGGCAATTCAGGTCCGGGTGCTCCCCGCCTTCGTGACGAAACGCGCCGGCCGAAATTCGCTTGCGCCATCTTGCGAGTATGATTCTGTCTGTAATCCCCATGTCAGCAGCCAGCTTTGGATCGAAATCGACTTTCAGGCTCGGCTCTGCCGACAGGAGCTTGTGGCAAACATTGCAGTCCTTTGGCTCGGGCGCAATTCCGGAATCTGCATTGTGACAGGTGAAGCAGACCGTATGACTGTTTGGGATGGTTTTGAATGTGCCTTTCTTCAACCAAAACTTGTCGCCCAGATTTTTCGGAGGCTTCGTCACGTATTCATCACTGGAATTGCCCTGCGGCTGATAAGTCTCGTGACAGACGGGACAGCTCTTTGGCGGTTCGTCCTTTTTCTTTTCCTGGAGAGACACCGTCACGAACCAACCGCGGGGATCTTTTTCCGGACGCGGCGTGTTAAAGCCGACGACATCGATGTGCTTGTCATGCGGAAACCCGACGACAAATTCCGAAACGAACTCCCGTCTCTTCTTCGTCGGATCGTTAACGTCGCCGAGGCTGGGAAACAGCCAGCGGCTCGTGTCACGCGGACTGTTCGCGATATGACAGTTCGAGCAAATCACGGGCGCGGGTCTTTCGCGCGCAAAAAACTGCGTGCGATGGCAATTCAGACAGGAAGAGTGCTCGGGAAAGTCGCTGACGTCAGGGAATGCTGCGTCGCCTTTACGTACTTCCTTCCAATTCTTCGAAGGAACCTGGTGACATGAGCTGCATGCCAGCTTTTGATCTACGACGTGAGTGCGATGCGAGAATTGCGAATAATTGATGCGCGGTTTTTTTGGCGGTTGGGTGACTTTGGGGCGTCTTCCCTTCGAACGCGTTTGTGGCTCGGCAGGTAGATTCATTTTCGGCGCGGTCGAACCGGGCGAAACGAAAACAAGGGCGACAAAGAGCATTGCGACGATTCCAAACGCTCGCAGTATCACTTTATGGTCAGGAGATTTCTCAGCCATGCCGGTCACTTAGTTCATTCGCGTCGAAGTCACTTCAAATTACGAAAGCGCCTTTTGAAATCCACGTCGTCTCGCATTCCCTCGATAAGGTCCTCGGGCTTCTTGATGAATTTTCTTCTATCGAAGTTGGGAAGGTTCGCAATCGCTTCCCGGAAATTAGCTTCGGTAATGAAAGCCGGATCAACGGTCACGCCCTCGTAATCCTCGAGCCGCTTTTGAAAGATGTAGCCGTCGCAATACACAGCGAGCGTAAAGTTCGGATAACCGATTGAATAATAGGATTCAGTGTCTGGCAGGTCACCGAACGGCGAGCCCTTCACATCAAAACCGACGCGCTGATTGCCAAATTCGCTCATCACCGCATCGATGACGCCTCCAGCGGGATGGATGTTGTCTTCGAAGCGGACGCGTGAAGCCCACGGCGCATGCAAATAGATATTGAAAACTCTGTTTGGAATTTTCGCATAGACGAGATTGCCCATTCGAGTTTCGTTGAAACGAACGAATTTCTGGTTCTGAAAATCGTAAATGGGTTGGTGGTAATGGGTAAAAGCATGGTGCGCGCCTGAGTAAATCAAGGCCTTCTGACCCTTATCAACGAACTCTTTGAGAACGATCTGCGCCATGTGCTCGTCGGGATCACCTTGAGTCCAAACCTTCTTCCAGTCCTCGCCTGTCATTTGTTGCTTGAGGGCGCTCCAATCGGCCTTGTATCCCAGATTTACCACACGGAACCGGCGCGCGCCCTTTGGCAGAGACTTATTAAGCTCCCAAGCTTTGCGATAGATGTTCTGGTACTCTTTGAAGCCCCAGGCAACGAACTGCTGGAACATCAGCCAGCGCGCCATTTCCTCATCGTATTTGTCGGCAGTTATCAGGCGATCGACTTTGTCCTGATGCTCGTAGCATCCGAACTCAATTCCCAAGTTGTAAACGCCGGCTTTGTATAAACGCGGAATGAGACTGTGAATTAGTTCAACATCGTGCTTAATGCGATGGTATTCGCCTATAAAAACGATGTCGTGATCGGAAAATTTACTGACGACATAATCTTCTGGAGACTTCCAGTGCGACTTCAGATACGCAACCAGTTTCTCGTTTTGTGCAGAAGGGCTTGGGCTGTCTCGGTGAGCGAAAGCTGGGGCGCTCGCCAAGATGCAAATAATCACGAATGAGACCGTTTTACGCATCCCCGTAACCGCCTCGTTGTCGACTCTCGATTTGTCTGAGCTTCAAATACACGAGACCGGCCAGGAAAAGAATAAAGACCAGCGAAACTGCGAGTCCTTCACGCCTGAAGCGCCGTTCTGCCAGCGCGGCCATTCCCGCCTGATAACCTTTCACCGACGCTGTCAGCCCCGGCGCAACTACCTTATCGACTTCGGCGGTCGAGGAAGAATGTATCAACACGCGAGCGTGCGTCAACGCATCTGTTGCGTCCTTCATTTCAAACTTCGGACGGCTCACTTCCATTCCGGCGCGCTCCGCTCTATCAAGAATTTGAGTAGACTTATCGAGGCTGCCTATCAATTCGTCTATCCGTGCGCGCATCGCGCCGGCCGCGAGGAAGCCCTTGTCTCCGGCCGTATGACAAGTGATGCAGACCGACTTCTCGCCCGTGCCGATCATTTCATCGTTTGGCTTGGCGATGGCGTGATTGCTGTGGCACTTGATGCATTCGCCGAATTGCCTCTGATCAAATGCGGCTTTGTGAGGACTGGTTTGAAACAGCTCAGCCTGGCGCGCATGGCATTGCCCGCAGACGTTCGCGACCGAAGTGATGCCGGGCGGAGTTGCGCCGTGATTCCCATGGCAGTCGTTGCAGGTCGGCGCCGACAGATCCTGTTTCTCGTATAGCGCTTTGGCGTGGACGCTCGTCTTGTACTTGTCAAACTGATCACTCGGAATTCCAAAGCCGCGCATGTAGTCAGCGCTGGCGTGGCACTTTGCGCACGTCTCAGCCACGTTCGACGGATAGACGGACGCCAACGGATCGGTGATGGCCCGGATGCCATGAACGCTGTGGCAACTGATGCACGTCGCGACCCGCGTCTCTCCGCTCTTCAGCAGCTTCCCATGCACGCTCGTGTAGTATTCACGCTCCTGATCGACGCGCAGCGAAGGGTTGAACCTCTTCATCAGATTTGCATCGCTGTGGCACTTGCCACAGTAGGCGGGAATGTCGAGCGTCTTTGGTTTTCCCAAATAGCCTTTGCGTGGATCCTTTGCGCCTTCCTTAGTATCTGCGTTGGGATCGCCGCCATGGCAATCGTTGCACGAAAGTCCACGAGCATGATGAATGTCGTTATCGAAAAGTTTCGCGGGCGCGCTCAGTCGTGGGTCTTCCAGTTTCGAGTGACATTCGATGCACGAACTCTTTTTCTGAGCAGACGTCAACGTAAATAGCAGAAGCACCGTCGCGATCCGCAGAATGATAGCGACCGACCACCGCGCCATCATGGCCACGTCTCGATTAGCGTTTATTTGCCGATCCGTTTGCATAATGTCACGTGACGTACCCTACGATTGTCATCCCCACAATAAACAGAAGAGCGACAATCCCGATCAGGTTGAAGGCCAATCTTCTTCGGGCATTTTGTGGCGACCGGTCCACGAATGGCACGATGAACAGGAGCAACGCGACGAAGTTGAAGGCCATGATCCCAATCACTTCACCGTCGAATCTCCAAATCTTTGCCGGAAGCAGCTTCAGCGTCTGAAACATGAACAGGAAATACCATTCAGGCTTGATGCCTGCCGGCGCCGGCGCAAACGCGTCAGCTTTTTCTCCCAGTTCCCATGGAAACAGAGCGGCAAGTGCCGCCAGGACGCCGATCGCCAGAATCCAACCGATCAGATCGCGGAGAAGAAAATTAGGAACAAACTTCATCTTCTTCACCGACTGTTCCGCCAGGCTTGGGGGCACGCTCATCCCATGCAATTGAACCAGGAGCACGTGGATGGCAATCAATACAGTTGCAGTCGCCGGCAGGACCGCCACATGAAAACCGAAAAAGCGAGTTAGCGTGGCGCCGGTGACGTCATTACCGCCGCGCAGAAAACGAAGCATGGGTCGACCGACGATGGGAATGACGCCGACAATCTCGGTGCCGACTTTCGTGGCAAAGAAAGCAAGCTTATTCCACGGAAGAAGATAGCCGCTGAAGCCGAAGCAAATGACGATGAACAGAAGCAGGACGCCGCTAATCCAGGTGATCTCGCGCGGCGGATAGTATGCGCGCAGAAAGAACACGCTGAACATGTGAATGAAAAGCGTCGCAATCATCAAGTTGGCGGACCAGCTATGAATCGATCGAATTAACCAACCGAATTTTACTTCCGTGATGATGAATTGCACGCTCTCGAAAGCGCCTTCTGAGCTGGGACGGTAATAGAGGAGAAGCAGAATTCCGGTGACTACTTGCACGGCGAAAAGAAACAGCGTCATGCCGCCAAAGTAGTACCAGATCGAATGGCGGTGAAGCGGAACTTCTTTCTTCTGGACCATAGCCGCGAGCGTGCTAATAGACAGACGCTCATCCAGCCAGGCTGTCAGGTGTTCGATTCTCACGGCTGCCTATGATCTCGTAACCACGATATCATCACCGCGTGTATTGACTTTGAATTCCTCGAGGGGCCGCGGCGGCGGTCCACCAATGTTCTTGCCGCTCAGGTTGTATTGCCCGTTATGACAGGCGCACCAAATCTGTTTCGTGTCGGGGCGATATTGAACTATGCATTCCAGATGAGTGCACACGGCGGAAAGGGCTTTCAGCTCGCCCGCAGACGTACGCACCAGAATTCCAGGCTTGTTTCCGAACTTGAATATCTTTCCGGAATTCACCGGCACCTCGTTCAGCTTAGCAGCCACCACTGAATTCTCAGTCGATTCGATAACTTGCGGCGGCGACATGAATCTGAAAATGGGATAGACGATCGCGCCCAAAGTCGCGATCGCGCTGGTGCCAAGCAGGTAGTCAAGAAATCGGCGCCTGCTTGTACCTGGCCGCTCCGGATATCCGGGATTCTCTCCGCGTCTCTCCCGCGCGATGTCACCCATGCTTCGCCCTCCCGCCAAAAAACAACGAAGAGAGAACTTAATTTTGAGCTGGGTCGTCCCCAACTCTGTTCTCTTCGTTCGCTATTTTGGCACAAAGCAAACTCCAACTGCGGTGAATGTTGGCAGCCGGAGTTTGTTACTAAAGCTTAGAAGTGAACCAGCCAGTTCAATACTATTCTTTGCGACCAAAGTAAAGGCGCAATGACGTAGACGGCAAATGCGCGTGATAGTTCTGCGGCCTGGGACCGACGAACGCGCTTTCATTGTAGTTGTAGTATTGATATCCAAGATTCCAATCCAGCCGCCTATTGATCCTGATCGCCAGCCGAGCTTCGGGCGATTGAAAACTCATCGGATACGAGTTGATCAAGGTACCCGGTGTTCCGGTCGGATCCGCCAGACGGTTTCCCTGTCCGGCATCCTGGTTCACGCGATACGACGCATAGAGCGACACGCGCGGAAAGATTTGAGCCACCGCGTCCAGGTAGAAGAAGTTGTTTCTTTGAAAGTACAGGCTGTGGCCGATCGGATGGCGGACGCTGGCGGCGGGCGGGACCTGGTAAAAATAGTCAACGACAGCGTCGCTGTACACCCAATTGTAGTTGTAGCCTGTGCTGAACGAGAGTTTGGCAGTCGGGTTCCAAACAACCGAGGAAGTGAACGTCCGTGACTTAATGTTTACGCCAAAGTCCGTCAACGAAACGCCGGCTATCTCCGAAGGATTTGAATTGTCCTTGGTGATCACCGCGAGGTTAAAATTTATTTTTCGGTTCGGCGCATACCTGCTCTTGGCGCGGATGTTCGTGTAGTTGTAATTCCCTATGCGAGTAAATACGTTGTCCGCTGTTCCGTGTTCGGCGTCGAAGTAGATGGTCCAGTTGTTAGCGGGTCGCGCTTTGAACCCGCCGAAGAAAGCATGGGTGTGATTGTTCTCCACTTCGTCTTCCGGGTCGAGGGCCGTCGGCGCATTGGAATTGAGGGCAAACCCACTCAGGATTTGCTCGATGCGGCGGCTCCCGTAGCGATACCCAAAGTGGATCGAGTAGTTCTTATTGAACTGGTAATCGCCTTCCACGGTGTCCTGGTACTTGCGATACTTAGTGATCTTGCTAACGCTTAAGTTGGTGAAGCTTCTGGTATCAACCGTGGTACCACGCGAGACAGTGAAAATGTCATTGAACAAGTCTGCGCCGTTGATCTCGAAGGTTTCTACGCGAAAGGTATTCGAGATTCTGAGCTTATCCGTCGCGAGAAAAGTCGCGCCAAAATCGCCGAGCGTGTTCGGTCGCTTGGTATTCCCCGGGATGTTGTACTGACCGAGAACAAGAACGTTGGGAGGTGCCAGTTGCGCCCCCGCTCCGCTCCCGATCCTGGTGTTGAAGTTCGTACCGGTCATGTTTTCCAAAAACGTGAAGTTCGAGTTTGAACTGCTATGGACAACGCGGGCCGTGAGGTCGAGTTTTTTGGCCACCAAGCTGTGGACACTGAACGTCGTGTAGTTAACACTGGTCCGTGTGGGTTCGGTGCGATTGAAGGTCGTGAAACTTGCAACTGCCGGATTCAGATTAATACCCGGCGTGGCGCCCAGGTTAATGGAGCTATCGTCGCGGAAACGACGGAAGCCCTGCTGGAATGAAAAGTCGATTGGCCCCACCTTGCCGTCCGCCCCCAGACGGAAGTCGTTCGCCTGCGACTTCAGATTAGACAAGAACATGAATTCGTTTCCGCCTTGGTGGTAGCTGGTGTAAGCCGGGCCGCTGTAACGCTCGGGCGAATAACCCACGGTGAACCTGATCGTCTCGTTCTTTGGCAGGATTGTCAGATCAAAATCTCCCAACTGCGTCCTGGTGTTGAAGCCGTGCTCGCCCGTAACCGGATTGGGCGGACGACTGAAGGTTGTCGGGCTAAATATCCAATTAGGGTTCGCGATGTTGTTCAGAAAGCGAAAATACTTGAACTTCCGATAGCTGCCTTCGAACCGATACCATTTCGGCTTTTCTGCCAGGATCCGCATCTGGCCGTAGGGATCGGCGCCCCAGCCCGACGAAGTTACCAGCAAAGTATCAAAGAGCCCACCCTTGCCGTCCTTCGACCGCATCAGAAAACTGGAATCGAATAGACGCGGGCCGGCCTTGTAATTCAGGTCGCTGCGGTATTTGTTGAGATCGCCGTCAACCCTGAGACCGCGATAGCCGAACTCGATGCTGGAGGTGATTGTGTAGTCACCCGCGTCCTCTCCAGTTTGAGCCGAAGTGGTTTCTGCTTTCGGCTCTGCCTTTTTCGCGTCTGATTTCTTTGGTGTCGGAGTTGGCTGCTGGGCGATGGCGGCGCCTGCCGCCATCACCAGCACAAGCATCAATCCCGACAGAACCCGCAACATGTTTTTGACGTTGCTTTTCATGCGGTCAATCCTCTGGCTGAAGTCTCGTTAAGCGCTACGACCATGTGTTGCTGCACTCGTCATCGGAAGAAAACCGGACTTGAACGCGATCCGTGGATCTTCACGTGACACGCGGTGCAGTTGGCGTACTGCGCGTTCTGGTTATGCTGCGGGCCACTCGGTTCAACCGCTCCGACATCATGCGCTACGCTATGGCATGTCAGACAGAGTTGATTTACCGCGCTGAATCTCAATAACCGCGGATTCGCCGAACCGTGCGGTGTGTGGCAGGCCGTGCACCCTTCGGTCTTTACTGGAGCGTGTTCATAGGTGAACGGACCCTGCTTGTCCGCGTGACACTTGATACAAGCTGCATCCCCGCCTGTTGCGAGCCTGGCCTGTTTGAGTTCGAAGCCACCATGCGGGTTATGACAATCACTGCAACGCATGGCTCCTTCCAAAACCTTGTGGTGAAAGGGCGCAGAAAATGCCGGCTTGACCTCGCTGTGGCAACTCAAGCAAAGCTGCGGGTCGTTCATCTTCAACATTCTGATGCTTGAGAAGCCCGGCTTTTCGGCATTCGCAGTCGTCACATGGACATTCGAGCTGGCAAGATTCATCCCGGTCGTATTGGAGTGCGGCGAGTGACAATCGGTGCAGCCAATATCGTTGCGCCAGTGTTCGCCGCGACGGAAGTTGTTCCGCTCTTCCTTGCCGGCATGGCAGGCAAGACAAGTCTCAGCCGTTTCTTTCGACGATTTATTCTTGAAAGAAATGATCTTGGCGGGGTCGCCTTCGGCGATGTGGTCCTTTCCGGGACCATGACAGGATTCGCATCCGGTGACCTTGCCCTTCCAACTGCCAATCTTGGCAAGCTGGGCATGCGAAGTGTGCGAGTAAGCTTTGAACTGATCTTCGTGACAATCCTTGCAGGCTTCGCTACCGACATAATCTGCCGCGTTGTAGCTTGCTGGTTTGATTTGGGCAGGCTTAACGGATTGAGAAGCACTGCCAGAGGCGAGCCACATGACCGCAGCGGCCAGCGAGACGCAAAGGAGCGACGACTTGATGATTCTGTTTGGATTCAACGCTCGGCCCTCACTTTGTGCGATTGCAGATCAACCGCAATTAGGACAAAACCGCGAGCAGAGCGTGTTGCCTGCTCTATTCGCTAGAAACCACGTTTGTATTAATGCCAACGCATTGTAATGGCTACGGCTGTTATCTGGCTGTGACGGCCATCACAACCAAAGCGTGAAAAATAGTTGTGATTTCCTTGTCAGCACCGCGCCACCGACTCAAGTGCCTTGCGGTTGCGAACAAAGATAGCGCTACCGACTAAACTGACTATGTGCTGTCGCTTGAACTCGCCGAGCAAGCGCGTGACGGTCTCGCGTGATGCGCAAATCATCTGCGCCATCTCTTCGTGGGTAAGACCGGAGTTTATTCGAATCCCCTGGGCAGTGCGTTTGCCGTGCTCGTCACACCATCTAACCAAAAGCCGCGCCAGCTTCTCCGCCGCCGACTGTGACAAAAAGAGCAGACGATTATGCTCAACGACACTGCTCAGTTTGCGGCTAAGAGCCTGGGCCACACCAAGACAAGCCCTCTTGTCTCGATCAAGCAGCTTCAAGAGATCCTCGCGCGAGATGAAATCGATCCGACAGCGCTCAAGCGTTTCCACCGTTGTCCCATAAGGCTGGCCCGTCAGCGTGGCGTTTATTCCTAACAGGTCACCTTGTTGCGCTATCCGTAGCACCAAAGTCTTGCCTTCAGCGGATGCGATCGAAACTTTTGCGCGACCTTCGCAAAGCACATAAACTCCGCGCGGTCGTTGTCCTTCGACGAACAGCACCGAACCGCGCGAATAATATCTGCAAAGCTGCAGATTGTTCAATCCTCGGACTTCGCTTATCGGAGAATCGCAAGGAATTTGCGGGGACCCATTCGAACCCTCGTTATCTTCGAGATCCTTCGCGCTCAACATTGGTCTTTGCGTGAGCTTTTGGCGGGCGTCTGCTTCGCATTAGTCCGTTATCTATGAAATGAACGATCTCTTATCTCAGCGCCCTCTGCTCACCCTCCACCGAAGTAATCGCAACGGATGTGCCAATCGGGTCTCGAAGAATTGCGCGCAAAAATTGACGAAGTCGGATCAATGAAAGCGGAGAAAGTGAAATATTGCGCAATCGCCTTGAAACTTGTGAGAGATTCTCCACACGTTGATTCTATGTTCGAGTTGACTACGTGTGGTATGCTCGCGAAAAATTCAACACCGGTCTGAGCTCGC
>DIYZ01000132.1:711-5848 GCA_002427845.1 Chloracidobacterium sp. UBA6041 | reverse complement strand
CGAAGTCCACCTGAATCACCGGCAAAGAACTTCGCCCGACTTAACTTGAACTCGTATGTGTCCAGCGACGTGCGTGCTTGGTTTCTATCAGTATTGAGACCCGCCGGAATCTCTTGGGGAATGACGCGATGTACTCTGATTTGCACGTCCTCGATATAGTGAGGTGAAGTATCTGGAGGATGCGCAGAATCCCGCGATCACTCCGTTAATTCTCGCAACTCTTCTGGCAAGTTCTCGTAAAACTTGGCAGGAATCGACGGCACAATCATTGCTCAAGCATCTGAGGGATATATTTGTGCCCGTCAGGAGGCGGTATTGAAAACTATGAAAGCGTTCGCCCCCGGTGAGGGGTTGAAGACTGAGAAGATGCCGGGTCATTGGGTCTTAGCCCGCTTGGGTAAGCGCGTGCTCCGACCGGGCGGCATGCAGCTAACCCGCCGGATGCTTGACGCGCTTCGAATCCAACGCACGGATGACGTGGTTGAGTTCGCTCCCGGCATGGGCGTTACGGCTCGACTCACGCTCGAGTTAGGCCCAGCCTCCTATACTGCGGTTGAGCGGGACGAAGCGGCAGCGAAGATTGTCAGTGGATTTTTTAAAGGAGAGCGACAGCATTGTGTTGTCGGAAGCGCCTCGGACACGGGTCTTCCCGACCAGTGCGCCACTGTCGTCTATGGCGAGGCGATGCTCACGATGCAGACCGAAGAGATGAAGCGCCAAATCGTGCGCGAAGCTTACCGTTTGCTCAAAAGCGGTGGTCGTTACGGCATTCATGAGATGTGCCTCATGTCCGACAATCTCGACGCGAATACGAAAAGAGAGACCGAGAGGGCGCTGACGGGTGTCGTCCATCACGGTGTCAGGCCGCTAGCTGTTTCAGAGTGGCGCTCACTTTTGGAATCGGAAGGATTCGAAGTTCAATCAGTGGACATGGCTCCCATGAGCCTGTTGGAGCCAGGCCGACTGATTCGTGATGAAGGCTTCGCCGGCGCGTTGCGCTTTGTCTCGAATCTGCTCCGTGATTCTGAAGCACGGCGGAGAGTGCTGGAGATGAGGTCTGTGTTCCGCCGCTACCGCAAGCAACTCGGGGCCGTCGCAATTGCCGGCAGCAAACGCTGAACAACTAACGTCGCTTCTGATAAGTTGAAGGGCCGAGTTGAGTAAATCGATTATTATGACTGACCAGGATCAAAATGTAGTTCGACCTGCTGAGGTCAAGCAACTCGTTGAGCTGCTGCAATACCAGGATGGCTCTATCGTCAGCCGTGTACTGCTGAAGAACAAGGGCGGCACGGTTACACTGTTCGCATTCGATGTGGGCGAGGGCCTCAGCGAACACACGGCACCGTTCGATGCACTCGTGGTGGTCACAGACGGAGAGGCGGACATCGAGATCGCCGGCGCGAGTTTCAAGGTGCGGCAAGGGGAGACCATCATCCTGCCGGCGAATCGCCCTCATGCGGTGAGAGCGGCGACCAAGTTCAAAATGCTGCTGATCATGATCCGGGCGTAGCATCCTCCTGGAAGCGCTTTGTGAAACGGCGAATCACAGGATTTGATACCGACGAGCACGGCGATTGGCGTGCTGCGCTTGAGTGCGGACACTTTCAACACGTGCGACACGACCCGCCGCTCACGACGCGATCCTTGGGTGCTAACGGAAGCTGGTCGCTCGGCGTATGCCATGCCATACTTTTAACTTCAGTGGTGATTTATCACTTGGAAGGGCATCCGTCTGTGCGTTCACGCACATAGCGGAAAAGATTCGGGCGCCTCACGCTTCCCACGTCATCTCCGCCATCTGTTTATATTGCTGCCACCGGTGATTTACGGATTTCTGGGCTTGCGCAAGTAAGAACTTCGCCACTTCGGGATCGCTCTGTTGCAGCATCCGATAGCGACCCTCGGTGTAGATGTAATCTTCCAGCGGAATCTTGGGACCGTGCGAGTCTAACTGGAAGGGATTCTTGTTTTCGTCAGCCAGCTTGGGATTGTAGCGATACAACGGCCAGTGACCGGAATCAACCGCCAGCTTTTGCTGATGCATGCCCTTCGCCATGTCGATGCCATGCGCAATGCATTGGCCGTAAGCGATGATCAGCGACGGGCCAGGGTGCGCTTCGGCTTCGATGAAAGCTTTCACGGTATGCGTGTCGTTGGCGCCCATCGCGACCTGCGCGGTATACACGTTGCCGTAACCCATCGCGGTCATGCCGAGATCCTTCTTTGCTGTTGGCTTTCCGCCGGCGGCGAACTTTGCGACCGCGCCCAATGGCGTAGCCTTTGACGCCTGCCCGCCTGTGTTCGAATAAACTTCAGTGTCGAGCACAAGGACATTGACGTTCTGCCCGCTGGCCAGCACGTGATCGAGACCGCCAAAGCCGATGTCATAAGCCCAACCATCCCCGCCGACGATCCACACATTTTTCTTCACGAGCGCGTCCGCCACGCTCAGCAGATCGCGCGCTTCAACTTGATTGCATCCCGCAAGCTTCGCCTTCAATTGGACGACCAGCTCGCGTTCCGTGTTGATGCCGGCGTCGGATGATTGGTCTGTACTCAGCAGAGCATCGGCAAGATCGTTTCCGATCTGATTGCGAAGTCGCTTCACCAGGTCTCTCGCATAAGCGCTTTGATGATCGAGCGCCATACGCATGCCCAGACCGAACTCGGCGTTATCTTCAAACAGAGAGTTGCTCCAGGCGGGTCCACGACCTTCGCTATTCGTTGTGTATGGAGTTGTCGGTAAGTTGCCGCCGTAGATGCTCGAACAGCCCGTTGCGTTTGCGATTACAGCGTGATCTCCGAAGAGTTGTGTCAGCAGCTTGATGTATGGCGTTTCACCGCAACCGGCGCAAGCGCCCGAAAACTCAAACAGTGGTTGCAGCAACTGCACATTCTTCACTGAACCAAAACTGAGATGACCGTTCTTCTGAATATCGGGCAGCTTAAGAAAGAAATCCCAGTTCTCGCGCTCGCGTTCACGCAGAGGCAACTGCGGATGCATGTTCAGCGACTTACGCGACGGATCCTTTTTGTCGACGGCGGGGCAGACTTCTACGCAGAGTTGGCAGCCCGTGCAATCTTCGACGGCGACCTGAATCGTGTAGAGCTTGTCCGGTAGTTCGCGCCATTTCGCCGGAATGTGTTTGAAGGCTTCGGGCGCGCTTGCGAGGTCAGCTTCGTCGCACACCTTCGCGCGAATCGTTGAGTGCGGGCAGACCAAGACGCACTTGCCACATTCGATACAGAGATCGGGTTCCCATACCGGCACTTCCAGCGCGATATTCCGTTTCTCCCATTGGGAAGTACCGACTGGATATGTACCGTCGAGCGGAAACGCGCTCACTGGCAACTGATCGCCGCGACCAGCCATGATCTCGGCGGTTACTTGTCGCACAAACTCCGGAACGTCGTTGGCAACAGCATGTGTGGGCTCGATCGCGCTCGTGATTTTCGCGGGCATAGGGATCGCGTGCAAATGCTCCAGGGCAGCATCCACTGCGGCGAAGTTCTGTCGCACAACCGGCTCCCCGCGCTTGCCGTACGTTTTACGAATCGATTCTTTGATCTTCGTTATGGCTTCTTCGCGTGGCAGCACCCCGCTGATGGCGAAGAAGCAAGTCTGCATGATGGTGTTGATGCGATTGCCGAGTTGAGCTTCTTTGGCAACAGCGTTCGCATTGATCAAGTAGACCTTGATGTGCTTGTCAAGGATCGTTTGCTGAACTGTTCGTGGCAGATGTTCCCAAACTTCGCCAGCTTCGTAAGGGCTGTTCAGCAGCAACGTCGCGCCGGCAACTGCCGTTTCAAGTACTGGGTATCGCTCCAGGAAATTGAACTGATGAACCGCTATGAAGTTTGCGCGCTGAATCAGGTATGTGCTTTTGATCGGCTGCGCTCCAAAGCGCAAGTGCGACACGGTCATCGCTCCAGACTTCTTCGAGTCGTAAACGAAATACCCCTGTGCGTAGTTGGGCGTCTCCTCGCCAATGATCTTTATCGAATTCTTGTTTGCGCTCACCGTGCCATCTGCGCCAAGTCCCCAAAACGTGGCGCGCACTTGATCTTCCGGCTCGGTATTGAAGGTCGGATCGACGGGAAGCGACTTGAATGTCACATCATCGACGATGCCGACGCTGAAATGGTTCTTGGGCTTTTGTTCCGCCAACTCGTCGAAGACGGCCTTGACCATCGCGGGCGTGAACTCTTTTGACCCGAGACCGTAGCGACCGCCGACGACCCGCGGCCTTAGCGCAAAGTCAACGGTGCAATTTGCGGCTTCTTCGGCGATCGCAGTAATCACGTCCTGATACAGCGGCTCGCCGGCGCTGCCTGGTTCTTTCGTTCGATCAAGCACAGCGATCGCCTTCACTGAACGTGGCAATGCTGCTACCAAACGCTCAACCGAGAACGGGCGATACAGACACACTTTCAACAAACCAACCTTTTCACCCTCCGCGCGGAGAGCTGCCACAGTCTCTTCGGCCGTCTCGCAGCCGGAGCCCATCATGACGATTACCCGTTCGGCATCAGGCGCGCCGACATAATCGAAAAGGTGATAGTGCCTGCCGGTGAGCGAAGCGAATCGCTTCATCTCTTCTTCGACAATCGCCGGCGTTTCGAGATACAGAGAATTAGCTCGCTCGCGCGATTGGAAAAAGACGTCAGGGTTCTGTGCCGATCCGCGCATGACTGGGCGATCAGGCGTCAGCGCGCGTCCGCGATGCGCCCGGACTAGCGGCTCGTCTATCATCGCGCGGATCGTATCTTCCGACAGTCTTTCAATTTTCATCACTTCGTGCGAAGTGCGAAAGCCGTCAAAGACGTGCAGGAAAGGAACGCGCGACCGTAGCGTGGAGGCTTGGGCAATCAGTGCGAAGTCCATAACTTCCTGCACGGAGTTGGCAAACAGCATCGCCCATCCGGTCGAGCGCGTCGCCATCACATCGCTGTGATCGCCAAAGATCGAAAGCGCGTGCGTCGCCACCGATCGCGCGGCGATGTGAAAGACCGTGCTCGTTTGTTCCCCGGCGATCTTGAACATGTTGGGGATCATCAACAGCAGGCCCTGGCTTGACGTGAAGGTAGTCGCGAGAGCTCCGGTTTGTAATGTCCCGTGCACCGCGCCTGCCGC
>DIYZ01000132.1:0-432 GCA_002427845.1 Chloracidobacterium sp. UBA6041 | reverse complement strand
TAAGCGACGTATGCGGCGGCTTCATTGCCGTCAATCGTAACGGTACTGTTTTTCATTGCTGTGTGATCCTCAGCTTATAGGATTGGCCGCAGGCTTCGTTTCTAAGCGAATCGCCTGCGGCCTTCACTCGATCAGACACTAATCCGCACCCAGCCGGGAAAATGATCAATCGACTTTCTGCCAGAACGTGTTAGTGCATTCCGTTTGGATCTGATTGATTTGGGTGCGTAGCCATTCTCTTACCAGGCCTTGCATCCTCAATTCGTTGTCCTCAGACTCCAGCTCTTCAATGGTAGCTCCTGCTTTATCCAGGGGGATGTGATGGCAGGGCACCGCGTCTGAGCGGTGTTCTGGCGCAACGAAGTCGAGCAAGCGGCATTCACTGCATGGGTGGGCGCGGTACGGATAGCCGTAATTAAGACAACTGAGAGA
>DIYZ01000133.1:12740-17138 GCA_002427845.1 Chloracidobacterium sp. UBA6041 | reverse complement strand
AAGGCGGGCTTAGCACCCCAGCGGGGCTGCTCCGCTGGGGACGCCGCCTTGCCCCCGCACGCGGGAGCAATAGATGCGCTTGCCGATTTAAGAGTTTCGAATTCTGTCTTGAGGTCAGCGGGGGCAAGCCCACCTTCCCGACCATGAGACAGTTCCAGTCGAGCAACAAACTAACTTGCCAACGACGTGTGATCGTGAACAATCTTCCAGCCTGGCTGCGTGCGTCGCAGAATCAGAGTGAATCTTCCGTGTGGCTCGTCAGTGGCGCGTTGTAGATGCCAGCGGCCAAAAGCAATCGCGGCGTTGTTGCCAATGGGCCTGATCTCAATTTCGGAAAAAGTCAGCGTGCCCATCTTTTCGCGCGAGTTGTAGTTTTTCTTGTAGCGGTCAAGGACGGTTTGCCAGCCTCGCGTCAGGCTATCACCGGAGACGAAAACGGTGTCACGGGAACGTGCGTAGCCATCCATGTAACCTTCAATGTCTCCGCGATTCCAGGCGTCACGTTGCGCGTCGAGCACGGCACGGACTGCGGCTTGGGTTTTCGCATTGCGACTTGAATTCGTTTCCGACTTTCGCGCTCCCCGCACCGTAGGATTAGCTGCAATTGAAACCGATAGGACGAAACCTATTACCAGAAGGAGGCGGTACATGGTGATACTCTCGTTCCCGTGGAATGAGTGGCTCCGTGAGGAGCCAAATGTTTATAGAATTAGTTGTCCTCAAGACAAAGCGCAGTCAGGACCGCCCTGTATAGCACGGCGCTCCTGACTGCGCCAAGTTTTTTGAAGGATGGTGAGTGGCTATAAACATTTCGCCCCTATCGGGGCCAAACGCATCTCGATTGTCTTCGTGAACTTCCTTCTGCAGATCGAGACCAGCCTTGCGGAAAGCACGCACAACAACATCGGAGCAGACGCCCGTTTCACTCGACACGTCGCCTCCAGGATAGTCAATGCCAACGTAAGCAGGATCGTAACCAGTTGTAACTTTGGTCTGTTCGATTGCGGAATCGATAAGTTGTTTGAGTTGTGGTGAAGCCTTTGGCGGCAGAGGCTTCGCCACTGAAGCCGGCGGCGCAACGTCGGCTGTCCGGCGCGTCTTATATCGCCGCTGACAGCCAGCGACAGAGATCAGAACCAGGCAGATGACCAAAACAAAATACCGTTTGCATTGTAGTGGCTCATTCTGCATGTTTCGCTAACCACGCCCTTATGTCTTCACGCATGGCCGGCACAATCTCATGCGCTGCATCGTAGCTCTTGAAGCCCACATTTTGCGCGCGTAATCGCAGCCGTTCTGCGAAGTCGGCAACTCGCGAAGGCGGATAATACTCGTCTTGTTTTCCGGCAAGATGAAGTATGGCGGCCTCGGTTGGTTTGTAACACTCGCTTGTTTCCCAATCGCCGGGAATGCCGCCGCAGATGCCAATAGCGCCGCGCAGATGATTTGGATGCGTGAAGGCGAAGCGATAATTAAGCGCGCACGTTTGAGAAAAGCCCAACAGGAATATTTTGTGCCGGTCGGCCAGACCTTCGTCGATCAATGTCTGCATCAGGTCTAACAGGGCCTGGTGATGAATCGCAACCGAATCTTCCGGATGAAAGTTTGTGAGCCAGCCAAAACCGAAGCGCAATGGCCCACCTGCTTCCCTGGGCTCCTTCAAATGCTGATGAAATCCCTGTAACGCAGCAATCGCAAAGCCCTCGGGCGCCATCGTGAGCGCCTCGCGCATCATCTGCCGCTTGTTGGCTCCGTATCCATGCAACGCAAGGAGCAGCGGCGCGGGTTGGGCCTTGGGCACATGAAGATCGTAGTAGAGTTTTGTCTGAGCCGTTAAGTTGCGCTCAATTTCTTTATTGTCGTTAGGGTTGCTCATTTCCGGCTGCGCTTAGTGTTTTCTGTGGCAACCTAACACTAGACATGATTAGCAAGATTCACAAGAACTTTTTTTCGCGAGTCAACGCTTGCCAACCTTTTCGGGACAGGGGGAAAAACCGGTTCGTAATTGCTCGAATTCGTCATCCCTAATCTTGTCGATCCTGTTAATCCTGTCTTCATGAGCGTGCGTGTTAACTGTCGTTCGTTGCATTCGGTTCTAATGAAAGTTACGATGCTTTCAAAGATAGGTGACTGGTAAAACCGAACGCTGAGAGAGGTGCGCGCGATGAAATTTCCTGGCGGATTTAACATTCAACAGATGATGAAGCAGGCGCAGGTGATGCAGGAGAAGATGCAAAAAGAGATGGAAGAACTGCGCGTCGACGCTTCAGCCGGAGGCGGCGTTGTCACTGTGGAAATGAAAGGCAATCACGAAATCACGTCACTAAGAATCGATCCCGAAGCGGTCAAAGAAGGCGATGTGGAAATGTTACAGGACATGATCCTCGCCGCCATCAACGAAGCCAACCGAAAGGTTGACGAAGCAATGAAGGGAAAACTTGGCGGCATGCTCCCGCCCGGATTGGGTGGCTTACTAGGCTAATTACTTTGGTTTCGAGTTTCGAGTTTCGGGTTTCGAGTCGAATCCGGGAGCACTCGCAGGAATTAACTCGAAACTCTGAACCCGAAACTCGAGACTTGCCATGCTTGAATACGCCGAACCGGTCACCAAACTAATCGATGAACTGAAGCGCCTGCCCAGCATCGGCCACAAGTCAGCGCAGCGGCTGGCGTTTCATATCATGCGTACGCCGGAGAACGAACTCGAACGCCTGCTGACGGCCATACGCGAAGTAAAGGAGCGCATTGTTCTCTGCTCCGTATGCAACAACCTGACGGATGTCGATCCTTGTCGCATCTGTGCTTCAACTTCGCGCGACCACTCGGTGATTTGTGTTGTGGAAGAACCTCACAGCCTGGTTGCTGTCGAAAAAACGCGCAGCTTCAAAGGCGTATATCACGTGCTTCATGGCAGTCTCTCGCCGATTCGGCACATTGGCCCCAATGAACTTCACCTCGCGAATCTTCTGCCGCGGCTTAAACCGGAAAACAACGATGGCGTGGAAGTGAGTGAGGTGATTCTGGCGACGAATCCCACCACCGAAGGCGAGGCGACCGCGAATTACATCAGCCGGCTACTCAAGCCGCTCGGCCTTCGGGTTACGCGGATCGCGATGGGCCTGCCGGTGGGAAGCGATCTGGAATATGTGGATGAAGTGACGATGGATAAAGCGCTCGCGAATCGCCATGAGATCTAGAGAAGATCTCAATTCCACCATATCTTGAAATTGCTACACTATAATATGAAAACGCTCCACCATAACCTGAAGGCAACTCGGTTCGTTAGACTTTTTTAGGGTGCACCATAAAGCCGGAATTTAGGCCATGAAGCCTGAGAACTCCTCAAAGAACCCGCTGCCAATAAAAGCAAATCTTTAAAACGCAACATCCCTCCTCAAGAGCTTCTCGAAAAGGCTTGCTTATATTGTTCTACTGCCCGAATGAACTCTGAAATCTTGGTCGCTAGATCCCCGTCGTGGATATTCCCGATGACGATCGCTGAATTGGTTATGCCATCAGGCCATTGGATCTCGCTAACATTCCGTCCATGGTAAGCAGCTAGAAAGGATGATTTTCCAATTCCCTTTCTACCACCACCGAGTGAGCTCTCGGTCGGAGTTAACAAAAAACCAGAACTGCTCTTCGCTTCTCCAGTAAATATCGAACTCCCCGCCGCCACCATGCCAGCCAACCTTTCGTTTAACTGCGACGGCTCCATCCTTCAAGTTGGAGAGAGTGATTTCGAACGCCTGTCTAATCTCGTCGAGACCTGTCAAAGGGGTTAGACTCATGACAAACCTCCGGTGCAAGTTGAGATTACATCAGCGGACAACCATCAAGTTGGCCTGACGCTCGAAGTCCTTCGAGTGCTCGACGCGAGGAGGCCGGTTTAACTCAAGAGCAGCTGGGCGCTACCAGTGCTGTCGCAGAGCGACGACGACGAGGTGAACTCGTGAGCGCCGCGCTGGCTACAGCCACCGCACTTGGCGTGCGCCCCACTTGTGCCGCTCTGGCGCTGGCCCCCGCTACTTTCTACCGCTACCGCAATGGCCCAACGCAAGCGCCGGCCTCAGAGCGGTGCCCACCGGCTCGCGCCCTGGCCCTGACTGAGCGCCAGACGGTGTTGGAGCTGCTCAATTCGGCGCGCTTCTGCGACGACGCGCCCCGCCAAATCTGGGCTACTTTGCTTGATGAAGGCCACTATTACTGCTCGGTCTCGACCATGTATCGTATCTTGCATGCTGAGCACGCGGTCCATGAACGTCGTGATCAGTTACGTCATCCCACCTACACCAAGCCGGAACTGCTGGCCACGGCTCCCAACCAGGTTTGGTCCTGGGATATCACCAAACTGCTGGGTCCGGCCAAGTGGACTTACTTCTATCTCTACGTGATCCT
>DIYZ01000133.1:12003-12404 GCA_002427845.1 Chloracidobacterium sp. UBA6041 | reverse complement strand
CCCTATGTTTCTGATGACAACCCTTTCTCAGAATCACAGTTCCGCACCATGAAGTACCGGCCTGAGTTTCCCGAACGCTTCGGTTCAATCCAGCACTCGCGCGCTTTCTGCCATCCCTTCTTCGAGTGGTATAACAACGACCATCATCATTCGGGGATCGCTCTGCACACAGCCCACAGCGTTCATTACGGCTTGGCTCAAGCAATCCAACTCGCACGTCAACAAACACTGCTCGTGGCCCATTCGGTCCATCGAGAGCGGTTCGTTAACAAACCTCCAGCCCTTCCTTTATTACCAGGAGCCGTCTGGATCAACCCGCCCAAACTGTCGGGCGGCCCACCGGACTCTGCTCCGGTGCTACACTAAATTCCTATCGGTCGGTGTCTCAAAGTCGTTGACAC
>DIYZ01000133.1:0-11839 GCA_002427845.1 Chloracidobacterium sp. UBA6041 | reverse complement strand
TGTCTCAAAGTCGTTGACACGCGTACCCTCGTACTTATGAAGCACGCTTAATACCCAATCCCTAGAAGTTGGCTCATCTGAAGTTACGTAGACGTTATGAAGCTTACGCAATTCGTCGGGAGAGCCGTATACCGGCAAGTCGCTAATAAGGATCTTTTTCTTAGGCTTCGGCTCAACAGTATTCGCCGGCTCAGACGTTGGCTTTGGAGTCACCGGGTTTGTAACTGTCGGGACTCCATATGGTGCCTCAATCATCGCTCGAATTACTTCATTATTGGCGCAGGATTGTACACTTCGCACATCTGCTGTCAATAAAAAGTTCCTTGCATGAAACGATAGTTTTGCGAGGTTTCCTGCCTACCCCAACACATACAATTCACAAAACACTGAGCCTGTCAGTAGCTAAAAAGAAGCGCGCAGCAGTAGGATCAAACCTATCAGGCCAGCAGAGAGCGTGAAGGACCACTCTACCAGCGGACTGGGCCGTCTAAAGACGCGACGGAAGATCACCATGCCGCTTTTCCATCCGTCGTGTTGGTATAAGGGGAACAGATTCCCGACTGCCAGCACTAGATTGAGAGTACCAAAGAACGTTCCCCAGGCTATGGCGCCGAGAATGAGATTCACTGCAATGCCTGCGAGCAGCACGAACAATTGTTGGAATAGCGGCCGCCTCTGCAAACCTGACATGTCCATTCGGATGTAGGCGCCGAGCGGCAATAGGTGGAGTTGATAATCAACGCCATTGACTCGGAAACCAAAAAGCTTAGGGCCCCAACCGAATCCGGCCTGGGTTACCGGGACTCGGCAGGCGCGAGCTGCAAGAAAGTGGCCCATCTCGTGAAACACGAGCGCGCCAGCAAAGCTCAAGATGATATTGATTGCGGAAACGTGCATTTTATTGACTCACTAGTTATTAACTCTCCAGCCGGCGAAATTTATCAGCGTGAAAGGGAGAAGACCCGGGCCTCAAGCGATCTTAAAGCCTGTAGCTCCTCCCTGATGTCGAGAATCATGTATAGCAGGGGGCACACGACTACTGTGGCTTCCAAGACGCCGAGGCCTCTCGTCATAACAGCGACGACGAGAAACGTTAGCGTGAGCGCGGAGAGATAAATCCTGATGGCAATAGAGTCTTCTGATTCATACAGCCGAGGGTCGTGTCTTATTCCATCTCGCGTGAAACGCCCGGTACGGTTCCCTTCCACTCCACCGACGCGCTGACTGAGGACTCCTGGCTCCGCCATGAGACCGCAGTTGATTCATGCTTTGCTTCTTTACCGAGTTGAGCCAGGCAGTCAGGATGGAAGTTGAAATTTCCAGCCACCCTCTTGACTGTTCCAGATATGGGCCGGCTGCAGTGGTCGCAGATGATTCGCATGTCGTTCTCCTTGCCGTGGAAGCGCGTCCACCAAATAGGTCGCGCGTCTGTTAGCCTTATCACCGCTTATGCCACGAGGCCCCCAGGCGGCCAGGGATGCGAATTTGATGAACAATCCGAATGAAATGAATGTAAGTCAGGATCGCTGAGAGAGGCTGAGGAATCTAAAATAAGTTCAAGATGAAAGGTCAATCTGAGGGCCCGTTCAGAATGATTGATGCCTCGCCGGCATTGCCAGCGGAGATCTGGGAAGACTTTCAGACGATTCAGAGCAGCGGCACTCAGCTTCCAGATAAATAACGATCGATGAGTTCTTGCAGCTCAGTCAAGTCAATCGGCTTGGCCATATACCCATTGCACCCCTTGGCGAAGGCTTTGACGTGGGTGTACGACGCGTAAATAAGCACATAAAAGATAGGATGCGGCTTAGAAAAACCAGCGGGTTTTGGAGTGTTTACATTTGGACTTCTGCGCTTTGAAGTCCGTTAGCAGTTTAGCTTAGTAACATATGAGCAATCCAGTTCTCCGCGCAGTCTTTGCGATTCTTACCGCCCTCCTGGTGGCGAGCACACCCGTGCAGGCTGGGCCCGTGGTTATCAGTGAGGTAACACAGGTTCTGGGAAATCTACAGAACCCCCCTGTGCTCAGGCTAAGCGGCGCTTGGAAATACGATGGCAGGATCAGCTCGGTAACCGGCACACAGCAATCATCCGAATCCCTGAAACGGTTGGGCGCGAGATCAATTGAGATTCCCTCAACGTCAAACAGCACCCCTGCGAATGGGGTCCCAAGTTCCTTATTGGCGGGCTTAGCAATAATTCCTGATTCGCAACAACCTACTACAGAGCAAATCAGGTCGGGCTCTGTTCAAGGCACAGTCTGCGATTGTGGTGAAATCATGATTGCTGGCGGGGGCTTCCCAAAGTGGCCGCTGTTGTTCCTGGCAGCAGTTCCACTGTTCTTTATTCACCCTGGCGACCACATAGATACACCCGCTCCGACTCTTACGCCTACGCCTCCTGTGACTGCACCGATTCCGGAACCTGCATCGCTGCTTCTATTGGGCACAGGTCTGGCAGCCTTTGGCGTCTGTTTGCGCCGGCGTAAGGTAAAGAATCTAGTGACGAAGAATCAGACCACGTAAGCGGGCCAACTTATGCGATCCGAGATGAGTGCGAATAAATATAGCCTTTACGGAAGATATGTCTTCGTCTTCATGCTGGCAATGACCTTTTGTGTCGCACTCCCGTCGGCGACGGCCGACGCCAAAAAGAGGAAAAACCCGAACTACGGAACCATCAAAATCCAGTCAAACCCTGCTGGTCTTGACCTGCAAATTGATGGCAAGCCGTCCGGCAAAACTACTGCCGATTTTACGGCGATTGAGCGTTTAGACCCTGGCCTGCACACGATTCTCATCACCTTGCCAGACAGCCAGCAGTGGCGGCGCGAGATTGATCTACCGGCTGGGCGTATCAAATGTGTATCCATCAACTACCGGCCAAACGCCCCTGTTGCCGCCTCTCTTTGCCCTTTTCCAGTTAAGCTTTCCGCTCCCTCTCAGGTTAGCGAAGGAGAGGTAATCACTTACGCAGCGGATGTTAATTACAACGGCACGGCTGGTCTGGTTTACACGTGGACAGTCAATCCTGCGGATGCCCGGATCATTAGCGGCGCCGGTACGCCTACAATCACAGTTGATTCAACGGCGTTGGGGGGTCAGCGCATCACCGCCACGTTGGTAGTTGATGATGGCTCAGGCGCTCCTTTATGCAGGCAAACGGTGCAATCCTCAACCTTCACCCCGCGCACTCCAAAGCGAGATATTGTTGGAAGCGAGTTTGATACTTGTTGTAATTGCTCGTACGACGATCAGAAGGCACGTCTCGACAATTTAGCGGTGGAGCTGCAAAACGATCCGTCGACCACAACATATTTAATGGCTTATGCTGGCCGCACCAGTCGCGCTGGAGAAAGCGCTCGATTACTCGCAAGAGCTCGAGACTATCTTGTGACGCATCGAGGAGTGGACGCTTCACGGATTAACCTTATAAACGGAGGCTTCCGCGAGGACGACTGTGTCGAAGTTTGGGTCGTACCCCGGGGAGCAGTTCCACCGCAACCGAGACCCACGGTGCAAGCGGGCGATGTGAGACCCGCTCCGGTAGGTGCTCTCAGACGTCGCAAACACTAAGTTATTGGCCTTGAGTATTGGAAATATGAGCGTGGTTCTTCCGGACTAACTATCTACAAAGAATTGTATCCGCGATCCGCACATGTGAATGGGTCGGGTACAAACTTGGAGGTCTTATCCGGAGTGCTTAGAAGTTTTTAGGAAAGTTTCGCGTTAAGCGAATCGAGCTAGGTTCGATGCGCAAAGGAGTAGAAATGTTTAGCCGTCGGCGTGTTTTCACCGGATTGTTGTTCCCGCTTATCCTGCTCGGAGTGAATCTATCTGCGTCGAAAGCATATGCTCAAAGGGTAAGAACCGAGCCTATTGTCTATACTGCTCCAACACTAGATCTAATAACTGATCAGTCGGTGATTAAATCGTGCTTGGGCGACGCCACTTCAGCATTGGTTCGTCTGAATGCAAGAGCAACTTCTTCCGATGGACATCCGATTGTATACCGTTGGACCAGCCCGGTCGGACGGATTGTGGGCGATGGGCCGGCAGCGACGTGGGATCTCTCCGGCCTTAGACCGGGTTATTACGAAGCCTTTGTGGAGATTGACACTGGAAATGCAGACAGGAGTTGTCAGGCATTCTCTTCTATCGGAGTTTTGGTGGAGTGTCCGCCGCCGCCTCCACCTGCTTGTCCCAATGTCGCAATTATTTGTCCCGACAGAGTTCAGCCAGGGCAGCCAGTAACTTTCAGTTCAACGCTCAGTGGAAGTTTAGGCAACGTCACCCATGCATACACGTGGACCATTTCCAACGGCAGAATCATTGAGGGCCAGGGAACCAGCTCAATAAGAGTTGATACAGCTGGTTTAGAGGGCCAGACATTAACGGCCACCCTTTCAATGGGCGGATACAGCCTGGACTGTTCGGCAAACTGTTCCGTGCAATTTCCAGCACCACTCACCTGCCGGAGTTTCGATGAGTTTCCTGCCGTCGCGCGAAACGAGGAGAAGGCGCGGTTGGATAACTTCGCGATCGAACTGCAAAACGATCCTTCTACAAGCGGATATGTAATTGTGAATCCGGGACAACACGGGCGAGCAGGTGAGGTGCAAACTCGTTCGACGCGGATTGTTGATTATCTGGTCTACTCTCGCCGCTTGGATGGTCGCCGAATTATCACTGTGGTTGGTCCAGCGCGGCCCGAATTGATGATTCATCTATGGGTCTGCCCACAGGGATCAACTCCAAAGTAACTGAGCGGTATGTGTGACTGCCCTTTGAGAACGATTCGTTTCAGTTAGCGTCGAGACACAACTACCCAGCGCGCCCTCCTACTGTAACCTGAAAACTAAGAATCTTGTCACCCTCAAGACTCGCACTTTCCACGGCAAGCGAGAGAAGTCGCTCGCCTATGTCATCGCGATCATGAACATGATCCTGCACGGCATCGAAGCGCCGAACGTGATCCACACCAACTCGCTCAGCGAAAACCTTGCCGACATTCAGGAAAAAGACCGCTACGACGTGCGCTGGCAGTTCGGCATCTCGACCCAAGGGCGACGCAACTTCTCCTTGGTGCAGCACGTGATTCACCACCTCACCGCATAGCCCTATGAACGAAGCTGACACCTGTCGAAAATACGTTGTCCCACTGCTTCAGGCCGCCGGGTGGGAAACTGCGCCGTCAGTATTCGCGGAGCAGCGCATCTTTACCAATCCGAAGGGACGCATCCGAATCATTGGCGGGAAGGTCATTCGTGGAAAACCGAGGCGTTCGGATTATCTCCTGCGCTACAGACCGGATTTCCCGATAGCCGTTGTTGAGGCAAAAGCGGACTACAAGACGCCCGGGGCTGGACTCTCTCAGGCCAAAGAATACGCTGAGATTCTCGATTTTAGGTTCGCCTATTTCCACCAACGGCAAAGGGATCGTGGAATTCGATTACACAACGGGAATTGAGCGGAGCGTCGATTGTTTCCCCACTGCCCACGAACTCTGGACTTGGCTGAATGCAGGAATTTGGGATGAGTGGCAACTGGACGGAACGTCGATCACCTCATGCGCAATCATCACTACTACTCCAAACAAACTATTAGCAACAATCCATGATCGAATGCCGGTAATACTGCTAAATGAGGGTCTGGACGGCTGGCTGCGCAGCAATGCAAAGCTGTCAGAGCTGAGGAAGTTGCTTAGTCCATTTCCAGATTCTGAGATGCAGGGATTCCCTGTAAGCCCGGAGGTCAACGGTTCACATGCGCGGTTAGTGGAACGGCTAGAGGCCAGCGAAGATGTGGGGGACGCGATGTTGTTCTAATGAAAGATGTTTTAGACCTAAACCGCTAAAAACTGCTCGATAACCTCTCTGGGCCAGCGACAATGATTGACGCCCTCCCGAAAAGTAGCGAGATTTACTTGGCACAGTTCCTCGGTCGAGAGCGGCTGGAGTTCAAACCGCCGGGGTTTGGTTTTCTCTTGGCGCTTAGCATAGGAAGAATAATTGGAATATTTTTTAACTAGAGCTAACACTTTTCACCTCTATCTAGAGCAAGGAATGATCGTGAATGAAGGCGGCTGTGCGCCTTCACGTTGATTGCACAATACAAGCTGCGTGCCGTCTTTGATGGGTCCAATTTCCAATCTCGCTAAATGGCTCAGCGGGTGAGTTTGCGAGGAAAAGCTGCGGGTGACAAATGTCTGGTACAGACCAACTTGATTGATTAAAATGACAAGTTCGGTCTTGATGAAAGCTCCATGAAGCGCCTCGGCAAAGAGTTCAGAAACCGTTTACTTGCTGATTGAGGCCACTCTCTCGAAGTGGCAGCGCAAATGGACGAATTTCAGCTAAAAAAGAAAAAGGGAGACGCTGCTTGCGATGTTTTCCAGAATGTTCGGATTTCCTAATAAAAAATGACCTCTCGCCACCGTGCGGATACCCTGAAAACCTAGGCCATCCCCTTGCCCGACCGCGGAAAATCACTCACAAGCGCCTTTTCTTTCTTTTTAGCGACGAATCGTCCGAATGTAAGGCTTCTTCTGGTTTGCTTCCGTTTTAACAACCTCTCACTGAAGACCGAGAAACTCGACGATCTGCCGCGCCCAATAGCTCCGTCGCTCGTTGTCGAGCGAGTGGCCTGTCTTGTCCAGAAAGAGAGCCTTGCCGGGGGTCAGCGTCATTAGCCGCGCGGTGCTCTGCGTCGCCGGACAGATGTCGTTGAAAGCGACGTGATCCTCGGTGCCGCACCCCAGGAGCATCGGTTTTTGATTCGACATGTAGCGCGGCTGATTCGTCGCTGGATCGATGGTCTGGTGACTGTAGAGGAGCTGCTCCGCCCCAAGGCGCCAGTGCCAAGCAAGAAAGCGAGCGTCGTACGTCTCTTGGCGATCGAGCCGCGCGCCCGCGACCGAGGACTTCTTGCACGCATAATAGTCGCTCGTCCACGTGTCGGATTGAGCCATCGGAATAATCACCGGAACGATTGGTTTGTCCCAACCCCCGAAAAACTCGGCGCGGTCGCCTTCGCCAGGGGACTTGTTCGCCTTGTTAGCGCTCTCCCACGCCGTGCGAGGCCCAAAGTGCTTGAAGAGATCGCCGCCCTCTCCGAGCGAGGACCAGATCGAAGCCGGCGACCATACTACGAACTTCGGTAGCCACGGGACGCCCGGCCGACGGCCCAGGCGGAAGGTCATATTGCCACCAAGGCTCCCGCCCATGACGGCCTTTATATTGTTCTTGATCGGAACTTTTTGATCGAGCGTCTCGGCGAAACGGACGATGAAGTTCTCGATAAAATCTAGAAGCGGCGTCTTGCCAGTCGCCTGAAAGTCGGGAAGCGGGGTTCCCGGCGGGATGACGAAACCGGGCGGCAGGACGGGCGGCAAGCCGGGAACCGCATATAGGAGTTCGGACGGGACGACGACGGGGACCGGCAGCGGAGTCCACTTCGGGTTCCCGATCTCGGCGAGCGGTGAGACAAGCTCATAGTCGAGGTTTTCGGAGTAGCCCGACGTGGGAAGATCGAGGCTAATGACTACGAGGTTCTTCGCGGTGCTGCCGTTGCCCGCCGATTGCGACTGAGCGATCACGTATCGAGTCCGCACGGTAACGGTCTTATTCGACCTCGCCGCCAGCGGAGCCTCGACGACAACGGGAATGTCGTACTGCGGGAAATCGCTCGACGGAACATTCACCGGGCGGTGGGGCGAATCGTCCTCGCCCGAAACGGCGATCCAACCTAGAGCGATCCTTTCGTTCGTTTTCCTCGTCTTCTCCGCGGGTGTGTCTCCACGTTGGCCGGTGCGCAAGAAGTTTGCGACCCGATACGCTCGATCGAGCGCCGTTCGACAACCATTCAACACATCATTTTCGTTGAGTTGGGGCGGGCGCTGGCCGGTCAGCGATTGGCAGAAACTTTCTTTGGGGAGAGCTTTGCTGAATGTAGCGAACGCCTTGTGGCCCGTTACGCTCAGATCGGCGAATGCCTTACCAGTAACGGTGTCGCCGGCGGCAAATTGGTATGCCGCCAAACGCAGGCTCTTGAGCGGATCGGCGTCCGCCGCGGCCTTCCGCAAGTCGGGCCGAAGGCGCCCCTCGTTCTTTCCAATATTATGGGCCGCAGGGACGTTGATCTGCTGATTGGGCGGCGGGGGCGTGTCGAGCAGGTTCGGCGGGATGCTCGGCTCGTAGTACAGCGGCACCTGCCGCCCGTCCACCGACTCGTAAGGCACAACCGCAGCTCTTTGTCCGCCTGAAAAGTTGTCAGGGTGGTCGCATGTCTCGGGGCATCCGCCAGCCGGGTCGGGGCACGACGTGAAACGAACCGTCGAAAAATTCGTTGCGACGCTGGGCCCGCCGACTATTTCCGCTGCCGGCGGTCGGATGCCGGTAATGTCGCTGATGACGCCGCTGATGTCGTTGATGACGGAGTTGGCCAACGCCGTGATGTCGACTCCGGCCTTGCAAGCCTCGAAGTTTGGGCCTTGCGGGAAGCCATTGTTTCCGCCCGCCTCCATAGTGCAGTGGACATGTTTGGTGTGCATCTCCTGGTGCTTCTGACACAGGAAGCAATCGACGGGAATGGCTTTCTCGAGGTTCGATTGGAAATTCACCGGATCGCCGCGATTTGCCTGAGCCTGCAGCGTGACGAAGCTGGCCGCCCTGGACGCGAGCGAACACATATTGCCGGCAACACACGCTACGTTTGCGTCTCTGGCCTGCAGGCCGTTGGTGTTCGAAAGCCCGGACAAATTTCCATTCAAACCGCGGTTTATCATGTCTTGTTGGGTTTCATATCGCTCCAGAATGCACCCCTTATATTTTTGCAAGAGCCCTTGTAGAACCGGGACCATCTGCGGGTTTTGAGACGGCCCGCCGGCCGGCGTGGGCGTCGGCGTCGCTTGCGATTCCGGCATGTTTCCCTGGAGAGCGAAGAGAGCTCTGGTTATGTCGTCCGCCTCTTCGGCGCGCGAATCCATGCCGTGGATAAAGAGTAGGATCTCCGAGTTCGGAGCGATCGTCGGCTGGAGATCGTCAAATAAGATCCAACGCCCTATTGCGGGTGGAGTCAGCGGACCTTTAACGGGCGGCGTGTTGGTTTGGGAAGGTGGAACTATGTTTACGGGATCTCGGATCTCTTTGTCTTTTGCCGGATTTACCGGAGCTTGCGGATTTGTATTAGCGATGCCGCCTGAAGAAATAACAATATTGTAAACGGCTTCCCATGGTACCGGCTTGTTGTTGACGTTCGCTATAAACCATTTGTGGGCCGTCGCGTCGTATATCGCTTTGACGTCGTCCTTGTTATAGAGAGCGCCGTGTGTCGGGGAACTAGTTGGAAAAAGCCGAATTTGGGCATTCGGGTTGTCGTTGAGACCGTCGTGATCAATGAAGGGAATATCACTTAGCCGGACTTGTCGGGGGACAATGTAGACAAATCGATCAGGGCCCGGGTTTACGAAATACTGCACGTTGAATTTTGCACCTTCGGCGATGGCTGTCCCATCCAGATTGTAGATGCTCCATTTCTTTAGATACATAAAATAAGCACCGATAGGATGTGGATTCAGATTCACACCATTCTCTACGACCGGCGTTACCAGTATGATGGCGACGGGGTTGTTATTGAGTTCGGGAACATCAAGCACTGAACAGGTCGCGTTGCAGCTCTTGTTCAGTCTAGTGACTGTTTGAGTGAATTGTTGCTGTGCATAGCTTGCCGAAGCGCTCATTGCGATTAATAAAACCACGCCGGCTATGTTTCTGTAACTGAGCTTCATGATGTTCGGTTCTCCTCTTCTAGAAATGACTCGGCAGTGCAAGCAACAACGCACTCACTTGAGAACGCAATTGTCCAACATCAGTCGTGCAGGTATTGTTACGGTGGGCTCAACGGCGGTCATTTGCTTCACTTTGTCCTCGTCCAAAGCGGAGCTCCACGTCTATTTTAATTCCACTTTAACCTCATCAAGCCAACGATTGATGCTGTCCTGAGCGTTTACTCATTTTGTGTGAAGGTTTACCTAACCATTGTATTTAATATATCCAGTAACCGCCGATTGGATCAGAGTGTTGATAAGCCCGGTGAGAACCTCCTTGGAACCGTCTTTGGCCGCTTTACAAGTCTTGTTAATCGGCCGCTGCCTCGGTCGCCATCTCCGCTTTGACCTCCGCACTCTTAAAAGCGTGCTCTATACGGACGGTGCTAAACTACCGCCAAATTGCCCATGACACCTTTTATACTTCTTACCACTCTTACAGGGACAACGCTCGTTACGTCCAATCTTTTTCTTTATTGCCTGCGATACCTGTTGCTCCGGTATGGGCACGGACCCGCTCTCGCCCAACCAGCCAATATTTATCGTTTCTCCCGACGTTGATCCTTCAAACTCTATATCTTTGAAAGTCATGTTACGAGTCACTAAGTGCGGCATGTATTGCACTGGAGTTAAGCTCGAAAGTTGTGTATGAGCGAATAAAATAGGTGGCGTATTCTTGATGAGTTTTCTCAAGAACCATCAACCTTATTGCTAAGAAGGAATACGCCGTGAAAGAAGATAGCGTAGTTGAGTATCGGAATCCAGGAATCGCATTGCCGATAGCGGACCCGTTGACAGAGGTGCTGCGGAACGGAGCGCGGGAGTTGTTGCAGCAAGCAGTGGAAGCCGAGGTGGCGGAGTTTGTTGGGCGGCATCGCGAGCTGAAGGACGAGCACGAAAGGCAACGAGTAGTGCGCAACGGCTATCGGCCGGAGCGGACTATTCAAACCGGCATCGGTGAGGTGGCGGTGAAGGCGCCGCGAGTGCGCGACCGGGAAGGCGAGATCAAGTTTCGCTCGAGCATTCTGCCGGCTTACCTGCGACGGACCAGGAGCATAGAAGAGCTGCTGCCCTGGCTGTACTTGAAAGGGCTCTCGACGGGAGATTTTTCCGAAGCCCTGGCGGCGCTGGTAGGCAAAGACGCGCCGGGTCTTTCGGCGGCCACCATCAGCCGGCTGAAAGAAGGGTGGAAAGGCGAGTACGAGCGCTGGAGTAAGCGAGACTTGGCGGGCAAAGAATATGTGTATTTATGGGCTGACGGCGTGCACTTCGGCGTGCGGTTGGAAGATGCGAGCCAGTGCATTTTAGTAGTAATTGGGGCGACCGCGGACGGCAAGAAGAAGTTGTTGGCGATGAGCGACGGCTACCGCGAGTCGGCACAGTCGTGGAAAGAGCTGCTGCTGGATCTGAAACAACGCGGGCTGACTATCGATCCGAAAGTAGCGGTCGGTGATGGCGCCTTGGGATTCTGGAAAGCATTGCCGCAAGTCTTTGGCAGCACGCGCGAGCAACGTTGCTGGGTACATAAGACGGCCAACGTGCTCAACAAACTGCCCAAGGGTCAGCAAGCGAAAGCCAAGGCTTCCTTGCACGAGATTTGGATGGCTGAGAGTCGCCGCGGCGGAACAAGCCTTCGACCACTTCCTGTTTACTTATGAAGCGAAGTATGCGAAGGCAACAGAGTGTCTGGCAAAAGATCGGGACACCTTGTTGACGTTTTATGACTTTCCGGCCGAACACTGGATCCACATCCGCACCACGAATCCGATCGAATCAACCTTCGCCACCGTGCGGTTGCGGACCGCCAAGACACGCGGCTGCGTCTCGCGCGCTGGCATCCTGGCGATGGTCTTCAAGTTGGCCAAGAGTGCGGAACAACGCTGGCGCAAACTGAAAGGGGCAGCACGCCTGGCCCAGGTGATCGACGGCGTGCGTTTCAAAGACGGACTACAAGAGGAGGCTCAGAGAATCGCCGCCTGAGAGTTCTCTCGTACACAACATTTGCAAAAAACTC
>DIYZ01000068.1:5361-13461 GCA_002427845.1 Chloracidobacterium sp. UBA6041 | reverse complement strand
AGAGCGGTTCTGATAATCACGCCCGGCCCGCAGAATGGGCATTCGAGCCTGATTGAGATCGAGAATGGTTCCGGTGTCAATGTCACTGATTGGATAATTGACGGCTTTGAGGTCTCCAATTCACCGCATCATGGCGTGGACATACGAATCACCGATCGCATCACCGTGCGCAACTGCTATGTGCATGACAGTTCGCCCACCAGCACCGGAACGGGAATTTTTCTGGCCTTCAGTTATCACCCGACAATAGAGAACAATGAATCTTCCAATAACACCGAGCACGGCGTCTACCAAAGCAACAGCGGGGATTATCCAATCATCAGGGGTAACAAGTTGCACCACAATGGGGGCGCGGGACTACACATGAACGGTGATGTGAGGCAAAAGCCGGGGGATGGAATCATTTCGTTTGCGGTTGTTGAGAACAACACGATTTACGAGAACGGCGCGAACGGCGGCTCGGCGATCAACTGCGACGGCGTCGATGACAGCATCTTTCGCAACAACTTGCTATATAACAACCACGCCTCCGGCGTCTCATTGTTCTCAACTGATGCGGCCCATGGCTCCAGTCGCAATAAGGTTTACAACAACACGATCGTTCAGGCCATTAATGGTCGGTGGTGCATCAATATCGCCAAATCTGCAAAGGGAAAGACCAGCGCGGTGGGAAATATTCTCAAGAACAACATTCTCTATACGGAACGTGCCGACAAAGGCTCCATTTCCGTCTACAGCACAGCGGTGGGTGTCTTGGATAGCGATTACAACGTAGTTGTAGATCGTTTCAGCACAAACGGCGGCACGTCTGTGACGAGCACGTTGGCCCAGTGGCGCACTTTCGGGTACGACGCGCATTCGCTAATCTCGACTGCGACCGCACTCTTCATCGACTCAACAAATAACGACTATCACTTGAGGACCGGATCCCCTGCGGGCAATGCCGGAACGAATCTCTCACCCGATGTAACTACCGACCTCGATGGCGTCACGCGCCCGCAAGGGAGTGCCTTCGATATCGGTTGCTATGAATCTCTGTGAAATATGTTGGGAGAATCTGGTTAGGGTGTCGGTTAGGATTTGACGCGCTCTTGAATCAATCCGAAAACTGATTCGGTGATCTGCCTGACTTGTTCTTCCGTTTCGGCTTCAGCTGAGAGTCGTATGATCGGTTCAGTGTTCGAGCCGCGCACGTGGAGCCATCCGTGAGGAAGACTGACTTTTACTCCGTCTGTCAAATCCAGGGGAGCGTCGGCGTAGACCTGCCGGATCATCTTTAACACGTCCCCGATCTTGTGCGAAGGGCAGATAACTTTCTCCTTAATCATGTACAAGCGTGGAAGCTCCGACAGGATTTCCGAAAGCGGGCGTTCCTGCTTGGCAATCAGGTGAAGGATCAGCGCCATGCCGACAAGGCTGTCGCGGGCAAAGTTGATTCGAGGATAAATCACACCGCCATTGCCTTCGCCGCCGATCACCGCGCCTTCGCGTTGCATTCGCTCGGTCACGTTTGCCTCGCCGATCCTGGTGCGGTATAGAGGACAGTCAAAGCGCTTCACCACGAAATCCAGTGCGTGAGTAGTTGAAAGATTGGCGACGACCGGTCCGCGCTCTTGGCCGAGCACGTGCAGCGTGGCGAGTACGAGGGTGTAGTCTTCGCCGATGGGCGCCCCCTGCTCAGAGACGATGGCCAGCCGATCGGCGTCCATGTCCTGAGCGAATCCGATGTCGGCACGGTGCTCCTTGACCGCGGCGCGGAGGTCTCCGAGATTTTCCGGCAGCGGCTCGGCAGGGCGTGGGAATTGACCATTGGGTTGATCGTTGATTGTGAATACCTCGGCGCCCAGCGCTTCGAGTAGTTTTGGTCCGACGATTGAGCCGGCTCCGTTGCACGCGTCGAGCACCACACGCAGGCGTCGCGGTCGGGACGGCAGCGGCCCGAGCGCATCAAGGATCTCTTTGATGTGTATATCAGTGGCGCCGGACATGACCTCGACAGCGCGCATCTCGGCTCCGGTCACTTTTGTGTATTCCCCTTGATGGTAGATGTCCAGCATCTCGCGCGCCGAGCCCGCGCCGAGAAACAATCCGTCTGGGCCGATGAACTTCAAGGCGTTCCACTCGGCGGGATTGTGGCTGGCCGTGATTGCGAGGCCGCCCTGCGCACCGTAGCGGCGCACCATCATCTGCACGGTCGGAACGGGACACATACCAACGTCCACGACGCGGCAGCCACTCGACAGCAGCCCCGCTATGACGGCCTGTTTGACCATCTCGCCTGAGGTCCGCGGATCGCGCCCAATGACGATCCCGCCTGATCCCACATACGTGCCGAAAGCCTGCGCAAACCGCGTCAGCAGCGTTGGCGACAGCGAATCGCCGATGACGCCGCGCACGCCGGAAATGCTGATCTTGAGAGTTGGTATAGCTCGCATAGGTCTTGGTGTTTTGTACTTTGAACTTAGTGCTTTGAACTTGGAACTTGAACCAACTTGTCGAGGGTCAACCTAGTGTCCTGTCTATAAATTTCTAACGACAAATCGTGCCCTGGCCGCAGAGCGGCCAAATGTTTATAGCTCATGTTGCCGGAAAGAGCTCCTTGTCGGAACCACCTGCGGTAGCGGGTGGGTTTATGCTGAAGCAGAGTCGAGTCGCACGAAAGAATTGGCCCACCCGCTACCGCAGGTGGTTCTGACAAAACCCATTTCGCTCCTCCGGAGCTTCAAGGTTGTTTGGGATCTTGGTTCTATAAACATTTGGTCCCTCCGGGACCGAAGACTAGAACGACCGAAGAATAGACAGACTTATTTGTTGCGAGAACTTTAGAAACACCATATTGGCTGAAAGCACTAAATACAAAGCACTAAGTACAAAGTTCTAAATACCAAGATCCACTCCTCACTTTCTTATTCTGTCGCGCGCCCACTCCAACAACTTTCGTGCCCGTGGAACATCTTCCGCTTCGACTATTAGGCGGATCATTGATTCGGTGTTTGAAACCCGCGCGTGTACCCAACCGTCAGGCAGCGATACTTTTATACCATCAGTCAGATCGTGAATTAGTTGTTCCCGCTCAACGATGAGGCGGAAACTTTGCAGGATCGAATAGAGACGGTTTGGCTCAAGCTGAATGTTGTGCTTAATCATTGTGAGGCGCGGGAGTTGGCCCACCAACTCCGACACACGCTCACCATTGCGCGCCAATCGCTCGAGGATAAGTCCGATGGCGGCGGCGCTGTCGTGTGTGGGATGCACTTCAGGGACTGCGATCCCGCCGCTGCCTTCGCCGCCAAGCACGGCCTCGTGCTCCAACATCGCTTCGGATATGTAGGCCTGTCCAACGGGCGTGCGCACAACGCTCGCGCCATAGCGTGCGGCAATCTGATCCACGGCGCTGCCAGTAGAAACATTAGTGACGATGGGTCCGACCTGTTGCTGCAATCGTATCTCCGTGGCAAGGGCCAGCGTTAACTCTTCCGAAAGGGGTTCACCCTGTTCCGTGACGATGCCCAGTCGCTCGCCATCCGCGTCGTGGGCGAATCCGATGTCGGCACGGCCTGCCTTAACCACCGCTCGCAGCTGCGCCATGGTCTCGGGCTTCGGCTCGGGTGAGTGGGGAAAGGGAGCAGACGGATCGTCGTTGAGGGCCAGCACTTCGCAGCCCAATGCTGCGAGCCAGCGCGGAATAAGTTGTGCACACGCGCCATTGCAGCAGTCCACCGCCACCGTTAGGTGCTTCGCTTTGATCGCCTCAACGTCGAAGGCCCCTTTTAGTATTTTGATGTGATGGGAAGTTGCATCGACGCTCTCAATGCCAGTCTTGATCTTGTCCCATCCAGTTTTGACGAACTCGCCTTGATGGTAGATATCGAGCAGTTCCTCGCCCTGGGTTGAGTTCAGATAGAGTCCGTCACCGCGGACAAACTTGAGCGCGTTCCATTGCTCGGGGTTGTGTCCGGCGGTGATCGCAATACCCCCAACGGCACCGAGTCGTGTGATAGCGAGTTGCATGCTCGGCGTCGTGCAGATGTCCAGGTCAATAACTTCGCAGCCAGCAGCTAGTAAACCAGCGCTTACTGCGGCTCGCACCATCGGCCCGGAAGGGCGTGTGTCTCGACAAACAAGGATCCGCCCACCGTCCATGTAGGTTCCAAATGCTTGGGCAAACTCCACGACCAATTCAGGCGTGAACGACTCGCCGACTACCCCCCGCACGCCAGTGATTCCGATCTTAAGTGGCTTCATAAACTCGCCTTCCGAAGAGGCTGGTCTGAATCGTATTACATTTAGACTAGGCTACACGTTCAGCGCGCGCCGTCCCGGTGTCGCGGATTAGCAGCAGAACAAGCACCATGCCGACGAGCGGGACCAGGCTCGCGGCGATTAGAATTGGCTCGAAAGAATAGCGGTCAGAGACGTAGCCTATCAAGTAGGTTGAAATGATCGTCCCGAGGCCCGCTCCTGTCCCGCTCATACCGCTGACAGTCGCCACCGATTCGCTACGATAAAGGTCCGAAGGCAACACGAGCGCCATGGTCGAGAAGGAGGCGTACGCGAAAGTCGAGATGGCAAAGAGTCCGGCGAGCGCGAAGAGGTTCGAAGTAAAAACGGTCGGAATCAATAGCGCCATCCCGAGACCGCCGAAAATGACGACCGCTTTGCGTGCGCGCAAGACGGGCCACCCACGCCGGATTAGCCAACTGGACAAGCCGCCGCCGAAGAAGTTACCCAGGTCTGCCGCAACGAACGGAATCCAGAAGGCAAGAAGTCCTTGTTCTGGATTGATGCCTTTGGCGACCAGGTAAATCGCAAACCAGTCTGTGATAAAGAACCAGATTGGATCGGTCATGGTGCGCGCCGCGATAATGCCCCACGTTTGCGGAAGCTTAAGCAGATCCTTCCAGCCCGGACGTGGACCGGTGCGTGCCTCTGCCGAATCCTGCTCCTGTCGGTCCGCTAAAATCATTCTTAGTTCATCCTCGCCGATGCGGGGGTGCTCTTCCGGTGGGAAGTAGAGCCAGCGCCATGCGACCAGCCATAAAAATCCGAGCGTGCCGGTAATGATGAAAGTGGGTCGCCAACCTCCGAAATACTTGTATAGGCCAATGACGAGTAGCGGCGCGATCGCTCCTCCGATTGATGAGCCGCTATCGAAGAGGGCCACGGCCCACCCGCGTTCACGTTTCGGAAACCATTCCGAGACCGCCTTCGTCGCCGCCGGCCAGTTTGCCGATTCCCCTGCACCCAGCAGGAAGCGGAAGACTGCAAAACTACGCAAGCCGACGGCGAGCGAAGTGAGCATCGCAGCGATCGAATACCAAATGACCGTAATCGTCAGCCCTTTGCGAGTTCCAACCCGATCAATGAGGCGGCCAGAGACGGTCTGGCCGATTGAGTAGGCAACGCGGAAAGCGATGATGATCACCGCAAACTGTTCGTTGTTCCAGTGGTAGCCGATCTTCAGGTAGGGACCGAGTACGGAGAAAGTTTGTCGGTCGATGTAGTTTATGACGGTCGAAGCAAAGAGCAGACCGCCAATCCACCAGCGCAAGTGTTTGATCGGACGCCGGCTAATGCCAGTCGTTTGTTCGGCTGTTGCCATTATTCCTCACTTACTCAAGATAAAACTTTTTCTAAATTGTTCGGCGCCAGGCGGTTCGGCCCGTCAAAAGTTGTCAAGATCACTGCGTAGCCAACTCCGAGATGAACCGCTCACAGTGGGCGATGTCTTCTAACGTCTTGATCCCCTGTTCCTCGCGACTGTCAGCAATTGGGCACGCGAAAACGCCATTCTCCCGTGCGGCGAAGTAGTTGATGAGCTCGTTTGGAAAACCCAGCTCTCCGCCGTGACGCTCGTAACGCCGCTCAGTCTCGTTCCAGTGACGTTGGTTCAGGTCAATGAGAGCTTTGAACATCGCCTCGCTCTTTAGTATGAACATTCCGATGTTGCTTTCGCCGAAGTGCAGACGGTCGGCTTGTTCAAGATGTGTCTCGCGCGCAGATTGCACTCTTCCGCGGTCGTCACGCAGCAGTGGTGCGTAGGGCCGGTGCATATGCGCGGTGGGAAGCACCATCTCATAAGCTGCAAAGAGTGCGGAGAGCTTTAACGTGCGTCGCATCGTCTCTGGCCGGATAACAGGTTGCGTACCCCAGACAACCAGGGCCCGGCCCTGAAAACCCTGCATCTGTTCGTGTGCACACCGCACGGCGTCGCCGGTGCCCAGAGCCTCCGGTTGGACGACAAAAGTCACATCTTCTGTTATCAGCGCTCGTATCTGGGCCGCCGTCTCGGGCGAAACGATCACAATCGGCCGACGGGTCTGGCCGAATGCGGTGCGAACATTGCGCAGTACATGAAGGATTGCAGGTGTACCCAGAACGGCCGCGAGGGGCTTGGGTATCGCCAACCCAGACGCGAGAGAGCGAGTGCCTTTGCCCGCCGCCACAATCACGGGCCACACTTCCTCGCGCAATTCGTCAGGACTAGTAATGTCGAGCAGCGCGTTTACGCCGGCGCGATATTTTGTCGCCTCTTGCCCTGAAGAGTTGAAGTCTTCGATAGCTTCGCGCCAGACGAATTCAACGTTCATCGGCGCGAGCCCATCACCTGGAGTTGAGATCATCACCGACCCTTCACTAATACCCTGCCGGTTTTGCGGTTCGTAGTACTCCGCCTGCACGCGTTCAATCAGTGACTCAACGTTCTCGTGAGTTATTAGTGCCAGCACATTCCCGCCAAAGCCGCCGCCCATCAGATGTGCTCCGTAGACTCCCGGACTTGTGCGGATGATTTCTATTAACCGCTCCACGTCGGGAGTGCTTACTTCATAGAGGTCGCGCAGACTTGCGTGTGATTGATCCAATAGGGTGCCGAGTAGGCGCATCGCCGCATCCACTTCTTGCTCAACATCGCGGCTGTTGTGGGGGCGGGACAAATTCTCAAGAACCTGCGCCGCCGTTTTGACGCGGCGGACCTCTCCAATGTGATGAAGCGCACGCGACCGCACCTGAAGCTGATGCTCGGCGCGTTCGGCGACAAGAATGGGGAAGGAGCGAGCACAGGCGGCGAAAGCCTCTGGATAGTCTCGTCCTATCTCAGCGAGCGTTAGCGTCCGAGGTAGCTCCTGCAGTAGTATTTCGATCTCGTCAAGCGCCCCGGTAGCTCCTATTTCAAGTGACCGAATTGCTGAAAGCCACTCCGTGTAAAGTTCTGGTTTTTTCGTCTTCCATCCTTCGATCACCGCCGGGAGCACTATGCGCGAGACGGCGGCCCGCTCGTTGTACTCAATCATCACATCACGGCCTTTGTCCGCAGCTTGCGAGAAGAAAGTGATCCAGCGAAACTGCTGCCCCGGCAGCGCGACGTGACGCGCCTGTTGGTCCAGATAAGAGATGAGTATTGCATGATCTCGTTTGGCAAGGCAGATGGTAATGTGGTCCATCGCACCCCCGCGCGTCCCGACATACCATTCGGCTTTGGCCGCGTCGCGCGCCAACCCCATAGGCGCGTATGAGAGCTTATTAACATCTCGCACCGCCGCGCTGGCCAGCACCACCAGCGCCGACGAAGAGGACGCTCCCCCACCGGCCGGTATACCTGAGTCAACCACAAAATCAAATCCGCGCCTGACCTGTGCACCGCACTTAATACGCGCGAAGAAGGCTGCGCCTTTCACGTAATTGCTCCAGTCGGGAGCGTAGGCAGGGTGTTCGTATAGGTAAGATAGCCAGTCGGATTCGGCATTACCGCTCGTGCCTAAAGGAGGGCCCTCAGTAAGAGTGAAGGAGAAGGGCGGGTACTCTTTTAAAGCGGAAGCCCCGCGCACGCGGTCGATCGCGGACCCGCGGTAGAGCATTAGCATATCGTGCTCGCGGCTGCCGAAGGGAAGGGACGCAGTCGGCAGGTACGACACGTAATCGACGTGCTCACCCAAAATGTTGATGCGCGCCGGCGCACGCAACACGCTGACAGGTCCGTCGCCGTAGAGTTTGACAAACTGAGCGCACATCGAAGTCAGTCTTCGCAGTTGACCATTGAGTGTCTCAATATTGGCGCCGTACATCCGGTGTAGCAGGAAGATGAGGCTACGGGGCAGTAAG
>DIYZ01000068.1:0-5152 GCA_002427845.1 Chloracidobacterium sp. UBA6041 | reverse complement strand
AACTTTGAAGGCGTGATGGCTGAGAGTTGCTTTAGATCGAAAGTGTTCAATTTGATGCCCAACAACAGGAACACATGCTTCTATTCATCGGAAGCATGTGGCCGCTCAGAAGTTCCCCACGCTGTCGCAAAGTTAGTTTGAGCTTAAGACTAACTTGCCTCCTAAGATCGGCCGCGCCGTTTTTGAGCCCTGCCTGAACCGAACTGAAGGAACCCGGGGCGGCTCTTATAACATTCCTCCAGAAGCGGTAACAAGATAGTTTATGTTTTCGGCAATCTAGTTCTGAAAACGCTGGAGGCTTAATACAATTTGCATCTCGGTGGCTCTATTGGCCCATTTCCTGATCCGGCCGAGGTCAAATTGTCTTGCTGCCTTCTGTTTGTTGATGCTATAAAGCCGATGCTACAAGCATACTTGGCAACTGAAAAATCGCTGCAGAACTTCGGACTGGGCCACGGAGGGAAGCATAGCACCTGTTTTATTTTGGCTGATTAAGTTCCAGAAGGTGCACCGGTTTGTTAATGGCGACAACTTACTGTTACCCGCGACAGAAGCTCCAACGTAGTCGCGATCTCTGGTCGCTGGGATCGTCCGGATAGGGAAGGAGTGCGAGATGGGTGGATGGAGTAGAAGAAACTGGCTGGCGAGCCTGGCGCTGGCGGCAGCCGGACAGGGCGCCATCGCCAACGCCTGGCAGGTGCGACCAAAAAAACGCGAGCTCGGTAGAGAGAAGGCGCCCGGCCAGGGAAAGCTTGCGCTTGAAGACTACGAACCGAAGAGCATGCTTCATGTGCCGGAGACCAAGGTTCCGCGCGCCCGCTTCCCGGCGATTGACTTCCACACACACCTCTCCTGGTCTGCTCGTCGTGGGCGAGTAACAGAAGCGCATAACAACGCGACGCCGGAAGAAGTGTTACCAGTAATGGATCGGAAGAACTTGCGGATGATGGTGAACCTTACGGGAGGTTATGGAAACGTGCTTGAGCAAACCATCAATTATTGGCAGAAGCCGCACCCTGACAGGTTCGTCGTTTTTACAGAGCCCTGGTTCGAAAAGATCATCGAGCCTGGCTACCCGCAATTTCAAGCAGATCAAATTGCTCGGGCGCAGGCCCTCGGCGCGCGGGGCTTGAAGCTGTTAAAGACTCTCGGTCTCTATTTGCGCGAGCGTGTCACGACCGGGTCACTGGTAAAAATTGATGACCACCGCTTCGACCCGATGTGGGAGGCCGCCGGCGCGCACCAAATGCCGGTTGCTATTCACATTTCAGACCCCGAAGCGTTCTTCCTGCCGACGGATCGCTTCAATGAGCGGTATGAAGAGCTGAATGCGCATCCTGACTGGTCTTTCCACGGAAAGGATTTTCCCAGCAATCAGGAGTTGCAAGAGGCGCGAAATCGGGTGATGGCTCGCCATCCAAGGACACAGTTCGTTGTCCTGCATGTCGGCGATTCTGAGAATCTGCCTTACGTCTCTGAATTGCTGGATCGGTATCCGAATATGCACACCGAGATTGGCGCACGCATCGGGGAACTCGGTCGACAGCCGCGCGCATCGCGCAAGTTCTTCGATAAGTATCAAGATCGCATTCTGTTCGGTACAGATGCCGTGCCGCGGGGTAATGACACGCCGCAACAAATTTTCGGCGAGCAGCTGTATGAAATCTACTACCGTTTCCTCGAGACCGAAGACGAGTACTTTGACTATGCACCTGCGCCAAAACCCCCGCAGGGCCGCTGGCGCATTTACGGAATTGGATTGCCGGAATCGATTTTACGCAAAGTCTACTACGACAATGCGGCTCGCTTATTGGGGCTGCAAAACTAGTGGGCCGGTTCGGGATGAGAAGTAGCTTGGTCTGGTTGACTGAACGATCTTACCGTGAGCGCGGACGTCTCGCACGCGAAGAGTGCGCCGGTGCGAGGGTTACGTTGCAATCAATCTTGGCGCCGAAATCAGCGCGAGCGAGACGCCCGCTCTCCCAGTAAAAAGTGGCTTGGGAATATCCAAACTGAACTATCCCCCGCATTACAACGCATGTCAGACTCAAACATTTCTCGAAGATCGTTTGTGCAAACCGGCCTCATGTTTTTGCTGGCGGGTCGGGCAGCGCTTGCGTCAGACTTTGCCGTCACGTCTGCTCGCGCGACGGGAGTAGAAGTCACGCTGGAAGGTCGGACCGCAAATCTGGGCCGCGAGTTGGTCAACTTCGGTTTACCGCTGCCGCCGGGCTTTCTCTCAGACCCGCGGAATGTTCGAGTAGTTAACGCAGTGGGGCAAGAATTCAGTGCGGCTGTTCGTGTGCTTGAGCCATGGCGGATTGGAGGCAGGGAAGGAAGCATTCGCTCGCTGCTCATTCAGTTCACATCGGATTTCAGCCGGGAGCGAACCCAGCGGATTAAGATTCTCTTTCAATCGCGACGAAAGAACGAGAGCAGCTTTGTTCCGGTGGCAGCGACCCTGCTCGACGAAGAGGGGTTGAAGGGACCGCGCGTGTTGGCGCTGTTACCCGCCCGTTGGTTGTGCGATTCCTTGGTGGTGGGCCCACAAACGCCCGCCGTAGAATCAGGGCCATACGCGCCTTACGATCACTTCGTCGAAAAAAACTTTCCCGGATCGCTCGCCTACCTCGATAGCCAGGTGTATTCGGAGTGGCTCTTTGATCGGACCACCGCCTATTACAAGATGTATGTCCGCACGGGCGAAAGGAAATTCCTTGAAGCGGCATATCACGCGGCGCATTTCGTGCGACTCCACACAAAGAGGGACGGCCCCGACGCGGGTATCTTCACGTTAAAAGGCGCTGACCTTAAATATGTCTACCCGCGCGCCATGCACCTGCACTATTTATTGACTGGCGACGAGCGCGCGCTCGTGACCGGCAAACTCATGGCCCAGTACTGTATTAAGAATCAAGGCCCAGTCTATCGGCCCGAGCGCATCGCTCCTGTTCCGCTCGGCGTGGATCCCGAGCGTGGTAGAAACTTCTGGACGCTTAGGCATCAGGGGTATGGACTGCTTGGTATCCTTCATGGCTGGGAGATGACAGGCGATCGGGCGTACTGGATAAAGGCGCGCGAGTGTCTGGACGCATATTACAACCACCAGCGGCAGCCACCTGATGGGCGACCGCCCGACGGCTCTTTAAGGCAGGACTGGGAACGCTACGATCCGAATGAAGCCACTTTCAAAGGCGCCACGTCCGCCTGGATGATGGCGCTGTTGCTCGATCCGCTTTTCTACTACTGGACGCTGACGGGCGATAAACGCGTCGCAGAGATGGTCGTCAAGTGGTGCGACTTTCTCGACCGGCAGGGAATGGTGCCGGACGGTTCGAAGGCTTACTACGTAATCAACTGCTTCGCCGCTTTTGATCCGAAGGAACCGCGCGGGGCACTCGGCCCTGACATGGAGATGCACAACGCAGAGATGGCTTACACCTTCGCGCTTGGCAGTTTCTTTACAGACGATCATGAGCGCCGTAAGACTTACCGCAAACGCTTCGAACAGCTATTTCCATTGGCGGTGGCTCTTGACGTTAACCACCCTGCACGCGCCTTCAATTGGGCCTTTCAATTCTCAAGTCAGCTTATCTATTTCATGCAACACGCGGGAGCAGGCAAGCGGAAGTAGAAGACTTGAGCCCGTAAGCCAGACTTTCGAGTCTGCGGTCAAGAGAAATAAACTATGCTTCGCCGAATATCCTTGCTACTAATGCTCGCCTTTGCGGTTTCTCCGGCCGCCTTCGGACAAAACGAAACCGTCGTGGTCAGGCCGGAACCGAGCGATGAGATCCTGGTCAACCCCGGCATGGGCATCACGACGTTTCAACGGTTCAACGGCCAACCATTGAATCAGGGACTCCGTTGGTCGGAAGAAGGGCCGACAGCGAAACAGTCGGACGTTTCTGCGCGATCGGTTTTTCCAGACACGTCTATTGCTTACTGTCGCTGGTTCTGGAACGAGCTTCAGCCTGCTTCCGATCGCATCCGTTGGGAGATCATCGATACGGCTCTCGAGGAAGCTCGCCAGCATCATCAAACGCTTGCCATCCGTCTCATGCCTTACGATGAGGAACATCCATTGCCGGAATGGTATCGCAACTCAGGCGCGCGGCGGGCTAATAAGGCAACCGACAAAGACGGCACCATCTGGCAACCTGATTTCAGCGATCCGCTCTACCTGAAATACTGGAACGCTGTAGTTGCAACAGCCGGCGCACGCTACGACGGGCATCCGTTCCTGGATACTGTGGACATCTCTTCAGTCGGTTACTGGGGTGAGGGCTGGAGCGATTACATGCCGGCGTTCCAATTTCAAAAGGCACTCATCGACATCTACTTTGACGCCTTCAAACGCACGCCGCTCTTGATGAATTTCGACGAACCACACGGGCTTGCTTACGGTACCGGGCGCGGAGCCGGGTGGCGACTCGACTGCCTTGGCGACATGGGCCGGCAGTGGAAAGACCGACCAACCTTTTCTCACATGCTCGACTTCTACCCGCAGCAGATTGCGCGTATGGGAATCCAGGATGTCTGGCAGCGCAGCCCCGTCTCTCTGGAAACGTGCTGGGTGCCCGGATACTGGAAGGAGAAGGGGTGGGACGTGGACTACATTCTCGATCAGGCGCTCCGGTGGCACGTTAGTTCGGTGAACGTAAAGTCGTCCCCTATTCCTCTCGAATGGAAAAGTAAGTTCGACGAGTTTCAGAAGCAGATGGGTTATCGGCTGGTCCTCCGGCGGTTTGAGTACCCACGTTCTGCCGAAGCAGGAGCCATGATGCCCGTGTACATTTGGTGGTTGAATGCGGGCGTGGCGCCCCCGTATCGCGAGTACTCAGTGGCGCTCGAGTTCCAGTCGTCTAAGCGGAGGCAAACCGAGATCCTGCCGGTGGACGTACGGAAATGGCTACCGGGTGACGCGGTCTTCGATGGGCCGGTGTATGTGCCGGGCACGCTCGATCCGGGCGAATATCAACTGCGGATCGCGCTACTGGATCCCCGCACGAGCAAGTCGGCTGTTCGCCTCGCCATCAAAGGCCGAGAAGCGGACGGCTGGTACAAGATAGGACTGATCAACATCACATCCGCAGCGCAAGCGCGGTAAGAGATTCGAGATCTGAAACACTCGCAGAAAGCCCTCCTCATA
>DIYZ01000189.1 GCA_002427845.1 Chloracidobacterium sp. UBA6041 | reverse complement strand
TCGTGGATTCCGCCGAAGCCGCCGTTGGACATTATCGCGACGACGTCGCCTTCGCGAAGTTGCGGCAGCAGGTGGGCAATGATTTCATCGGCGCCGGGAAGCGCAATAGCTGGCTTGTTCTGTTGCGAAATATCGTCGATCAACTTGCGAGTATCGAGCGACTTCCCCTTCTCCAAAACCTTCCGGCTATCGAAGACACTCGCAATAACTACGTAATCAGCCGCCGCGAATGCGTTAGCGTATTCATCCTGAAACACTGCCAGCCGCGATGACCACGAGCGCGGCTCAAACACCGCAACTAAGCGGCGCTCCCGATATCGATTACGCAACCCGCGCAGCGTTTCGCGCACCGCAGTGGGATGGTGCGCGAAATCATCGATGACCGTCACGCCGCGTTCCTCGCCTCGGATTTCGGCGCGGCGGCGCACATTCTTGAAGGTGCGCAGCGCCTCGGCAATGACATCGCGATTAATTCCCCAAGTGTCAGCGGCGATGATGACCGCCAGGCAGTTAAGCAGATTGAACTCGCCGATGACGGGTGTCTGAAACTCACCCCACCGCTTGCCTTCGCGCGTCACGGTGAACTTGCTCAGCTCGCCTGAGAAGTCCATTTCGCAAATGCGCCACTTCGCATCTTCGCTGGCGCCGAAGGTTTCGAGTTGCGTGAAGAGTCTCTGACCCATTGACGCCACAACGTCGCGTACATTCACGTTGTCCCACCCGACTATCAATTTACCGTTTCCCGGTACAAGATTCATGAACCGGCGAAACGCGAGCTTCACCGCGGCGAGGTCGTTATAGATATCGGCATGATCAAATTCGATGTTATTTACAATCCCCAACTCAGGCAGGTAATGCATAAACTTCGGACCCTTATCGAAGTAGGCAGTGTCATATTCATCGCCTTCGATGATGAAGTAGTCACTGTCGGTAACGCGAAAGCTGACTCCGAAATTTTGTGCGACGCCGCCAATCAGAAAGGTCGGGTTGAGGCCGCCCTGGTCAATTACCCAGGCTGCAATGCTCGTAGTGGTTGTCTTGCCGTGGGTGCCGGCAACGACAAGTGAACGGCGGCCGCGAATGAATTCCTCTTTTACAACTTCAGCCTGGGAGAGATAAAGGAGCTTGCGTCGCAGAGTTTCTTCTACTTCCGCATTGCCCCGCGGGATGGCATTACCAACAATCACACAATCTGGAGCTGGTTTGAGGTGTTCAGCCTTGTATCCTTGCAGCACCGTGATGCCGAGCGAGTGCAGCAACGTTGACATCGGCGGATAGATGTTCTCATCTGAGCCCGTCACTCGATGCCCACGTGCTTGCAGCATTCCCGCCAGTGAAGCCATTGCAGTGCCGCAGATGCCAATCAGGTGGTAGTGCATGAAAAGTGATTAGTTACTCGTTGGTGTCTAAGAAAGAGCGCCAGAATGCGAGATAGCACGCGTGTTCTCCGCGGAATATTCTTACCCCTTCCGTGTTTCTCCAGGCGTCTTACGTACCAGTTGATGAAGGCAGCCCCAAAAGGGCCGCCGCGCGATGCTTTCAGGATGAGTCATTAGGGCATGCAATAATTTATTAGCGGCAGCGCGCCGATGTCCTGCGCGGCTCGCTTCATACGAAAGCCGCAAGCTGCGAGTTGCTAAGCACCAACGGCGGCCGGCGCCGTTTAGTTTGGCTCCATATATCTCGGCGATTTCGTCAAACTCTCGATCGAACAACTCCCCCTCAGCAACGGTCTTGCTTGCTCGGTGCAGGCGGTATGCTGCAACAGGGACTTTAAGATGATCGCACTTATGACCACTGAGTAGTAATCGGACATATAATTCATGGTCGAAACAGTAACGCCAGCGCTCGTCAAATCCTTCATGCAATAGTTCTCTTTTCCAAAACATGCCTGGCTGGGGAGCTTTATAGTCCCAGGAAAGCGCATGCGCGGCGGACCGGGGCACGTCGGCAGAAATCGGCAACGTATTCGCATGTTCTCCAAACATGATGGTATCGCCACACAGCCATTCGCATTGCGGGTGCTCGTGGAAATAACCTATCACCGCCGCAAAGGCCCCGGGAAGATAAAGATCATCACTATTGATATAGGCAACGATGTCGCCGCTGGCCTTTTCGAGCCCTTTGTTAAGAGCATGCGCTTGTCCGCTATCCTTTTCGCTTACCCAGTGGGAAAGGTGGTTTTCGTACTTGCGAATCACGTCGACGCTGCCATCGGTGCTGCCGCCGTCGATGATTATGAAGTCCAGGGGGTCGTAATTTTGTTGGAGGACGGAAAGTATCGTCTCTTCCAAGTACTGCGCCTGATTAAGGGAGGGTGTGATAATGCTGAGCTTGGGCTTCATACTTGCATCTGACGTCAGGAGGGTAAAGATCCCTGCAACTCCTGCTCGTTGCCCCTGCTTGATTCTTCTCCGGTACTTCTAACCGCGCGCGTCGTCTCATACCATTCAACCGTACGCCTCAAGCCTTCCTCCAATGGGACCTGAGCACGGAATCCAAATTTTTCGAGCGCCCGGGAAACGTCGAGGCGACGACGAGGCTGACCATCAGGTCGGTCGGTTTGCCAGCGAATTTCGCCTTTAAAGCGCGTAAGGCGCGCGATCAATTGCAACAGCTCTGAAATTTTGATTTCGCTCCCGGTGCCGAGGTTGACCGGTTCGCTTTCGTCATAAAGTGCGGCGGCGCGCAGCACGCCTTCGGCGCAATCATCGACGTAAAGGAATTCACGCGACGCGTTGCCCGTGCCCCACGCTTCGACGAATGCCGCACCTTTCTCGCGCGCTTCAAGGCACTTGCGAATGAGCGCGGGGATGACGTGAGAACTTTCCAGATCAAAATTATCACCAGGACCATAAAGATTCGCCGGCAAAAGAAAGATGGTATTGAAGTCATACTGCTGGCGATAACCTTGCGCTTGCACCAGCATCATTTTCTTGGCTAGTCCGTAAGGTGCATTAGTTTCCTCGGGATATCCGTTCCATAGATCGTCTTCGCGAAAAGGAGTCGGCGTGAATTTCGGATAGGCGCAAACTGTGCCGAGGGCTACAAACTTTGCCACTCCATAAAGCCGCGACTGTTCAATAAGCTGGGTTCCCATCATCAAATTGTCGTAGAAAAATTTGCCTGGATTTTTTTGGTTGGCGCCGATACCCCCCACCACGGCTGCAAGATGAATAATCAGGTCTGGCCGCGTTGCCGCGAGCAGCCGTTTGATATCCGCGGCTTCTACCAAATCATATTCGGCCCGGCGCGGAACAAATATTTCTACATCTTTTTGCGCCTGCAAACGAGCGACGATGAAGCGACCGAGAAAGCCCGCGCCACCGGTGATGACTACCCGCTTGTAAGGAAAGCTTTCGTTAAACTCTTCCATTGTTCGCTCTGGTGTTGTTTGGTAATTCCAACCTGCGCTTACGACCGCGCCGAGGAAACGGCTCCGGTGGAATCAGTGTCGCCGAAAACTTCGTGTTCGGTGCGATTGACCATCGATACGTCGGCGTCGACCATTAACCGCACCAATTCTCTGAAAGTCACCTTCGCATTCCACCCGAGTTCGCGGCTGGCCTTTGAGGCGTCGCCAATCAGTAGATCAACTTCAGCTGGTCGCAAGTATTTAGGGTCAAGCTCGACGTAGTCGCGCCAATCGAGATCCACGTGCGAGAAAGCCTCAGTCAAAAAGTCCTCAACCGAGTGTGTCTCTCCCGTCGCGATCACGTAATCCTCAGGCGTATCCTGCTGCAGCATCATCCACATTGCTTCAACATACTCCCTGGCATAGCCCCAATCCCGCTTCGCATCGAGGTTGCCAAGGTAAAGGTTCTCTTGCAAGCCTGCTTTAATGCGGGCAACGGCGCGCGTGATCTTTCGCGTGACAAACGTCTCGCCGCGGCGCGGACTTTCGTGGTTGAAGAGAATGCCGCAACAGGCGAAAAGATCGTAAGACTCACGATAATTAACCGTGGCCCAGTGTGCGTAGACCTTGGCTACGCCATAAGGGCTGCGGGGATGAAATGGGGTGGTCTCTCGCTGCGGCACTTCGTGCACTTTGCCAAACATCTCCGAACTACTGGCTTGATAGAACTTCGATTTAACACCGGTCTCGCGAATCGCTTCCAGAATGCGAATGGTACTGAGGCCCGTTACGTCACCCGTATATTCGGGAATGTCAAAACTGACTCTGACGTGACTCTGCGCCGCCAGATGGTAGACCTCATCAGGCTGAATTCGATAAAGCAGTTTTATGAGATTGGTTGAGTCGGCAATGTCACCGTAGTGCAAGAAAAGTCGCACCCCGTTAATGTGCGGATCCTTATAGAGATGATCGATGCGACCGGTATTAAAGCTGGATGCGCGGCGAATTATGCCGTGCACTTCGTAACCCTTGTTGAGTAGAAGCTCGGCCAGGTAGGAACCATCCTGCCCCGTTATGCCCGTAATCAGTGCTTTTTTCATCGAAGAGTCTTGTTTTCCTACTCGCAATTTCTATTCAAATGCCAAAGCCGTATGCAATAAACTGGCGCCAGCTTCGGGAACCAGTGGCAAATTTATCTCGTCAGATTTCTGTAAACCTCAATCGTTTGCCGCGCCGTCTCGTCCCAACTAAACCGACGTGCACGTTCGTAGCCACGCTGAATCAGAGCCTCACGGGAAGCCGGGTCCCGCGCTAGACTGACGAGGATATCAGTCAGCTCGTTCGCGCTATCAGGGTCAAACAAGATTCCGGCGTTGCCAACGACTTCGGGGATGCTCGCGCGGTTTGAGGCCACGACCGGGGTGCCACAGTGCATTGCCTCTAGCGGCGGGATGCCAAAGCCCTCGTAAAGCGATGGATAGACGAGCGCGATACTATGCCCGTAGAGTGCGGCGAGCTGGCGGTCGCTGACCTTGCTATAAGCTTCGACTCGCCCAGTCAATCCCAACTCGACGATTCGCCTCGCTTCCTCTCGGCTAAACTGCGACCCCACTGCGCATAGGGCGATATCCGACACAAGGGTCGCAGCTTGGGCGAAGGCCGATAATAAACCATCGAAATTCTTATAGCCAGCGCGTGCGCCAACGTAGAGAAAATAGGGTCGGGAGGGCGTGCGTTCATCCCCTTGCACCAGGGTCGCATCCAGATCGGTGCCGAGGTGCGTTACCAAAACCTTTTTTTCGTCGACGCGATGGCGCGCGAGCAAATCGCGTTTCGTGTTCTCCGAAATGCACAGAACTGCGTCGGCTGCTTCGACCGCCCGCCGCTTTTGCTGAGCAACACTGCCAGACGGATCGAGTGCGGGAAACAACTCGTGGATCATGTCCCAGACGGTGATAACCGTGGGGCAGAGATAGTCAGCGATCTCGCGCTGCGATAGAAGCGTGTAATAAGTCGGGTGCGCAAGACTAAAGCTGTGGGAGTCCTGGACGCGGCCAAAGAAAACTTTTTCGAGCCTTACGGAGAAACGCTGTGGGCGGAACCGACGAAAGCGGTGGGTGCGTAGGAACTGATGCGAAGGATCAGTAACGGAGGGCCCCCGGCAGATGGTGACGTGCGGCTCGAAATCCGCCGGCAGGCGGCGAATCAAGTTTGCGAAATAGCGCTTAATGCCGCCCGCATTTTCCTCCTGATAGATCGCCCCGTCATAAATGATTCGCATTGTCGGTTCGTTAGCATTCACGCACCCGCAACCTCAGCGTCGCTGAAACTTGAGCCCTCAGCGCGCGCCCCGGACCGTTTCGGGCAGCCCTTCCGTTTGACCGAGGGTTATCCTGAGATCGTTTTGCACCATCTCGCTGACAAGTTCAGGGAAAGTATAGGTTGGCTTCCAGCCGAGCACGGTTCGCGCTTTAGTCGCGTCGCCCACCAGAGATTCAACTTCGGCGGGACGGTAGAAGCGCTCATCAACGCGAACGTAGTCGCGATAGTCAAGGCCCACTTCAGAAAACGCCAGTTCGCAGAATTCACGCACCGTGTGCGACTCGCCGCTCGCCACCACGAAATCGTCCGGCACGTCCTGCTGCAACATCAAGTGCATGGCGCGCACATAGTCTTTTGCGTGGCCCCAGTCACGCCTTGCATCGAGGTTGCCCAGCCGTAGTTCGGTTGACAGGCCCGCCTTGATGCGCGCAACCGTCGAAGTGATCTTTCGCGTCACAAACTCAAACCCTCGGCGCGGCCCCTCGTGATTGAAGAGGATACCCCCCACGCAAAACATCCCGTAAGCCTCGCGGTAATTGCGGGTCAGCTCAAAACCGGCGACCTTGCTGATGCCGTAAGGCGAGCGCGGGTGGAAAGGCGTTGTTTCTGACTGAGGTGTCTCCCGCACTTTGCCAAACATCTCCGACGAACCGGCGAAATAGAAGCGGCAGGCTGGTCGCAAATCGCGTAGCGCAGCGAGCATGTAGTGTGTGCCGTTGATGTTGGTATTCATCGTCGAGAACCCGTCGGCAAAACTCTCGGCGACAAAAGATTGCGCGGCCAGATGGTAGCACTCGTCGAACTCTTGACGACTAATGAGGTTGAAGATGCTGGGATAGCTTTCGAGGCTCGCGGGGTGAAGCTGAACACGATCAAGCAAGTGAGCTATGCGCGTGAAGCGGCGCTCCGGGTCTTCCAGCGCCACACGCCGGACGAGACCGTGCACCTCGTAGCCGAGCGCGAGCAGGTGTTCGGCCAAATAGCTGCCGTCTTGCCCCGTGATGCCCGTGATCAGTGCCCTCTTAGCCATAAGTGCCACCGTCTATCCAAACCCGCCACATTCCTGCCGCGCGATCGAGAGTCGCCCGCACGCCTGCGCTTACTTCGCGCCTGGCGTGGCACGTTGGCCTCGCCAGAATCGCGTTCTTGCGCGGCCGAAGCGATACAGCAGTGAAGCCCTCAAGCGTCCTATGTAAGTCGTCGGTGTGATCACTGCCGCGAGAGTTGCGATGGCCAGAGCGCTACGGTAGCGGCCCCACGCCAGGGCGTGACGTAGGCCGCTGAAACCTTCTTCGTGGATGTAGCCGTTCACGACCCTGTTACGCACGCAAAACTCGCTGACGAACACCAAGGACAAGCCGATCTTTTCCGCCAGACCGAGCGGCGCGCGCCAGATGCATTTCAACATTTCGAGCGTAAGTTGAATCCAACTCACGGCGACGCTGCCGGCAGGGTTGATAACATGCGCGATGTCCTGCGGGCTCTTGTCGAGAAAACAGCGATACGAGAATAGCCGCTCCGGAACTTCGGCGACCTCCCCGCGCAAGCAAAGCGCGGACACAATGAGTATGTCGCCACCCCATAGCTCCTGGCCAAATGTAGTGTCCTGAAGAGCAGGTGTGCGAATCAATGAATAGACGTCGAGCCAGAACGTCGAGCGCGCCAGCGCCCGCAGCCGTTCACGTGGTGTCGCGCCGACGGGGCGGAGGCTGCGGACGGGGAAAACGTCCGTGATGTCGTGTCCGTCGACGTCGATGAAATTCACGCCCGTGCAGCAAAAGAGCGCCCGCGGGTTGCGCTCGAGCTCGGCGACGCAGCGACTTAGGTACTGTGAATGGCGCAGGTCGTCATGCGCCGCCAACATAAAGTACTCGCCGCGGGCCAGCTCGTAAACGCGGACGGCGTTCCATACCGGGCCCATGTTTCGCTCGGCGCGATAGTATCGGATCCGCGCATCTCGGGCGGCGTAATCGCGGCAGATGGCTTCGGTTTCATCTTCGGAGGCATTGTCCGAGATGATGATCTCGAAATCGGCGTAGTCCTGCGCGACCAGGGAGTCCAACGCGGAGCGCAGGTAGCGCGCGCCGTTGTAGACGGGCACCCCGATGCTGACCAAGCCAGTGCGTAAATTTTCCGGCACTTGTACACCCACTAGTTGCGCTCCCCTATCCTTAGTCATTTCCAAGCGTAGACAATCGCGCGGTAGCGGATAACCTCCGCTAGCTTCTCCCTGAGTCCAAGCTTACGAAGCACGGCCCCCACTGAAGACCTGAGCTCTGCGATGGCTGATCTGCGCGAGGGGGATGGCAACGGTGATCCGACGACGACTTCCACTCGGCTGAAGCCAGCGGCGCGACACATCCCCGCTACCGCCTTCTCGTTCGGAGCGAGCATCCCTGGCAGTTCTTCGGGGTAAAGTCGTGACGCGTAGGCTTCTGGATCAACCGGGATGCCGCGCTCATTGCACTCCCTCCAGTAGGCGATAGCTTTCGGCAGATCAAGCGCCCAGACGTAGTGATCGAGCGCAACCATCCGCTCGGCCCCGCAGCGCTCCGCCTCGAATGAGAAGAAGCCGTCGTAGGCTCCGATGTCGAGTACGGTCTTCCCACGCAGGTCTGGCAGGCGCAACGCTTTCAGCTCGTGCTTTAAAACTTCGACAGACTTGAACCCATTGGTGACTACTCCGTGCCCGAGGTCGATCGAGTGCCACCAGAACGGAACAGACTGCGCAATTTGTTCCAACTCTTCCCTAGTATACGACATAATCGTGGGACAAAAGTCCCGCCTCCGACCATCGCCTCCATATCGTCAAGCGTTAACGAACGCTGGTCACTCTCTCGCCTCTTACATACCCGGCTGACTTTAGCTAACCTGTGACCCGGACGCACTCTCTCGCAAGATATCCTTTAGCGTGGTACACACGATTCCAACCTTCTCCTTTGTCATGCTCAATGCCGACGGGAGATTTAAGCCGTAAGGCGTCAGCCGGTAGCTCACTTGATTTCGCGCGCGCGCCAGACGCGCCTGCTCCGTGTCGCGGTAAGCGGGGATCGAGCTCAAGGGGTGGAAGAAGGGACGGCAGTCGATGTTGCGCTCGCTCATGATCTCCATCAGGCGCTCTTTCGACAGGTTAAACTTCGGATCGAGAACGACGGTCACCATCCAGTAGACGTTCTTCGCGTCCGGCGTTCCATAATTCAGCGTAACGCCCTCTACGCCGTTTAGCTCTTTTTGGTACAAGCTGAAAATCCGCCGCTTCTGCTCCAGCAACTCCTCGATGCGTTCGAGCTGTGCGAGGCCGAGCGCCGCCTGCATGCTGGTCATCTTGTACTTATAGGCCACCTCGTGATTGAAGAACATCTTATCGCCGGGCTTGCGCCCATGGTCGCGCAGAAACTGCGCGCGCTCGAAGAGTTTGGTGGCGTCGGTGACGAGCATCCCGCCCTCACCCGTCGTTAGCGTCTTTGAGCCGTGAAAACTGAAGACGCCGGCATCGCCGAAACTACCCGCCTTTTTTCCTTTATACTCGGAGCCAATCGCTTCTGCCGCGTCTTCCACGATGACAATGCCGTGTTGCCGCGCCACGTCTTCAATCGCGTCCATGTCGGGCATGTTGCCGTAGAGGGCGACGGGGATAACGGCCTTCGTCTTCGGCGTGACACACGCCTCGAAAGACTCCGCCGACAGACACCATGTCCGCTCGTCGATATCGGCGAAGACAGGAGTCGCTCCGACGTAGGTTATGGGAGCCGCCGAAGCGATCCAAGTCGCGTCGGGCACGATCACCTCATCGCCCGGACCAACGCCGAGCGCCAACAGGGCTAGATGAATGCCCGAAGTACAGGAGGGAAGCGCCATCGCATGGCGCACGCCGAGATAACCGGCAAACGCTCGTTCAAACCGTTCGTGATAGACGTTGGCGTTGCCATACCATCCGTTGGTTACGGCGTCGGTGACGTAATCTATTTCCTTCTGCGTGATCCACGGACCGGCGACAGGAATACGTTCCATGGATCAATCCTTTACCCGACGGAGGTAGCCATCAGGGGCAACGGTAATCAACACCTTATTGGAGATTTCCTGATGGATCTCAAAACGATCAGTGGTCTTGAGAAATTCCCACACGGCAGTCTTGGGATTGTTACCCGGGCCCCAGGGACGATCGGAGCACATCTCAGCAGGCATTTCCTCGATTGCGGTGTCGAATACCACGCAGTAGCTGCCCACCGAGGTGAGCGGTGCATAGGCTTCCAGCTCGGCGAGCACATGATCATGGGTGTGGTTGCTGTCGAGGCACACCATGACTCGCTGCTTGCCTGCCGCCCTGGCCCTGACCAGCTCAATGACCTCGGGCGCGATGCTGGAGCCTTGAATCATCGAGATGCGCTTGCCCAGCGGGTGCGCTTCGATTGCCTCGCGGTTGTGGGCGCGGATGTCGATGTCCACGCCAAGCACTTCGGCCTCCAGCGGGCCACCGCAGGCGGCGTTTAGTTCCAGCATCGAGGCCGAGAAGATCAGCGAACCTCCGTGGGCGATGCCAGTTTCTATGATCAGATCAGGTTGAATCGACCAGATCAGTTCCTGCATAGCAAAGACATCCTGAGGCAATTGGATAATCGGACGTCCCAGCCAGGAAAAATTGTAGATGTAGTTATACTTTGAGGCTTCCAGCTGCCAGGTTCTTGAAAAGCTCTTAAGATCGTTATCATCGCCAATCCTTGATATGTTCTGGCGTTTCTCTAAATCAAACTGTTCGGTTTCAATTGACATGAAAGTTCTTCCAATAGACGGCATCAGAACATAGCAATTCACGGGTTCGCTCCCCGCAATTTGCCATAGGGTCAAGAATTGAGACATAAGGCGTAAACTCTCCATGTCCCTGCCGATATGGCATTTTCTTGTAATCCATATACCGCGCCGAAATGCCCATTTCCTCAAATCTCTGATGGTCTAAGTACTTGAGCGCTCCATGGCCAGTGACGTAGGTCTCGCAGTTTACGTACTTGCATAAATCAACAAGTCTTTGCGTACTTGCCCCCTCGACTCCGGTCAACGATGAACGCATAAACCGGGGTGAGAGTCCCAACCACTGCGCAATCTGTTGGATCGCGTTGATATTAAACTCCGATAAATGGTCAGTCGCATAACTATATATTTTTTCTACAATCTCAAACATAAGATCGAAGTAAGGTGTCTTAGCATAGGCGTGTCGAATCGTTTTCAAGTGCTTGCTACGCCAATCTCCCTGACCAAACAGAACCACTTCATTAAGCAGTTTTCCAGACTTACTACGCTCGATTGGGACAGTTAGCCAGGAAACACCATTTGGTGTTTTGATCTGCACCCGGGACATAAAACTTCGACCTTGTGGCAATTGAACATCATCGTAATGAATGAACACATCAGCCAATCGTACCTGCTCGAACAATCCGATCCACGGCAAAAACATAGGTTGTGAAACTACAAGTACTCGCGACATCTATTGATTCAGAAAGTTATCGGCAACTGCATATCCAATACCGTCCCGGCCCACGCCATTTCCCGAGTAGAACATATAGATCTTATCTTTGTAAGGGTAGAACGATGGATAGCAAATCATTTCTGAGTCCCAGCCGCTTTCAGATCTGGATATCCCAACCTGATCATCAAACCTTTCCCAGACAACACCATCATTAGACTCAGCAAAACCAATGGTATAGTTCTTCGCAGTCTTCGTCTCATGTCCACGTGTGGAATACCACATAAGATATTTGGTTTTTAAATTCAGTACCCACGGCGCAGAAACAACCTCACCATCGAACTTGTAATGAATGACCGGCTGGTTATGGGGGATCCAGGTTATTCCATCAGCGGACTCGGCATAAAACACAGTGTAAATTGGCTCTGGATTGCCGTCGGGAAATCTCCAATCAGTGCCAGAGCAGTACCACATCTTGAAGCGATCACCCTCTACGATTACAAAGGGGCCACCGACAAGCAACGGATGATTTTTGTCCTGACTCAGGACAGGCCCTCGAAACATACGACTGAAGCTGCCGCTTTCCTTGTCCCACAAGATGATGCCTATTGAAAGTTCAAAGCTGACAACACGCCTTCTTTTCCATCCACCATAATATAAAAGCACTCTATTGCTGGATTCAACGATGCTGCCCGGGGACAAGCCGGAATCATCAAAAGTGCCGGGATCTCCCAAGTCGACAAGCGGGTAATTACATATTTTGATTATTTTTGAGGGATCCTGAACCTCGACATCAATAAACGTTGGAAGCATCCGGTCGTCAGAATCTCTCGAACAAAAGAATAGTCTTAAAGTGTCTTCATTCAGTCGATACGGTATTGGCCGAGTGGCATGCGTCTTAAAGTACCCTTCACCATCGGGGCAATATATACGACCCTTCTTTTGCCAATCGATCTTCATTACTGTCGTCTCAATTTGTTAAATGAGGTCTCGGTTTACAATTGTTTGGGTTGACGCTGCCGGCTTAACCAGGGTTCGTTCTTCACAGTCTTTCATCACAATTGCGCCCGAACCCACAACTACAAAACGCTCTAATTTAATATTATCCCTTAGCGTGGCATTGACGCCGAGAAAGCAGTTCTCACCAATGGTGCACCCACCCGATATCACAACGTGAGAGCTTATGAAGCAGTGATCTCTAATCGTCGAATGATGTCCGATGTGGTTGCCTGACCAAAGTGTTACATTGTTGCCAATCCTAACAAATGGCTGGATGACATTATTCTCGAGAATGAAGCAGTTATCCCCGACAGGCGTCTCGTAATAGGTTGCGCGCGGGCTGATGTAGGTCGCGCAGGTGTAACCTTTCTTCCGGGCCTCATAGTAGCGGGCCTGTCTGACCTGATTGGTTTTTGTGTACCCGAGCGCAATGAAAATGTCGTATTCATCTGGTGAGTAAGCTTTTTCCAGATTCTCAAATGGAACCACCGGTTTGTCATTGAATTGCTCCTGAGTAATAAACTCAGCAGCATTTGTGAAAGCACTAATCTGATAATCCGTGTCAGCGCTGAAGTAGAATTCAGCCACCTCTGCAACCAGACCCGTGCCATAAATAATTAGTTTCTTCACTAGCGCCTCCTCTGTCGTACGCGCTTCAGACTGTTATTTCTTGCTATACCGGGTTGCGATATAAGTAGATTGTGTATTCATACAATGGATAAGAATGATCCAGTTTTAGGTGCGGAGAAATCTCGCTCAAGCACCAGGAAAATAGCTCCGCCGGATTGCGGTAATAGAGATTGTTGGAATAGTAATTTACTTTGGTCGTCATAACATTGAAAGCTATTCCGATCGTGCAAAGCGAAAACATTTGGCGAATTAGTTGGGCGGCAAACTGATCCATCTGCAAGCCGGCGGTCTCAAGTTTTTGAGTCAGAATACCGTTGCACACGACATAATCAAATTCTCGGTCGAATTTGTAATCCAGTATGTCGCCATGAATAAAGTTTCCTGAAGGTAGATTTGCTCCAGCCCACTCGATCATATTGCTAGCAACGTCGATCCCTGTATAGTCCAGATCGATGTTTTTGCTGATTGCATAACCCCGCAAACCACCATACCCACAACCTACATCCAGCAGGGAAGGCTTATTCCTGGCCACGTAATCCGCAACTCTTAGCATTTTGTCGTAACGCAGTAACATCTTGGTCTCGTCTGAACCCCAATCCACTCCCTCCGGAGATGGGCCGTGCAAGGAAAACTTTTCAGAATAGTGCTGTCCAAGTGCTTTGCTAATCGGGTCCATTTATATCGCTCTCGTATGATCAGCAGAGGCTTCGGCGTACTGTGGCATTGGGCGACCCCGGGAGTCTTACCTAATCATCGTGAAATTCAATTAACATCGGCTGCTGCCGATTATCAAAGCTCGTCCGTTCACATGGCTTTCTTAACTATAATTCCTTCTGAGCGGCGTCGAGGAAAGGATAAGAGCGATCTCTTTCTGAAATTACGCTGATGCTTAGAGGCCAATTAATGCTAAACGCGGGATCGTCCCAACGGACTCCGCGGGCTAACTCGGGATGATAATACTCAGATACTTGATAAAAGACCTCGGTATCATCTTCGAGCGTTTGGAATCCATGAGCGAATCCCTCAGGAATATAGACCATCAAAGGGGTGCTGGCGATCAGCTCCACGCCGATCCATTTTAACCAGGTCGGCGAATCCACGCGCAGGTCTACGATCACATCGTAAATGGCGCCCGCAGTACAACGAACGAGCTTCGCTTCTTCGTGAGGAGGGATTTGATAGTGCATTCCTCTCAGCGTGCCCCGCTGCTTATTGAAAGAGCTATTACACTGCACAAGTTTCGAATTCAACCCGCGCGAGGCAAACTCTTCCTGGCTCCAGGTTCGCGCGAAGAAACCACGCTCGTCCTGAATTAACTCCGGCTCAATTATGTATGCGCCCCGCAATTTTGTTTCTTTAAAGATCATTGCCTGGAATGGGTTTTCGGAAGTAGTTTGTGGTTATACGACCCTCAACTCTGGGATAGGAATTATGAATTTACCCCCACGCCGGCGATATTCCGCCTGTTGCTCCAATATTTCGTCAGCAAAGTTCCACGTCAGCAGGAGCACGTATGAGGGCATCTCCTCCAAAAGCTTGGCAGGCGGGTAAATCGGCAAATGAACCCCAAGCATGTATCGACCCTGCTTGTACGTACTGCGATCGACCACGAAATCCAATGATTCCATGCCAATCTTGAAGTAGTTCAATAAGGTGCTGCCCTTGGCTGCAGCTCCATACGCAGCCAAATGCTGCTGCTGCTCCTTTAAGCCTGATATGAAGCTCCTGAGAGAGGTTTTCAGTTCCTCGACCCTGCGGGCAAACGTTTGATAAAACTCCAGGGTGCGAACGCCCCAGGCGGCTTCCTCCTCCAGAAGTTCCAAAACCGCGCACCCTGGTTTTCCGTCCTGGTCTTTGGTCACAAAAATTCGGAGTGACCCGCCATGAATCGAGAGTCTCTCAGCATCCGCGATCGTAAGTCCGTGACGTTCCATCAACTCACTAAGCGCTGTGAGCGAGAAGTAACATAGGTGCTCATGATAGATAGTGTCGAACTCGCAGCGATCTATGAGGTCCTTAACATAAGGCACTTCGATGATAGCAATGCCGTCAGGTTTCAACAGCAGGCGCAGGCCGTGGACAAACCCATTGAGATCCGGGACGTGGGCCAACACGTTGTTGGCGTGAATCACATCCGCGCCTTCACCCTGCTCAACCAGGCGCCGGGCTGTCTCAGCGCCAAAAAAATCCGTGAGCGTGCGAATACCACGTTCATCCTGGGCCACGCGCGCAATGTTGATTGCCGGCTCAATGCCAAGCACCGGAATGCCGGCTTGCTGGTAATACTGCAACAGGTAGCCATCGTTGCTGGCGATCTCTACCGCGAGACTGTTCGCACCGAGGGGCCGTGACTCGAGCATGCGTTCGACGATCACCTGCGCGTGGCGCAGCATCGTGTCAGAGAACGAAGAGAAGTAAAGATACTCGCGAAACAATTCTTCGGGCGGCACGGTCTCGGTGATTTGGACCAGGCTGCAGTTGGGGCAGAACGCCAGCTCGAGCGGGTAAGTCGATTCCGGTTGATCAAGTTGCTCGGCGGTTACCAGGGCATTTGCCAGTGGCATGCTGCCCAGAGACAGCACCATCTGCAAATCAGACTGGCCACACGAACGACATTGAAGTGAGGTGCTCATTGACTGGCTCCCAGAAAGTCTCTGTACCAACTAATTGTCTGCTGCAAGCCTTCGTCAAGCGTGAACAGTGGTTTCCAGTCAAGCATCTGTCGCGCTTTGGCAGCGCTCAGATACTGATGACGGATCTCGTTGGTAGTCTGATTCAGGATCTCCGCCTGCAAATCTGATCCCATGAGCTTAAGGATTTGCTGAACCATCTGCAAAACTGACACCTGAATCTCATTCGAGAAGTTGAAAGCCTGACCCGCCAGTTCTGGATTGCCGGCCAGTTTCTCGGCCAACAATATATAAGCGGCCGCTCCATCCTCCACATAAAAGTAATCCCTAATATAGTTGCCGTCAGAACGGATGATGGGGCGCTGGCCGCGCAGCACCGAGCGAACCGTCCCAGGTACAATGCGGTTCCAGTTTAAATCGCCGCCGCCATAGAAATTTCCGCAGCGGGTCACGACGACAGGCAAGCCATAAGTTGTCGCATACGACTGCGCGATCAGGTCAGAACATGACTTGCTCACATCGTAAGGATGCCGCCCCTGCAAAGGAGTTCCTTCATCGTAAGGAAGATGTTCATGATCTCCGTATGCCTTATCTGATGAAGCGACCACGATTTGCTTCACCAGGGGGCTGCGGCGGCAGGCTTCCAGGAGCGCCCAGGTGCCGGCGATGTTGGATTCAAAGGTAGAAACCGGATTACGGTTTGCGATCCCGACAATGGTTTGGGCAGCCAGATGAATTACGGTATCTATTTCATACTCGCCCAACACGCGTTCGAGCAACGCCTGATCCCCTACATCGCCGCGTACGACCTTAACTCGCTCGATCTGTTGATTCTGGACCAGGTCGCTTTGAGGAATCCAATCGCGCACAAGGCAGACAACATCAGCGCCCGCTTCAAGCAGACGACGCACCAACCAGCCGCCAAGAAGACCGGTACCGCCGGTGACAAAGGCCGGACGATCTTGCCAGAATGGCGGATTGATCTCTGTCATTACTCCCAAACTTTCCACGGGATTTGACCGCTCTGCCAGAGACTTTCCAGCAGCAGCTTGTCACGCATGGTGTCCATACACTGCCAAAAGCGATCATGGCGATAGGCAACAAGCTGCTTATCGGCCGCAAGGCGCTCGAGAGCATTAGCCTCGAGGCTGCTGTCGTCGCCACTTAGATAGTCGAATACTTCGGGCTCAAAAATGAGGAAGCCACCATTAATCCAACCTTCTCCAATCTGCGGCTTCTCGGTGAATTCGGTGACCAAATCACCGTCGAATATCAAGCCTCCAAAGCGAGCCGGGGGCCTTACGGCCGTAACCGTCGCGACACGCCCATGCGACTGATGAAAACGCAACAGATCACCCAAATTAATATCGCTCACACCGTCGCCGTAAGTAACCATGAAAGTATCTTTGCTCAGCCATGGTTGTAATCGCTTTACGCGTCCTCCGGTAAGCGTCTGCAATCCCGTATCAATCAGATGAACAATCCAATCTTCACACTCTTTGTTGCGCGTCTCAACTTCTCCGCTGGCCAGGTTAATAGTCATACTCCCGCTGAGACCGTAGTAATCGAGGAAGTAACGTTTGATCATTTCGCTCTTGTATCCCAGCGCGATGAAGAACTCTTTGAAGCCGTAGTGGGCATAGTGCTTCATGATGTGCCAGAGAATCGGATACCCCCCGACCTCGACCATCGGTTTAGGCCTGATTTCCGTCTCTTCGGCTAGCCGGCTACCCAAGCCGCCGGCCAAAATTACAACGTTCATGGGTGTTGTCTTTCTGCGACGGCTACTACTGTCTCGCACTAGCCTGACGTGTAGCGCGTATCCCACTTCAACATGGGTCTGACGACTCCAGGCATGTGCCCGCCGTAATTACCTCGAGCCGAGTCGCCATCCAGACTATCAATGACCTGAAAGGCGACGGCATCGCGCTCAAAGAAGTGAACGACCTCCGACTCTGGCGTGGTAACGGCCGCGCCGACAATCATCGTGCATTCGGCCAGAAGATTGCCAGGTATCCAGGCTGTACTTACGTAATGGCCCCTGGGACGAGGACGATTACGCCACGCCGGATCGCTATCTCCAGCTAAAAAAACATAGACACCGTGTTCATTAAAGAAATGATAGTTAGGTGATAATACATACCCGTCCTGGAGCACTTCAAATTCCATCTCAATAGCTAAAGGCCTACGTATATCCATCACGTCGGTGATTTCCCCATTTTCAGTGCGCACCCGGACAGCGCGCAATCGAACGATGTCATCACCGGGCGCCTTACTCGAATCTGTCCACTCTCGCGCAGCAGTCGTTCCCAGACCTCCACTGAGATACTCGCCTGCAACCTGGTGTGAAGGGCCATCGCTGAGAACCCGACCCTGATCCAATAGTATTGTTCTAGGGCAAAGCCGCGTAATTGCAGGCATGTTATGTGAAACAAACAGGACGGTGTGACCCTGCTTTCCTACATCCTGCATCTTGTCCAAACACTTACGCTGAAAACGGGCGTCGCCAACAGCCAATACTTCATCAACCAGTAATATCTCGGGTTCAAGATGAGCGGCAACCGCAAAAGCCAACCGCAAGTACATGCCGCTCGAATAATGCTTGACCGGAGTATCGATGAATTTCTCAACTTCGGCGAAGCTCACAATTTCATCGAACTTGCGCACGATTTCATTGCGAGCCATACCAAGTATGGCGCCGTTTAAGTAAATGTTCTCCCTGCCCGTTAGTTCGGCATGAAACCCTGTACCCACTTCAAGCAGACTTCCAACCCGGCCATAGAGAAGGATTCGGCCTTTAGTGGGCTCGGTAATCCGAGAAAGCATTTTCAGCAACGTTGATTTGCCGGCCCCGTTGCGGCCAATGAGGCCCACAACCTCGCCCGGCTTGATTTCAAAGCTTACGTCTTCGACAGCCCAAACAAACTCGGCAGGGCCATTATTTCGCGCCAGCTTTTTGAATGGGGAACGTACTGCCTCAACCAGCGACTCACGAAGAGTGGAATAGGGAGCCTGCGACTGACCAATGCGGTATCGCTTGCCGACGTTCTCAACCGTGATGATGGGAGGCATCGATTAAATGATATCAGCGAATGTTTTTTCCACTCTATGAAACGAGTAAGCTGAGTATGTCAGCACAGCTAATGTGATTACTGTCGCGATGCCCAGCGTCTGCCAATTAAACGGCAGTCCGAATAAAGCGGCCCGATAAGACTCCACGATTGCCGACATGGGGTTAAGCGAAAGGAGCCAGCGCCACTTTTGAGGCAACGCCGTTGACGGAACAATAACCGAGGAAACGAACAGCCAGATCTGAATCACGAACGGCAGGGCGAAACGCACGTCCCGGTACTTAACGTTCAATGCCGACATCCACATGCCGACAGCCAGCGCAAACAAAGTGGTCAACATGACCAGCATTGGCAGCATCAAAATATTCAAAGTCAGCCCGACTTTGTAATAAAGCATCGCGCCAACCAGAGTAAGAAAGGCAATAATAAAATCAACCAGTCCTGCTACCACTGCGGCGGCCGGTACTAAAACACGCGGGAAGTAAACTTTCGTAATCAGATTAGCGCTGCCCACTAAGCTGTTGCCGCTACTTGTTACTGCGTTGGCGAAAAACGTCCAGGGGACGAGTCCAGCTAATGCGAATAGAGGGTAGGGGACGCCCTTTGAATCAACCCCCGCTAGTCGGCCAAAGAAAAGGGAAAAAATTATCATCATAAAGAGCGGCTGCAAAATGGCCCACGCCGCGCCAAGCACGGTTTGCTTGTAACGCACTTTGACATCACGCCAGGTGAGAAAGTAGAGCAGTTCGCGATATGTCCAAAGCTCAACAAGATTCAGCGATACTAGCCCTTTGGTAGGTTCGATTATTGCCAGCGGATGGGAGGGCAAGGGACGTGGATTTTCGCCAGTCTGCGTGTTGCGGGATTCAGCTGCAGGTCGTGTCAAGTTGGGTTGATTAAGCACACTCGAACTTCTATATCTTTGCCTATCTTACTTCGTTCTGTATGGCGAGTCGGGTCCTACCTTGCCTGTAGGTTTTCTGGCTATCAGCGCGGAGAACATTCATGCTGGTTTATACAGAGCAGGTAGTCTAGACGCACGCTGGCGCACGCGTCAACCGCACGGATGTAAGAGCATAGCCCGATCACGTGACTACTTCTCAACGTTCCTGCCATACCATTCTGTACTCTGGTTTGTCGGTTCGGGTTACTGTAAACCAGAACCTCGGCTGCGACAATTCGTTAGGAATCGACGTACCGCAGCGTGGTAGTGGGTGACGATTGGGTGTTGTGTTTTGCCAGGCAGCGGCCAAAGAAAGTTTTTACCACGAAAAAATCCCACCGCCGCCCAACTTGCATGGGCGGCGATGGGAGACGCAAAGAGACTCCGAAGAGTTCTTAAGTCTGGCCGATTGGCGGGCCGGCGGGTTGGTTGTTAGCACCATTTCCGGTGATGGTGTTAGTCCCGGTTGACGAGACCTGGTTTTGCCCCGTGATGCTCGTCGTATTGTTCGTGATCGTTGAATTTGAAAGCCTGACGATCACCGGAGCAATAGCCGTAATTCCCGTTCCGTTATGCGATAAGAGGCAGTTCTCGATTGTCATTTCCGTGCCGGTTCCAGCCGCGAAGGCCCCTGAGGCTGAGTTGCCGACGAGAATCGAGTTTCTGATTGTTCCCTTAACTGCCGACCCGGCATTAACACTGCTGTCAAAAGCCACGCCGGAGTTGCTGGTGCTGGCCTCGACGCGAACATTGTCGAGCACGGCGGTAATGGTAGCGCCTCCACCGGGTATCGCAACGATCGCACTTTGCACCGTATTTCTGACCGTGCAATCGGTAACGAAAAGTGAACCGCTGCCGGTACGGACGTCGTTGATACCGCGGTTAGTGAAGCCGTCGATGATTGTATCCTCAACACTAACCCTGTTGGCGGCAGTTATTGAGATGCCATTAAGGCCGCTGCTCGCCCCGTTAATATTTAAGGACACGAGACGAACAGTTTTGCGTACGTCACCAGCGGCGGTGATATTGATGTTAAAGCCGTTGACACCACCAGCGGCCAGGACAGAGCCGAAGCCGGCCCCATGGGTACCATTGATGGTTATTGACTTAGTAATCGTTAGTGTTCCAAAGCCGCCCGGATCGAGCACACTTATTTCGCCGTCTGTGGCGGTCTTGGAAATTGCGCCGGCAAAAGTCTTGCATGGAGCCGTGCGGCTGCACGGGTTGGCATCGTCACCGACGCCGGACACCCAGGTGCGCGTTGCTTGCGCCTGCGCAATCGACACGAACGCCAAAGCGAAACCTACAACTGCTAATGCGTTAATGGTGAACCGAAACTTGTTCATTTGGAGTCTCCTTTTTTCCGTTGAAGTTTGGGGATGGCCACCAGTAGAACACGGATCCGTTCCGGCCACTGTTGCGCCGAGTAGCCCATTATTGTTGACGAGAAGCACATAAGTTATCAAGACAGTTTAGAAATCCTGAAGCAATCCTCCAGACTTGCCTCTAGGAGAGGAAGCGTCAGATTCCTGGCGCTTCCCTCCGGTTCCCGAGCGTGTGGCTCACGTACAAGGATTGTTGGTGCAGCCTAGCGTATTAATTACGTGATTGGCCGAGTTAATCCACGCGTTGCCCTGGGCTGCCGAGATATCTCCGTGGCTTATTAGAGTCCCAACGGAATTAACGAAATCGCTCAGCTTATTGCACGCCACATTCGTCTGGCCTTTGTTTAAGGCGTCGAGCGCGGCATTCAGCTTAGCCAGTAAGCCATTCTTCTGCGTCCCGGAAAGCGAGGAAGCGCTGACGCTATTTATCAGGTTCTGGATTACAGCCTGTGGCGTCTTCACCGTCACCGTAAAGCTGCACGACGCTGAATTGCCCGACGCATCGGTCACCGTATAAGTGACTGTCGTGGTGCCGATCGGGAAGACCGAACCGCTGGCCCCGCCCGCCGTCCGAGTCGTTATTGCTCCCGGACAGTTGTCGGTGCCGACTGGCGCCGTGTAGGTTGCTATTGCCCCCGACGGACAGGTTGGCTCCAACGTAATGTTCGCCGGGCAACTGATCGTCGGATTTTCATGATCCTGCACCGTGACGGTCTGCGTGCAGCTCGACTGGTTGGCTGGACTCGCGTGATCAGTCGCGGTCCAGGTGATTGTCGTCGTTCCTTTCGGATACGTCGCATTCAATGGCTGGCCATCACTGCGCGTACCGGCCACGGTTGGATTAGTATCGCAGTTATCCGTCGCCGTCGCCGTTCCCGGATTCACAACCGCGGAACACAGACCCGGATCGGTGCTGGTAGTTATGTTAGCCGGGCACTGAATCGTCGGTGGCGTCGTGTCTTTGACCGTGAACGTGATGTCCTTTGTCGTAGTGTTGCCGGCGCCGCCATTATTGCTGGAGCCGTCATTAGCTGTCAGATGAATTGGGTATGCGCCAGGTCCCAGCAAAGAGCCAGCCGGCACGTCTTGAGTCACGGTGATTCGATGCTGGCCGATGCAATCCTGCGAATTGTCACTGGCAGCGCACGAGCAATTGTCTGTGACGCTGTTGGTGTAGTCCGGCACCGCAGCCTGACAGTTTGCGTCCGCCGAGACCGTTTGGTCTACCGCAGTAATGAGCGGCGGCGTCACGTCATTGACAGTTACAGTTTGCGTGCATGAAGCACTGCCCGTCCGGTGTGACTCTTCGTCCGCCACACTCTGGTAAGGCCCCGGAGTGTCGTGCGAGTACGCCGTCCAGGTGATAGTGGTTACCCCAGCCGAGAAAGGATCATCGGTACTCCGGCGCGTGCAGTTGGTGCCGTTCACATCGCAATCGTACATCGGCTTGCCGTCGCTGCGGACCGCACTGATTGTTACGTTGTCACCGGTACCAGTTGCGGTCCCAACAGTCACTGTTGCGGTGCAGGTACTGTCGGCGTCGGCAGTCTGGTTCGCAGGACAAGAGATAGTGACGTTCGACCCTGTTTCAGTGACCGTGACGGTAAAGCTGCATGAGTCTCCGGTAGTAGCCGATGTTGTAACCACAGTAGTGCCAAGCGGGAAGAAGCAATCGTTGCAATGGTCAGTGGTAACCGTCCCACACGTACCCTCACTGCTTGTAGGCGTGAAGTGAACAACGGCGCCGGGGTTGTTGTTCCCATCCGTAGTGTTGGCGGCCGTAACTATATCGTCAGGGCAGGTAAGCGTGCAGGTTCCAGTGTTACCTCCGCTAGCCACGCTGGCAGTCGCAGTCGCAGAGTTGTCGGCATTATTCAATTCGTTTGTCGTGGCGCTTGCAATGCTGGCAGTGTTAATTATTAACGTGCCGGCGGCCGTTCCGGTATTTACCGTATAGACGAAGTCAAATGTTGCCGAAGCGCCAGTCGCCAGGGTGTCAATCGTGCAGGTTATATTGCCCAAACCATCTGGGACTGTGGTACAGGTAAAACCCGGCCCTGATGTCTGAATCATTGCCACAAAAGTCGTGTTATTCGGAACGTGATCTGTAAGCGTAACCGTCGCGGCATCATCGGGCCCACTGTTCTGTACGAAGATGTCAAAACTACCGTTCGAACCGGCGGCGACTTGCTCGCTGTTACTGGGAGCTCTCTTGGTAACTGACAAATCTGCGGTGGCATTGGCGGGATCTTTAACTACGAATCCTGTACTGGCTACCAAGGAGCTCCTACTGGAAATTATGTTTACTCGCCAGTTGCCAATATTGTTAACCACTTGGCCGTTTGAAAGCGTTGACGTCGGGGTGGTCGGGATCGTGAAGTGATCGTCTTGAGGATCTGCCGCGATAGGCGTGACCTGCCTGATGAAACCGGACGGGTCGACCCACGAAATGCGTCGGTTGGCCGCGCTTCCACCCGTGTTCGTCGCTGTCGCGCATACCTCCTGGCCCAAATTGAATTCGCTATCTGGAGTTACACAGGTGCTCTCAAACGTAGCGATTGATGGAGTGGGCGTTGCCTGGGGCATCAACGCAAACGGTGCTATTGCGCTTCGCGCTGAATCGAAGGACAGTCGGGAAGCATTGGTAGATAAAACTGAATTTGCAGCAAGATCTACAGGCTTCCCAGCAGAGGCTCTTTGGTAGAATGAGGCAGAAGAAACGGTGAACAATGGAAATATCACTAGAGCCGCAAAAGCGATGAAAATACCAATACGGAGTAAACTAGCCTGAGAGATGGAAAAGTGTTGGGATAGGGCGCTTTTTGTTGTCATGGTTGGATTCTCCTTCTGCTCTCAGATACTGGAAAGCCTCGCTTGTCTCGCCGTTCCTCGTTCCGGGGCGCGATCGTCAAGGAATGCGTAACAGGACATAGGGCATTTAGGATTTGAAGACATGCTGGAAGGCCAGGTTGAGAAAATATCCCCTTTGCATGGGCGCTATCGATTTTAGAAAACTCTTGGCATTTCGAGAGCGCGGTGCTTGAACTGGGCGTCCTCTCAATTGTTAAGCCTCTCGGTCTGAAGAAGCCGTTAGCAGAATCGTGGTCGCAAGTCTGAAATCGCGAGTGAATTTTTCGTTCGGCTAAATTTTTAGGAGTGAAACATCCACGAAACTCCCGAACCGACGAGGACACGCGATCGAAACCATAAAAACATGAGGACGGTCTAATAGACCATTTCAAGTGAGAAGTCAACAAAATTTGCAAGAAACCTTGCATGACTTGCCTTGTTTTTCCGCTCTCCTTTGATAACTGGGGCTTTCTCATTAACATGTAGCTTCTCTGTCATCCTTTGAACCATGAGGCTTGCACAATTTGACCAAAAACACGCGTGAAATCTTTGTTACAGGTGGCGCTGGATTTATCGGTTCGGCATTCATCCGGCTCCTACTGGATGAAACCGCAGACTGCAAGGTAACGAACTTCGACGCTCTAACTTATGCAGGAAATCTTGACAATCTTGAGGGTTTGGATGCGGCACGCCACCGCTTTGTTCACGGCAATATCGCCGACGCAGAGGCAGTGCACACCGCACTAGGCGAAAACACCCACGCAATTGTTAACTTTGCCGCCGAATCGCACGTGGATCGCAGCATCGCGAACGCCGCGGAGTTTCTGCGCACGAACATCACCGGCACCCAAGTGTTGCTTGATGCGGTGCGCGCGCGCGGGGTCAAGCGTTTTATTCAAGTCTCGACTGATGAAGTGATGGGCAGTTTGCCTGAGAATGAAGATGCCTTCTTCACAGAGGAGTCGCCTTTCGCCCCAAACAGTCCGTACGCTGCTTCGAAAGCAGCGGCGGAACATCTCGTGCGTGCGGCGCACCACACTTTTGGCCTCGACACGGTGGTAACACGCTGCGGCAATAATTATGGTCCACGCCAGTTTCCGGAAAAGTTTTTGCCCCTCGCTATCTCAAACGCACTCAAAGATGAGTCAATTCCGGTCTACGGCGATGGCGGAAATGTACGAGACTGGATCTATGTTGACGATCACTGCCGCGCAATATTGCTTGCTTTGGAAAAAGGTCGGCCTGGCGCGGTCTACAACGTAGGCGCGCGTAATGAACATCACAACATCGATGTAGTGGGATCGTTGTTGAACACGCTTGGTAAACCGCGCTCACTTATTCGTTTCGTGAAGGATCGTCCCGGACACGATCGCAGGTATGCGATCGATCCACTACTAATTGAATGCGAATTGGGCTGGCGCCCACGCGAAACCTGGGAGACTGGTTTGCAAAAGACAATTCAGTGGTACCAGCAAAACAGTCGCTGGCTCGAACGAACGCGAAGTGGAGCCTATAAAGACTATTATCGAAAACAATACGGCACGGAGGTGGCAGCCACTTGAGAGTGCTTGTCACGGGGGCAGCTGGGATGGTTGGGAGAGCAGTTGCTGCGCATTGCAATTCCCAGGGTGACCTCGTTCTTCCCTACGATCATGAGAGCCTCGATATCAGCGACAAGGACCTTGTGATGAAAACACTGCGAGGCGTCAAGCCTGAGGTTGTTATCAACTGCGCTGCCTGGACCAACGTGGACGGTTGCGAACTAAACCCGGAACGCGCGTATGCGGCAAACGCCCGCGGACCGGAAAACCTCGCCAAAGCGAGTCGCGAGATAAGCGCGGTCTTAGTAACGATTTCGACGGATTACGTATTCGATGGAGAGAAACAGGGTTTCTTTACACAAAGAGACCAGCCAAACCCGCAGAGCGTTTATGGAGCTTCAAAACTTGAAGGCGAGCGCCGCACTCAATTAGCATATGCCCGCACAGTCGTAGCCCGAACCGGGTTTGTTTTCGGCCCGGGTGGGAGTAATTTCCTGAGTACAATTATTGAACGTGCGGGGCGAGGTGAAAGACTGAAGGCAATAACAGATGCCTATGGGACACCGACGTATGCGCCTGATTTGGCGCGGCGCCTGAGAGAACTAGCCCAACTGGATCTTCCCGGGACATACCAGGTCGTCAACGCAGGTGAGGGAGTAAGTTACGCAGAATTCGCTCGCGCGGCCCTGGATCTGGGTGGTTACGCATCGGGGAATCTGGAGAGCGTCGCAATGGGTAGCCTCAACAGGCCGGCACCACGCCCTCGAAATTCTCGTCTGCGGTGCCTGCTTTCGGAGGCTATCGGATTGGCTCCGCTGCCGTTTTGGCAAGACTCCCTGAGGGAGTTTGTGGCCCTCAATTCGCCAAACGAAGTGGCCGCAAAAGGCTAGATTCCTGCGTCTCACAACTTGCCAGAAACAGAGTCTTTGCTATTATTCATTATCTCTTGTGCACCGCTCGTCAAGTAAGGTCTAAATATTATGATGTCCCAAGATAATCGCCTGCTGCCCGTAAGCGCACTTGACCGCAGCATTGATCGACCGTTAGCAGATATTGCTCAGGCAAAGCCATATGGCGTGTCAGGAGCAGACACAACCACTTTCCGCGATTATTTGTCCGTGGTCTTGAAACGAAAGTGGTTGATTCTCAGTCTGGTACTGGTGATTACTTCGCTCGTAACTATCCAATCGTTTCGCGCGCCTTCGATCTATGAAGGGGAAACCACCATCCGCATAGAACAAAAGCCGATGAGCGTGCTGCAAACAAAAGAGATTGTTATCAACGCTCAAAGCGATCCGAGTTTCTGGGGCACGCAGCTGAAGCTTTTGGAAAACCCGGCTCTGGCTCGTCAGGTTGTGCTAACGCTCGACCTGCAACACAATCCCGCATTTTTCGGTGGTCAATCGCAAGGCGGCGTATTCGCCTCTCTCCGTCGTATTTTCGCCAAGCCAAAGAAAGCAAGTGAATCGCCCGCTGTTTCCTCCGGACTTACTGTCGTCGGTGAGAGTGAAGTAACAAATGGATCTTTGACTCCGGAACAATTGGCCGAACTCGAGCCTTACGAAGATGCGATTATCGCTGGAGAGACCATTGAGCCGGTGCCCACTACTAATCTTGTCAAGATCAAGTTCATGCACTCTGATCCAGAGCTGGCGCAGAAGATTGCCAACACACTTGCCGAAGTTTTTCGCAATAATAATCTGGAACGTTCGACCGCTGGTTCGTCGAAGGCCGAGGATCAATTGGCGAAAGAGATCGCTAAGTTACAGACCCAAATCAAGCACGATCAGGAAGCCCAGTTTAACTACGCAAAAAACCATAACCTGCCATTAACCGCCGAAACCGGGGGAAATCTCGAGGCCGCTCGGTTGGCCACTCTCAGCGGCCAATTGTTACAAGCTGAAAACGACCGAAAGATGATTCAGGCCCAACTCGAAGCGGCCAGAAAAGAACCCGATCCGTTTTCAGTGCCGGATGTGAACTCTTCTGCTCGAGTAGAAAAATTGAGGGATCGGATATCCGCCCTTAAGGAGAAGCGTGACGCACTCCTGATTGTCTACACACCGGAATGGCCGGAAGTGAAAAAAATTGATGCCCAACTCAAGGGACTGGAAGCGGAACTCGCAAAGGCGCCCCCCGAGATTGTGACTTCGATACAAAGGCGCTATGAGGCAGCCGTGTCGAGAGAAAACCTTCTGAAGCGTTCCTATGAACAGCAGAAAGGGACGACCACGCAGCAGACGCGCGACCAGATTGATTTGATGGCAATTACGCAGGAGTTGGAAACCAATAAGCAGTATCTCAATACTCTGCTGCAACGCGAGCGCGAGTTAACCGTAGCCTCTGGTGACAGATCAAACGAAGTCAGTATCCCCACCCCTAGTAGATTGCCAAAGACGCCCGTTGGACCACAGCGGCTCAGAAACATTTTTGTTGCCCTTCTGCTGTCCCTCGGTGCGGGCATTGGCCTCGCTTTCCTACTAGATTTCCTTGATGACACCTTGAAATCGGTCGATGATGTAGACCGCTATTTACACTTGCCGGCTTTAGCGTTGATTCCATCAAATCGGGATCGAGGCCGCTTGATTGGTATTTCCGGTGGGCCGCCATCGGCACCGTCCGACACAACGGCTCTAGCCATGATTACCGATGTGCGCTCTCCCATAGCGGAGGCTTACAGGCATTTGCGCACGTCGTTACTTTTGTCCTCTGCCGGCCAGCCGCCGAAAACGATATTAGTCACGTCGAGCCAGCCATCGGAAGGTAAGACGACGACGGCAATCAACACGGCATTTATGCTTGCGCAGACCGGCGCTGAAGTTTTGATTATCGATTGCGACCTGCGACGACCAAGACTGCACGCTCACTTCGGTGCTCCGAATTCAAAAGGTTTGACTAATTGGCTTTCCGGCGAAACTGACATCGACGCCCTGATACAGACCTATGAACAGCATGCCAATCTAAAATTCCTGACGTCCGGGCCAGTACCGCCGAATCCGGCGGAGCTTCTGGGGTCAGACGAAATGCGAAAGCTTCTCGGCATACTCAGCGAACGCTTCACGCATATCGTCATAGACTCTCCTCCGGCGATATCTTTTACCGATGCGTCCATATTGTCGACGATGGTAGATGGCGTCGTGCTGGTGGTCCACGGTGGCAGAAGTTCACGGGCCGTTGTGCGGCGTGCGAAACAGCAGTTGCTCGATGTTGGTGCGCACATCTTTGGCATAGTTCTAAACAACGTAAAGCTCGAAACCCAGGACTATTACTATTCCGGTTACTACTCGAGTTATTACGCAGACGGGGACAAGCCGGAAGAGGTACCAGGAGAGCCCGCGGAAACTCGCTGACCCTCAAACCGAATTGAATTGCACGACCGGCCGGCGCAGAGTTGGAGCTGCCAGAGTTGCGCTGCTCTTCGCTTACTAACTACATGGGCAGCGGCTACATAGTCTTATTTCTACAATCCCACGAGATAGAGATATCCGCATGAAGGTCCCTCTACTGGATTTGCGAGGGCAGCATCTATCCCTGCGCGCCCAACTGCTTGGGGCCCTCGAGGGTGTAATCGATTCACAGCAATTCGTCCTCGGCCCGCAAGTTGAGACTCTGGAACAGCAGGTCGCCAAATACTCGCAAACAAAATTCGCTGTCGGCTGTGCGTCCGGATCGGATGCTTTGCTCCTGGCGCTGATGACGCTGGACCTCAAAGCGGACGACGAGGTAATTACCACTCCTTTTACTTTCTTTGCCACTGCCGGATCCATTGCCCGTCTCGGCGCCCGTCCCCGGTTCGTAGATATTGATCCGCAAACGTACAACATGGATCCATCGCGCGTGGAAGCTGCGATAACTCCGCGCACTCGGGCCATCATGGCGGTTCACCTGTACGGGCAATGCGCCGACATGGATCCGATTCTCGAAATCAGCAAGCGCCATGAACTGCCCCTTGTCGAAGATGCGGCCCAGGCAATTGGCGCCGAAGACCGGGGACGACGTGCCGGTTCCATGGCCCATATCGGCTGCTTCAGTTTTTATCCGACGAAGAATCTGGGTGGCGCTGGTGACGGGGGGATGCTGGTCACCAGTGATACGGAGTTAGCCAGACGGTTGCGGGGCCTACGCGTGCACGGTGGCCTGACGGAATATCAGCATGATGAAGTTGGGATTAACAGCCGTCTCGATGCCATGCAAGCTGCGGTCTTACTTGTAAAGCTTCAACATCTGGAGGCGTGGTCAGAAGCTCGTCGCAGGAAAGCGGAGTTTTATACTGAGCTGTTGCGTGAAGCAGGGCTTGAGGAAAAATTTGTGCCACCCTTCGTGAGGCCCGAAGCGCGACATATCTTTCATCAGTATGTAATCCGGATCCCTCGGCACCGTGACGAAGTGATGAAGCATCTCTCAGAGCACGGCGTCGGCAGCAAAATTTATTACCCTATCCCATTGCACCAACAGAAGTGTTTCGCTTATCTGGGATACGAGGAGGGACAATTTCCTGAAGCTGAACGCGCCGCCCTTCAAACACTAGCGTTGCCATGCTTCCCTGAGATTACAGCAGAGCAACAAAGGTATGTCGTCGAAGCCCTCAAGAGCTTTGGTGGTTGATAGTATGAAGAAACGTTCCTTTAGAGTAGAGCGAGAATTTGGCCTGATTGTCGGCGGCATTCTTGTTTTGCTAAGCGGCTGGTGGTTATATCGCGGAAAGTTTGTAAATACGGCCCACTTCACACTGCCGCTGGGAGCGCTGTTGCTCCTCCTTGGCCTGATTTTGCCTCGAGCTTTGTTCTATCCAAATCGAGGCTGGATGTTGCTAGCCGAGGCGCTGTCGTTTGTAACGACGCGCATAATTCTTGGCATCGTGTTCTTCCTGGTGATTACTCCTATAGGTGTGGTGAAAAGATTGTCCGGTTGGGACCCGCTTAACCGGCGTCGCGGATCAAGCTCTTCCTATTGGAAACCGTATTCCGAGCGGCAGCGCGATCCACGTCATTATGAAAAAATGTTTTGAGCAACATGGCCCTGCCCCCTGAGAGACTAAATTCGTGGGTGGGTGCTAGGTGCCGGGGTTGCAGCGCAGTTAGGCAGGACAGGCTTGCTCAGCGCTGACGAGTAAACGTGCTTTCAACGTAAGATATTAGCGAGGTTAGGAAATAAGACATCATGCTTAAGAAGTTAATAGCCGAAAATTTAAGACACAGACAAACTTCGTTCCCGGGCTTGATATGTCACCTTCTTCTGGTCGGTGCCCTGATTTCGACGATCACGGATTCAGTTCTGATCGTTTCTGCACAGCGGCCACAAGGCCGCGTGGTGACAGCGAACGATTTCCCGGGCCAGGACCTGGGTGCCAAAATTAACGCCGCCGACAAAGCACTGGGGACGAGGCCCGGCGAAATTGTCGTCAAAGGCGGCGGCACAATTTCGACGCAGGCGATCATCTCGCCCGATCATGTGCTGCGTATTCTGCCCGGAACCTATGCCACCAGAACCAGCAATATCCCGATACTTATGAAGTCGCGCTCTTCCTTGATTGGTTCAGGCTGGGATCAATCAATCATCGTTGAGTCCACGGCCCCAGGCCAGTTCACCGTTATCTGCGCATATAACCAATCCATCCTTAATGGTGCGCCAGACTCTGGTTTGGTGATCCGCGATCTCCAAGTCAAAGGAGCGAATCCGGGCTTTAACTCGGCGCCACAGGCGATCTCTCTCGGAAACTGTTCAAGTTGTACGGTCGATAAGGTATGGGTCAATGGGACTCGCTCAATTGGCATTCAGTTTGGAGGCACATCGACGTCAGGCCACTTCGCCGAGAATTCAAAAGTTACCAACTGCTTGTTCACCCGCGTGGCCTCGCAAAATCTTGCGCTCGCGAACGGCAAAAACATCGTTTTCGAAGGCAACCGCTTTATGACGTCCGGTCAGCTTGGCGGGCCAGGCAACACAAACATAGATGTTGAGCCGAATGAAGCAACTGACAGGCTCGAGAATATTGTGATCCGTCACAACCTGATCGATGTCAGGAATTCAGAGATGTCGCCGACTGGCAACGGTATAGTCGTGCAGTCCACGTCCGGTACGCCTTATGTTGGTCCAATCCTGATTGAAGACAATACAATCATCGGCGGATCAAATACGGGAACCATTACCAACGTCTTGAGTAATGGCATCTATGTCTTTGGCTCTACAATGCGCAACGTGACGATCCGAAATAACGTCATCACGCGGACGGGCCAAAGCGGAATTAGAATTGAAGGTACGCGGATCAACGTTCTTAACAACAAATTGACTGACGTGGGTGGAGGCGGCACTCCAGGCTTCGTCGTCCTGGCGACGGATTGCCAGATAGTTGGCAATACTTTCAGCTCTAACCCCAATCAATCGGTTGATGGAACGATCACGGTCCTACCCGGCTCAAAAGGAAATATTTTCCAGAACAACCGCGGCTTTCAAATAGTCGGAGATGTCCATTAGGTTAGAACGTTTCGTGGCGGCGTGCCAAAGGGGTTGCGAGCAGAGGTATTGAAGGAGTTGCGATGTCAAAAACACAGGTCGTTAGCGAACTCTGGCTGTTCATGAGAGAAAACAAAAAGTATTGGCTGGCGCCGATAGTTATAACCCTCGTGCTGGTTGGCGCTTTGCTCGTGCTGGCAAAGAGTTCCGCTATTGCACCGTTTATCTACACGTTGTTTTAAACCTCGGAGTTGTTAGTGGTTAGTATCCTTGGTATCTCAGCCTTCTATCATGATTCGGCGGCCTGCCTTGTTGTTGACGGCGAGATAGTGGCCGCAGCGCAGGAAGAGCGGTTTTCGCGGATAAAACACGATCACAGTTTTCCGCTCAACGCAGCTCGCTATTGCCTGAGCGAAGCAAACCTCACCGCCGAAAAGCTTGACTACGTTGGCTTCTACGACAAGCCACTGCTGAAATTTGATCGCTTGCTGGAAACCTATCTCGACTACGCCCCTTCCGGATTTAGCTCATTTCTCAACGCGCTTCCGCTCTGGATGAAAGAGAAACTTTGGATGCCTGACTTGATCCGCACAGAGTTGGCAAAGGCGGACGGCGAAGAAGATGAGCGGGCCGCAAAGAAGAAAGGTAAGAAGTTTGAGTGGAAATTGCTCTTCGGCGATCATCACGAAAGTCATGCGGCCAGCGCATTCTATCCCTCACCTTTTAAAGAGGCGGCAATCTTAACAATCGATGGTGTCGGCGAATGGGCCACGAGTTCTATAGGAGTGGGAAAAGGCAATGAGATCACGCTGCTCAAAGAGCTTCGCTTTCCCGATAGTCTGGGATTGCTCTACAGCGCTTTCACCTACTACACGGGATTCAAGGTCAATAGCGGCGAATACAAAGTGATGGGACTGGCGCCCTATGGGCAACCGAAATACGTCTCCGTTATCAAGGACAAACTACTGGAGATTCGCGAAGACGGCAGCCTGAAGATGAACCATGAATACTTTAGCTATTCGCAAGGCTTGCGCATGACGAACGGTGCTTTTGACAAGCTGTTCGGCGGTCCTCCGAGAAAACCAGAGTCACAAGTCACCCAGAAAGAAATGGACCTGGCTCGCAGCATCCAGGTGATTACGGAAGAAGTCATGCTGAAGATGACAAGCTATGTTCATCAGGAAACCGGCATGAAGAAACTTTGTATGGCAGGTGGCGTGGCGTTGAACTGCGTCGCGAATGGACAAATATTGCGGGAAGTGCCTTTCGAGGATATCTGGATACAGCCGGCAGCGGGCGATGCCGGAGGCGCGCTCGGAATCGCGCTTGCGGTCTGGCACCGCTATTTGGCAAAGCCAAGAGTGAGCCCGGAGCAGGCTGGAAGCTGGCAATCCGCGCGCGCACCCAGAAGCAACGGCCTGGCAGCTTACGCGGATGGCATGAAAGGTTCATACCTGGGCCCGCGACATACCGAGGATGAGATCGAAAAGTTTCTGAAGGCGCGGCAGTTGCCTTACAAGAAATACTCACGAAAGGAATTGCCTGGGGTGGTTGCTGATCTTCTCGCTGCTGGAAAGATCATTGGGCTCCATCAGGGAAGAATGGAGTTTGGTCCGCGCGCGCTCGGAGGCCGGAGTATTATTGGCGATCCGCGTTCTCCGGAAATGCAAGCGGCAATGAATTTGAAAATCAAGTATCGCGAAAGCTTCCGTCCGTTTGCGCCGAGCGTGCTGCGGGAACAAGTGGCCGACTGGTTTGACTTAAACGCTGATAGTCCCTACATGTTGCTGGTAGCTGACGTCGCCGAGGCGCAACGCAGAAAGATGACGGCGGCTGAAGAAGCCCTGTGGGGAATTGACAAGTTGAATGTTAAGAGATCAGAAATCCCGGCGGTCACGCACGTGGACTACTCGGCGCGGATTCAGACGGTAAGGCATGAGACAAATCCTCTTTACTGGGAAATAATCGAAGCGTTTCGACAGAAGACAGGTTGTCCGGTGATTGTAAATACCAGCTTCAACGTGCGCGGGGAACCGATTGTCTGTACTCCCGAGGATAGCTATCGTTGTTTCATGAGAACGGAGATGGACTTCCTAGTGCTGGAAACTTGCGTATTGGACAAAAAAGTACAGCCGAAATTTGAGGACAGCAAAGATTGGCAGAAACAGTTCAGACTGGATTGATCTGGTAGCGTTCCGCCTCTGGCTTTGCCTTACGAATGCGTCTCGTGCTGACGAAAGTCAGGGTCGGACTCTTCTAAAATGAAAATCAGCGTAGTCATTCCGGTTCGTAATGAAGAAGATTCAATCCGTCCGCTCCTTGACAGTCTCCTAAATCAAACCCTAAGACCCGCTGAGATTGTAATTACGGATGGCGGTTCAACTGACGCGACGGTGGCGGTCATTTCTGAGTGTATGCAAGATGGCGCGCCGATTCGCTTAATTCGCAGCGGCCCGGCCTTACCCGGGCGCAGCAGAAACCTGGCCGCGGCGCAGGCCTCCAATGAATGGATCGCTCTCATCGATGCCGGTGTTCGCCCCGAACTTAACTGGCTGGAATCTCTCGCAAAACGCGCGCAACAAGAAAATGAGGTTGACGTGGTCTATGGCTCCTTCGAGCCGGAGACAGACACCTTGTTCAAGCTCTGTGCGGTGATGGCTTACGTTGCCCCGCCAATTGAAATTGATGGGAAGTTAATCCGATCACGTTCCGTAGCTTCTCTGCTGATGAAGCGCAGCGTTTGGGAAGCCGTGGGCGGCTTTCCTGAGAATTTGCGGTCCGCCGAAGATCTCTTGTTCATGAACAAGATTGAACAGGCAAACTTCCGCATTTCTTACGCTCCCGATGCGATGGTTCACTGGCAAGTGCACTCGAATGCCTGGCAAACCTTCAAACGTTTCGTGACTTATGCGCGCCATAACATGCGGGCAGGTTTGTGGCGGCAATGGCAGGCAGCTATATTCGAGCGCTACGCATTGTTATTAGTGTCGGCGCTCCCGGTCTTTTGGTTTGGGGTTCAATGGTTATTGATTACGCTGCTGCTTTGGCTGTCGCTGTTGGTTGCGCGCGCGGCTGTTGCGATTTGGCGCAACCGCGGCTGCTATCCCAGTAGCATCTTTGAGAATGTTGCCCGAATACTGGTACTGGTGCCGCTCATCGGGATGCTTGACGCAGCGACAATTATCGGGACCGTTCAATGGGCCGTGAAAGATGAATTAGGCCTATGAAGCCTGTGCGCACTTTGTATGTCTGTTATTTTGGTTTGCGAGAGCCCCTGGTTCAGACGCAAGTTCTGCCCTACCTAAGACAGTTACAATCCGAGAATGTTCGAGTCAGCCTTTTGACTTTTGAGCCCCGCCTCCGCGAGACCTGGACCGCGGACGACATTGCCAAACAACGCGCCGCGCTTAACGCTGAGGGAATCTCCTGGCATTGCCTGAAGTATCATAAGTGGCCTTCGCTTCCGGCCACGATTTACGACATGGCCGTCGGCGCCCTGGCCATACGGCGGGTAATGCGACGCGAAGGAGTGAGCATTCTTCACGCGCGGAATCACATTCCCGGCGTGATGAGTGCGATTGCCAAGAGACTGACGGGTGGACATCTGGTTTTTGACATTCGCGGCTTCATGCCCGAAGAATACACGGATGCAGGCGTTTGGCCCGAGAATGGCTACCTGTATCGGGGGCTAAAAAGAGTCGAGCGATATCTGCTTCGAGTCTCTGATGCGTTTGTGCTGCTCACGGAAAAGGCGCGAGACATTGTCTTCCCTGGGTGCTCGGATACAGACAAACTCGGCCGGCCGATTGAAGTGATCCCGTGCTGCGTGGATTTCGAGAGGTTTGAGACAGCCGAGCAGACATCGAGAGAATCGTTGCGCGCGGAACTAAACCTGACCGGCCGCCGGGTGATTGTTTACGTCGGCTCGTTTGGTGGTTGGTACATGACGGACGAGATGACGGACTTTTTGGTTGTCGCTCACAGCCGCGACCCGGCTACGTTTTCTATGATACTGACTCAAAGCCCGCGCCAAATGGTTATTGATCGAATGTCAACCCTGGGTATTGAACAGGAGAACTTCCTTGTGACTCAGGTAACTCCAGGCGAAGTCCCGCGTTATCTCAAGGCGGCTGACATCGCCATATCGTTTATCAAACCCTGTTACTCAAAACAGTCTTCATCGCCAACCAAGATTGCCGAATATCTGGCTAGTGGTCTGCCGGTGGTTTGCAACGCCGGCGTTGGCGACCTGGATAAACTGATCGAAGAAGATCATGTCGGGGCGCTGCTGCGCGAGTTCACTCCGCAGGCTTATCTGAAAGCCCTGGGTGAAATTGAAATCATGCGAGGCGATAAAACGTTGGCAGATCGTCTGCGCGGCGTAGCGCGGCGTGAGTTTGATTTGGTCGACGTAGGACGAACCAGGTACCGGCGCTTGTATGAGCGACTGGTGAACAGGGTTCAAGCATTGTCAGCGGCTGCATAATGGAAGGTTTAACTCTTATTCCGAATCAACCGTGGCCAATTCTTCCAGGCCACGGTCAACGCCTGGTATGAATGTTCTGGGATTGAGCTCTTATCCTGTAGAAGCGGCAGCAACGCGGTATCGCCTGGAACAATTCGTTGGCCCGCTAGCCGATCGAGGGATCACTCTCACAGTGCGACCTTTCCTGGATTCTAAAGCATTTGAAATGCTCTATCAGCGCCACGCTTTGCCGTACACGGCGGTGGCCTTGATGAAATCCGGGCTGCGGCGCTTGAAGGATCTATTGTTGCTTAGCCAGGCGGATGCAGTGCTCGTTCAGCGTGAGGCCATGCTATATGGTCCGCCGCTCATCGAATGGCTGGCCGTGCGAGTTTTTAGACGCCCCCTGGTCCTCGATTTGGATGACGCTACTTACGTTCCCTATACTAGCCCGACGTACGGAAAGTTTGGACAGGCGTTGAAATGGTTTAGTAAAACTGACGACCTGATACGATGGGCCAGGGTAGTCACGTGCGGCAATCGGGCGATTGCCGAGTATGCGGAAAGCAAAGGCGCGACAACACGAATAATTCCGACCGTGGTTGACTCCGATGTTTTTGTTCCCAAGCCCCATATGTCCGATGGACCTGTAGTGCTGGGCTGGATTGGCACCCACTCAACGTTTCCCTATCTGCGAGCAATCTTCCCGGTATTGCAGGATTTAGCAAGGACGCATCGCTTCAAGATAAAGATTGTCGGCGCAGGCATGGAGGGGGTGAATATTCCTGGTGTCGAAGTTGAGAATCTGGAATGGAAGCTTGAAAGGGAAGTGGAAGACTTTCAATCGTTCGACATCGGACTGTATCCGATCGATCCATCTTTGTATGCTGAGAAGTGGGCGGCTGGGAAGTCAGGATTCAAGGCTGTTCAATACATGGCCATTGGAATTCCATACGTAGCTGCTCCAATTGGAGCTGCGGCAGATATCGGTGAAGCAGGCGTAACACACTTCCACGCGACCACGAACCATCAATGGTTCCAGGCGCTCGAGCTTCTGCTTTCCGATCCGGAATTGCGCCAAACAATGGGAGCCGCCGGCCGCCGTCATGTTGTCGAACATTACTCGCTATCGGATCAGGCCGACAAACTCGCACGCGCATTGCGCGAAGCAAGCGGCGATAGGAAGTCGAGCTAGTCAAGACTATGCAACGTCTGAGCAAATCCCGGCTGACAATGCTCGCGTTCATCGCACTGCTCCCGTCGTTTCTCAAACGCTTCTGCTACCGTTTGTTTTTTAATTACCAAATTGGAAAGCGCGTGCGCATCGGACTAAGCATTATCGATGTTAGGGAATGCCGGATCGACGATGACGTTAAGATTGGGCATCTTAATCTGATCATCAGGGTGAAGAAGCTTGAGATTGGCGACCACGTAAAAATTGGACATCTGAATATGATTCGCGGCGGTGATGAAGTTCGTTTGGGGCGTTACTCCGAGATCATTCGCATGAACGAGATAAACTCCATTGCGGAGCCAGACGTAGTGAATCCGATTGACCCGCGATTCCTGCTTGGCGAGGGAAGTATTATTACGACGGGCCATAAGATAGATTTTACTGATCGCGTGACGATCGGGCGCAGATCGATTCTCGGCGGCCGCAACTCTTCGCTTTGGACTCACAACCGGCAGCGGACACGCCCGATTGATATCGGATCTTTCTGCTACATTGGTTCCGAAATTCGGATTGCCCCCGGCGGCACATTGCCGTCGAGATGCATAGTCGGCATAGGTTCCGTCATTACAAGTGAGTTGACGGCGGAAGGCCATCTAATTGCCGGCGTGCCCGCGAAGCCAATGAAGAAGTTGGGCGACGAAGACATCTTCCTGATCGAACGAAAGACGCGAAACGATTTACCCGACGACGTGTAGCCCCCGACCGGAGATATGAACGCACTACTTACATTGCTATACATGGTCTTGTGCGCGGCGATAATAATTTTTGTCCCGCCATTAGTTGCGCCTTTCGCGGCGGACTATGGCGTAGTGACAAGTATGGATGCCGCCAAAGCCGTGTTGTTGTGCACGGTCCTCGCTACAATCGCCGGATTTTATTCTTACAAACAAGAAACAGCCGGAAGTTTTCTGTTAAGACTTTTCATTGCGGGGCTTCTCCTAAGGATGCTTCTGGGTACGGCAATATTTGCGTTTAAGGGCCAGGAATTCTTTGGCGGCGATGCGATAACTTACGATGCCTACGGCTTAGCTCAACTGCGCGGGTGGGGTGGAGACAAATACTACCAGTCGCTTGCGAATATTTTTGTTCGCGGCGGCGAATCTTCAGGGGCGGGGATGGTTTACCTCGTTGCCGCTATCTATGGAGTTGTGGGGCGCAATATGCTGGCGGTGCAATTCGTGAACGCGGTTCTCGGCTCAACTACAGCGGTAATAATTTTTTTATGCGCACACCATGTTTTTAAGAACATAAGAGTGGCCCGCCTGGCAGGCATAGCCGTCGCCTTTTACCCCTCGCTGGTCCTATGGTCTTCCCAGGGCCTAAAGGATGGACCGATCGTTTTCTGTCTGGCGTTGGCTATTCTGGCGACACTAAAATTAGGCGAGAAGCTTACGCTAAAATATGTGATCGTGTTGGTCTGTTCACTCTTGTCGCTATTGAGCTTGCGCTTTTATGTGTTCTACATGATTTGCATCGCTATCGGAGGAGCCTTTGTAATCGGTATGCAGTCGATTACGGCAACCAGTTTTCTGCGGCAGTTTGCCGCCGTCGTTCTGCTCGGATTAGCGCTGCTTTATATGGGTGTGACTCGCTCCGCAACGGTACAGTTTGAGCGCTATGGCAGCCTGCAAGCAGTGCAGCGCAGCCGTCTCGACCTCGCCCGCTCAGCGCAATCGGGTTTTGGACGAGATGTGGATGTGTCCACAACATCGGGTGCGCTCTCGACAATTCCGGTGGGAGTACTCTACTTGCTTTTCGCTCCCTTTCCATGGCAGGTGATCTCCTTGCGCCAAAGCATAACGTTGCCGGAGATGGTGGTTTGGTGGGCCTCCTTCCCATTACTCATCCTCGGATTATGGTTTGCGATCAAATACAGGTTGCGAATGATCTCGCCAATCTTAATCTTCACCGTCATGCTTACGATTGCCTACTCGGTATTTCAGGGAAATGTGGGGACCGCTTATCGTCAGCGTGCCCAGCTCCTGGTTTTTTATTTTATTTTCGTCGCCGTCGGGTTTGTATTGCTCCAGGAGAAGAGAGAGGAAAAAAAACGTCAAAAGTTGATCGAGCGGCGCGAGCTTGCGACGCAACAAGCAGCCACCGTCGGGCGCAGCCAGATCTCCCGATAGAAGAACCGCAGGGATGATGCGGGCGGCTCGCTTTTAATGGCTATCTTATGTGTGGAATAGTCGGAATAGTTCGCAGCGACTCAAGGACCATCGACGAAGTTTTGCTGTCGCGCATGTGTGCGGCAATACGACATCGTGGTCCCGACGATGATGGTTTTTACATCAACGGGCCAGTCGGCCTGGGCATGCGCCGTCTGGCGATTATCGATCTGCAAAGTGGAAGACAGCCAATTCATAACCAGGACCGCACAGCGTGGATTGTTTTTAACGGCGAGATCTATAACTACCGCGAGCTTCGCAACGAGTTGGAAAAATTCGGCCACACCTTTTATACAAACAGCGACACCGAAGCAATTATTCACGCTTACGATCAATACGGCATCGATTGTCCCAAACATCTGCGGGGAATGTTTGCCTTCGCGATTTGGGACGAGCGTACTCAAGAGCTTTTCCTGGCCCGTGACCGCGTCGGCAAAAAACCAATTCTTTACGCCCAGGTTAATGGCCAGTTTGTCTTTGGTTCGGAGTTTAGCGCTTTGTTGCAGCATCCGGACATCAGCAGAGACATCGATAGCCAGGCCCTGCATTACTATCTATCGTTCATGTGTGTTCCGGCTCCGCACACGGCTTACCGGGCCATTAAGAAACTTGAGCCGGGGCACACTTTGCGTTGGAAAACAGGCGAGATAAAGATCGAACGAT
>DIYZ01000082.1 GCA_002427845.1 Chloracidobacterium sp. UBA6041 | reverse complement strand
GTCCGTCGAGTAGACGCGTTCGATGACTCTGCCTTTGCCTGGCATGGTGACACCGCCCTTGCCCGCGTGGCCCCAGCCTGCGGTTACTTTCAAGTCCTCGATCGGATCAAGCGGCTTCCCCGCGACGTGGGATACAGTCCCGATATATCTGAACGGATCTCCGATTGTGCCCGCCGTTATGCCATCAACGCCCTGTTCGGTATCGAGGAGCGCTGCAATCTTTCGACCAAGTTCAGCGGAATGGAGCAGCGCATCCTTGGTTGACGGCAAAGGAATGCGCGGCCAACCACCACGGATACCGTCAGCATTTTCGTTGAGATACCCAGGCGAATAACCAATAGCCAGCACGTGCATCCAGAGGATCGTTGCTGTTTCTTCGTCGGCGTCTGGATTGTGGATTCCGAGTGAAGCGAGAAACGCGTGAGCTTCTGCGGACAAATTGCCTTTTGCGGACTCGGTTTCACCTTCGAAGAAGTGATTTTGATTCTTGGCCTTCGTTGAGCCAATGGAGCGAAGTCGTAACGGAAAGTAATAAGCATGACCGCGCAAAAAGTCATTGTCGCCAAGGAGTCTACTAAAGAAGAACGGCACGCCCTCGGGAGATGCAACACCCGCAGGTCGGCTCATTAGAAAGGTATTGCCCTCCCACCGTTGCGCCCAGAGCATCGGTCTCAACTCGTTCCACAAAGGTCTGACCGTGCTGTAGTAGCACCAGCGCGTGTCAAACGGACGAAGTGAGTATCGCTGAAGTTGAGAAGGCGTATAAGATTCGGACCGGAGTACCTTATCGCGCGCCTCCTTTGCATTGAAGCGCGCCGCATCTTCCGTTAATCCAGTTCCCACAGCTTGAAGACTCGACCAATCGACGCCCTTGTCATAGTACATTTTCATTCGCTCTTGTAGAGCGGCACGATCGATATCGATTAGGGCCCCAGCTCGCTTTTCCATCAAACCGTTGCTGGGTTGATCCGCGCACAGGTTAAGCAATCGTGGCCACTCTCGATAGTGTGCAGCAACCTCTGAAGGCCGGAAGGAATAACGATTGGTTTTGTCCGGGTGCGCTTCTTCGTAGTGCGACTCAAACGCTTCGTCGTTAAGACTTTCCAAAAGGTGTGCTCGGCGGTTGACTGCTCTAGCTTCGTTCAAGTCGTCCCTAAAAAGCACCTTCTTTTGATCGGCCGCGACTTGCTCGCCCGTCTTAACCCAGAGAGAAACCGCGACGCCCTGCTGAATGCCTGGTGAGAAGCCAGGAATAGCAAAGATCGTTTCACTCGTCGCTCCATCCGGGGCGTACTCAGAAATCTTTCGATTGCCGTGCATGTTTTCAATCCAAAAGTAGTCGAAGGAGTGAAGTAAATGTTGGCGCAGCACGACGAAAGAAGGATCGCTTAACCAAGAGTGATTGGAGATGAGCGAGACAACGCCCTTACCCGTCTTCTCCGCTACGCGTCCTTCTGCCAAGCGGAAAAAACGAATGTACAAATCATCAAGGTTGAACTTCTTGATTCCCCACTCACTGATCAGCCCTTCCTTGTAAGGCTCAACCAAGCCCTGCTCTTCTTCTGGACTAACGCCCGCGAAGGCGTTGTATGGCGGATTGCCGAGGATGACGAGAATCGGCACCTCTTGCTTCACTCTTTCCGCCGCGTCGTATTCCGCCCTCAACTCCGCGAACTGGAGAGCGAGTTGTTGCAAGCGTCTCTTAGCTGCTTCCGATGGTGGCTCCCAACCTGTCAGCGAATTTGTTAAGTAAACGCCAACGCGTTCATCCCCCTCTTTTTTATTCTCGATCAGCGGCGCGCCAAGGTTTTGCAAAAGCAGGCCCAACTGCAAGTGGGAGACGACGAACGGCGCGGGAAGAATTTCGAAGCCGAAGACGCGATCCATCGCTGCGCGTTTCAGATCATTCGCCGCGAGAGCATCTTCGCCTTTAGCCTTCAGCGTCTCATGAATCTTGTGCAGCACTTCGACCAGGTAAGCGCCAGTGCCGCAACAAGGGTCGAGCACGTAAACACGCGTGTCGGCAAGACCATCGGGAATGTCCAGTTCTTCGCGCAGCACCGTGTCAACGCGCGCGACCATGTACTTGACGATCTCGATTGGCGTGTACCAGACCCCCAACTCTTTGCGTAGCTCAGGATCGAAGGCTTGCAGAAATGGTTCGTAGAAATACTGGACCGCGTGGCCTTCTTCAAAGTTATCGAAGAACGCTTTGCGATCGACGCGGTTGAGAACGTCAGTGGTCCAGTCGAGCACTTCGACGATATTGAGATCGCGAAGTTGTGTCGGAGTCGCGATCTGATCGAATAAGGCTTTGATCATCGGCACGTGCAGGGACCAGGCGGCCTCGTGCCAGTTGAAGCGCGCCTGTCTGTTTGTGGGAGGATTGCTCTTGCTCCACAGCACCCATGATGAGAAGACGCCATAAAAGAGCGTCTGCACCAGCGTCGAACGAAAGAAGTGCTCGCCCTTCTCGCCTTCGAACTTCAAGCCGAGCGCTTCTTCCAACGCCGAGCGCACCGTAGCCAGCGCGGGAAGATTGCCGGACTCAATGCGCGCCTTTGCGTCGCGCGCGTATGAGGCGAGGAACCAGGCGACATCTTTCGGCAGTGCCAGCGGCGCGGCGTGCAGCATTACGCGCTTGAGGTATTCAATGAATCGCTCACCCAGTAGTTTATTTGCCGCTGCCTGCGGATGCGCAGCCAGAGTCCAGAATTCAGCCTCATTCGCGGCAAGCGTGAACCGTTCACGCATTTCCAGATTTCCGTCGCGGTCCAGACCCATAAGGATAAAGTCGCGGTAGTTCGTAACCAGCACTTGTCGATAGCGGCCAAGATAACGTCGCACTTGTTCGCCCTTAGCTACGACGAGCGCATCCTCGCCAGGCGATTTGACTTCAATGCTACCGCGCGCCGGAAGCTGGCCTTCGATTAGTTCGCCTTTAATGCGTTTTTGGAACTGGTCGGGAGTGAATAATCCGCCATCGGGAAGGCCCGCGCCTTTGTTCTGAATATTAACGATGCAACGAACTTTCGGCTTGAGTGTCTTGCCTACTTCGTTGAAAAGATTCTCAAGAGTTCCGTAATAGGAAGTCTCTTTTACCGCCGAGCCGGAACTATGAATGACGTATAGATTTTGGAGGTAGGTTTCGAGCGGATTCATTAAATGAGGTCAGCTCCCGACCGAGACAAGTAGCTAGCAAGTGCATAATACACGCTTACGAAAAATATGGGCAGGTCGAATCCTGCCCCATCTGCTAACCGCCTGACCCGTGATACGATAGTTGAAATGACCATCGACGACAAAATCGCCAAGCTCGACAAAGAGTGTCCTTTGGTGCCGCATACTCACGCGGGGCGCATGTATTCGGCGGTGCGGCGAATACAGGCAGAGATTGATCAGACAATCGAACGATACGGGGGCTTCCCGATTAGATGATTAAGGTCAGTAAAGAAACATTGGATCGGATGGAAAAGAACTGCCCCGGCATCGGGAAGGACGTAGACTATTTTGAACGAGCGAATCTCCCAGCATGTCCGAAGTGCGGATCGGAAGATACCGCGAACGTCGGGTGTGGTGTCATTGGGCGCACGATTAACATCGCAGGCGCAACGACAAAATTCAAACTGATCCCGAATGGTCCGAAGCCGGGCGAATACTTCTGCAATGCCTGCGAGAAGTTCTTCAATTCGAAATAAAAGAATTGATCGATCAGAAGTGCTTTGCTAAGATGGTATCGCTCTGTGCGTTTACGGAGCAATTGACAACTGAGGCCGCGAGCCAAGCACGATGAAACATTCGTGACCGCCCGTCTGACTTTCCGCAAGGGAAGCCTGACGGGCTTTTGTGCTTTTTAGGGGTCTGACAATCTAAGTTTGGAGAAACAACTTGCAGAAATAACTTAACTCAAAAATGAAAAAGGCCGGGTCACTACACCCGGTCTCTTTCGCTTTCAGAAAGGTTTTTGCGATGCCTTTAGATCAAGCTGCCCAAGGGCGGCGCGCCCGATCTGTGTGCATAGTAACTCGACTGCCCGTGCGATTGCAAGATAAAAGTGCGCCACAAGTCGCCGACGTTAGCTCTCGCGTGGTACGCCTACAATCGGCCACGCTGATTATTACAGAGTCCGCGACCGGCGAGATAAGCATAAAGATCGAACCGCCATAGTTACCTATGACAGCTCTTAGTCTTTCCTCTGCGTTGCCTCGCGTGAGACGTTACGCTGGTTGGCAGGAGTCTGTCTTGCCTGTCACTTCGGCGTAGGTCAATCGCTTGCCGATTACCTGGCTGGCAACAATCGAGAATCTCTGACTATCAGTGAGGGTACGATTATTGAATCGAAAGCATTGTTCATCGAGGTAACGGAACAAGTGAAACGGCTCGACGCTGATGTACGTTCCGTGAAGGCCGCGCTTCAAGAGCGACCAAAAACTTTCGAGGCCGTTAGTATGAATCTGACCGTCAACATACTTCTCAGCGTGATCGATAACTTCATGCGCATAGTCTTTTGTCAGTCCAGTGTAAGACTTAAGCGCATCGCTATAGAGCGCGGAACCAACTTCGACGTGTCGCTTAACTTGCGCCTGTAGTGCTTTCTTTTTACGACTCGGCATAACAGTCGTCCGTACTTTTCCGCCACGCTCAAGAATTCCCATGACGATGACTTTATCATGACCGCCGGTGCCGTGAATCTTTCGCTCTCGGTCATGTTTGTGCATAAAGCGCGATTTGCCACCAATAAAAGTTTCGTCAACTTCGACGCTACCCGAAAGCTTGCCGCCGTTGTCGCCCTGCAACGCGAGCCGCAATCTTTGGAGCATGAACCAAGCCGACTTCTGAGTGAC
>DIYZ01000125.1 GCA_002427845.1 Chloracidobacterium sp. UBA6041 | reverse complement strand
CATGCAAAGGGCTTGCTTGACAAGGTTTCCGAGCGGCCATTAGAGTTACTGTTTCGCCGATCATACACCTGAGAGAACGCAGTTCACTATCTGGACTTGCGAGAGAGACACAAGTGGCCAAATACAAAAAGAAACGCGCACGCGAGCTCCAGCACGATAAATTCCGCGACACGGCAGGTAAACTTTTTGACCGTCTGAGCGATCGGCTCGAAGGTAAGGGTCAAGCGATACTCTACGGGCTAGCGGGTATTATTGTGTTGGCCCTGGTTGCGGGCGCCTGGATTAAATGGAATAACCGAAAAACTGACGAGGCGCGCCGCGCACTGGGGCGGGCGATTGCTATCGCTACGACACCGGTAGCGACAACTGCGTCGCCGGCGAGTCCAACCGGGCCCACCTTTACCAGCGAACAGGAGCGGGCGCAAAAGGCGATCGAGGAGTTTCAGAAAGTCGTCGCAAAATATGGCGATCCCTACCGCACCGAAGCGCGCTATTTTATCGCTAGCAATCTACTCTACGTCGATCGCGAAAAGGGCTTGAGTGAGCTGGTGGAGGTTAGCAAAGCAAGCGTCGTTGAAGCGGCGACGCTGGCCAAATTTGCGCTGGCCCAGGCGAAAGAAGAGGACGGTAAGTATGATGAGGCGGCGCGGCTCTATATTGAGCTGGCAGCCCAAAACAGCACAGTGGTTACTCCGGAAACTGCCAACCTTGCGCTGGCGAATGTTTACGAAAAGCAGGGCAAGAAAAAGGAAGCCGCCGACCTGCTCTTTAATATCGTGGATGCCGCGCGCAAGGCCAGGGACAACGATGGAAGCCCGCTGCCGGAGTCTGCAGCGGCTCGCGAGGCTGCGGAGAAACTGCAAAAGCTTGACCCTGATCGCTATGCAAAACTGACGCCCGAAGCTCCCAGCGGAAACCTGCCTTTTTGATTTATTCTAGCTGTCCTTCTTACGCGGAACTTTGAACTTCGTTAGCCGGCGATTTTGAAATCAACGTTGAATCCGAAGTCAAGGTTTGAAGCTAAAATCTGAAGCTTGATCCTTTTTGAGATCTCAAATTTCAGATCTCAAATCTCAGAATGGACAACCTTACACACTCGCTGGTAGGACTGGCGGCAGCCAAGGCTGGTTTGGAAAAGTTGTCACCAGGAGCAACCACGCTTTGTGTCCTCGCAGCGAGCGCTGCTGATGCCGACGTCTTCGCCCTCATCTTCGGCGGACGTTGGACATTTCTTCATCATCACCGTGGCATCACGCATTCAATCGTCGGCACACTCGCCTTAGCCCTGGCATTGCCACTCATTTTTTATCTCGTGGATCTGCTGATAGCCCGTGTACGCGTGCGCCCGCGCAGCATAAAGCTAAAAGGATTACTTTTGGCGTCGTTGCTGGTGAGCGCCACGCATCCTTTATTGGATTGGGCTAACAGCTACGGCGTACGGCTTCTACTGCCATGGAACGCGCGTTGGTTCTACGGAGACCTGGTCTTCATTGTCGATCCTTTCCTGTGGCTCATACTGGGCGGAGCAGTCTTTCTTCTAACTTCGAAAAACAAGAAACAGCTAGCTCTTTGGCTTGTAATAGCGCTCATTACCACCTATTTGGTCGTATTTGGGCCTGCAACTCGGGCAGGACTGGCCAATGCGGGATTGCTTCGCCTTCTCTGGATTACCGGGCTGGTTGCCTTTGTAATACTCTTCAAGAAGCAGAGCGGAGCACGCTGGGGCGCAAAGATTCCAGTTGGGGCGTTTACGGTCGTCGTTATTTATCTGGCTGGCTTACTTATCGTTCATTCGCTGGCGCTGCGAAGAGCGGAGTTTGAGGCGGCAAGGATTGCAAATGAAAACTCCGAGCACGTTATTCAAGTCGCCGCCATGCCCACTCTCGCTAATCCTCTCCATTGGGTGTGCGTCCTGGAAACGGAGCGCGCTGCGTATCGCTTTGAGTTGGGATTGCTGGGTCGGAGTCGTAGTCCTTCTAATCTGGTCCGTTATGAAAAACCCGACCCCTCGCGCTCGCCGGCGGTCGCGGAGGCTGCGCGCGACAGCCGCTCTACGATCTTTCTTGGCTTTGCGAGATTCCCGGTCGTGCGCGTGTTGGGCGAGGATTGCGCCACGCAGACTCTCGTGCAGTTTGCCGACTTACGCTACACTGAACCTGGAAGCGATAGAGGAACATTTGCTCTGAACGTGCCGGTTGAGTGCCCGCTACAGAGAGCAATGAATACAGATGAACAACACTGAACAGATCGAGACGTTGACAGCGCTTAGGGAGGTTGCGAAGGAAAGAGAGCAACCGCGCAAGAGTCCGCGGTTGGCGACTGTTCGGGTATCTCCCGGTTCTTATCTTGCCGCCGCGAGTGTTCTGACGTTTATCTCTGCTTTGCTTCTGCGATCAGAAATGGATCTTTTGGCGCTGGGATGCCTGGCGACAGCCTGGTTGATTGTTCCCGCGCTGGCCTGCGCGGATCGAATTGAATTTGACGGTGCGTCTTTAATACGCCGGGGCCCGGCGACGGTTGTTCTGCGGCTTATCGGGGGATGTCAAAAACAACTTGGCGTTAAAGATTTTGAAAAAGTCGACACACACACGTTGCGTACGATAAGGCGCGGCGGAAGAGTTAAGTATCGATACCGCACGCACATCGTCGGCGAAGCTGCCGAGTTTACATTTGCATCGGGTGGCCGAAGCTATCGGGAAATGGTGCGCCAGTTATTTCCTCTGGTTCATCAGGACAAACTTGACCTGCGCACGCTGGATTTGCGCGACTACCTCTGCGATCCGAAAAGCCTTAACCGTGAGGTTGAGGCACTACAACTTGCTTCGACGGACGTGCTGGACGGTGCCACTCTGGATTTCAAACTCGGCGGCAAGAAGCAACATTCGAAAGGCGAGATTGAGAACGGCACGGCAAGTATCGATCGCGAACGCGCGGAGTTGCTCGGCCAGGTTGGCAACAAGCTCAGGATTGCGGGACGCTTGAATGAAGCGCGCGAGGCTTTTCGACGAGCCTTGATAGTCATCCCGAAGGATGGACGCCTTACTTTTGAGTTCGCCCGTTTACTTAGATCTCACGCGATTAGTCTGAACAACGCCAAACTTTTGCTGCGGGCCCGCGCCGCGATTCGACTCGCCGCCAGCCGCGCCAGCAACGATCCGGGTTTGTTAACACTGGTTGGCGAGAGTTTGCTTGAATGGGGAGAAACGATTCGAGCCCAGCGTAGTTTTCAGCGGGTAATCGATTTGGAGCCGGGTAACTTCAGGGCCCACATGGGGCTTGCCAATCTGGCTTTGCGCGATGGCAAACTTGCGCACGTGATCCACCAGTATCGAGATGCCGCGCGCTCGGCGTCAGAAAAGTCGTTGATCGGGTATGCAAGGAGGGAAGGGGATTACTATGCTCGACTAAACGACGACGACGATTACCTCGCTTCCGAGCTGCGCCGCATAAACTGGTTACAACACTCTCTTCGGGTGCGCCGGCTTGCCGCGCGGGTCACTAACGCCAGCATCCTCGTCGCATTGATTGTTCCCTACATCGACCCGGCCGTCGCGGGACTCTGCTGGTCGCTCGCTTCCTCGTCTCTGGTTGCCTGGACTACCAGCCTGTTCGCAATAAGACTTCTCAGCGGCAGGCGTACGCCGCGCCTGGATACCGGTTCAGTCTAGAGTCCAACTGGCACTCCACCTGCTTTGTAACAAAAACTATTTGCTTGCGCGCCTGTTTCCTTAAGTGTTCTTCAAACGAGAGGAAGAAGGTTTTGCCTGCTTCTTCGACGCCTGTTTCGCAGAACGTTCCGATGGTGTCTGGCTCGCAGAGTCGGACGGAGATCCAGTTTGTGAACCCGGTGCAACTGACTGGGGTGCGACTGGAGCTTCGGCCGACACGGCTGCCGCCCGATCGTTCCTGGCACTCTCAGCAATCGGATTTGGCACTACTGTGCGTGATTGCTGCTCGGCTTGCGAGGCCACGGCGAAAGTCTGAGTGGGCTCAGGACTCAGCAGCGCATCCCAACGGTAACGCGGTCTCTCCTGTCCTCCCGCAAGTCGCTTGAAGACGAGGTTCGTCACCGCGTTGGTAATCCAATTGTGATAAAACTCGCCGACTGAGGCCAACTCCGCATCCGGCGCGGGGTTCATAAAATCAATCGCGTAAGGCACGCCGTCCTTAATTGCAAATTCAACCGTGTTCAGGTCGTAACCGAGGGCAGTACACAAGGTGCGAACGTCGTGGTTTACGCGCTCGGCCAATTCCGGCGACAGGTAGTCGGGGTTGTGAATGTATTGCTCGCCTGAGAGGTAAGGTTTGCGCGGATCGTAGGCCATAATCATAACGTCTTCCTGGCCCACGCAATAACACCGGACAAACTGATCAAACTCGATAGACTGCTGCAACGTCATGCAGAGCGTTCCCGTCTGATCGTATTCCTTCCCTAACTCTTCGAGCGAATTCACCTTCGAAACATTCTTCCAGCCGCCGCCGTCAAACGGCTTTAAAAATGCCGGCAGGCCGACGTAATCGACGATCCCTTGCCAGTCCAGCGGAAACTCCAGATTCCGCAGGCTCTCGCTGACAATTCCGGTCATGTAATCCTTCTGCGGCAATAATACTGTCCGCGGAACAGCCACACCGAGTTTTCGGGCCAGCGAATAATTGAAAAACTTATCGTCGGCTGACCACCAAAAAGGATTATTAATGATCACTGTTCCTTCCAGCGCCATTCGCTTCAGCGTGGCTCGATAGAAGGGAACTTCGTGGGATATGCGATCGATTACCAGGTCGTAACGCGGCGGTGCGTCGTGACGGATTCCGCCCAGCTTTAGGAGCTCTGCAATCACCTCTCCTTTGCCACGTTCGTTTATGTTCCTAATGAGCGCATCCGGAAAAGTTTTTTCGCGTCCTACCAAAACTCCAACCTTCTTCATACCTCACCTGTCCTTTTGTCGAATATCCTCATTGGGGTGACATCTAAAGCGGGCCCGCGCATAGTTCACACTGGACAATTCTCGAGTCTCTTTTGAAAACCAAGGAGACTACGATTTAACGGGAAGCGTTGTCAATTGAACGACTAAACCAGTGGTGGGTCAGATTGAGAATAACCTCCACTTCAAGTTGACACTCAATACAGAACCGCTCGCGGGTAGCGAGCGGATGCAAGACCTAACGTGGACAAGATTGATGCGCAAAGGCGTCTTATCCTTCTCCAAAGTGCCGAGGCTCGATCGGTACGTGGGCATCTGACCGCCCCAAAGTGCGCATCAATCAAGTGGTTTGCAAAGGTGTTTGAGTCTCGTGCGTGTGTTACAATTCGCGCGCTCGGATGGCTCGTTTCCCCGTTTCACCTGTTTTCAGAACGCAATTATTTCAATAGGAGAACTAATTTCTTGCTTCGTTCATTTCTAGCCTCCACCGTTTTTTTCGCGTTACTGCTTGGTTGCACGCTTACCAACAGCGCCGCGTTTGCTCAACGGCCGGCAAAGCCTGCCACCACTGACAAGACTGCCCCGAAGAATGAAAAGGTTGAGAAGGTCGATAAGAATCAGAAGAACTATACTGCGCAACAGATCGCCGAATCCGCCATCTTCATTTACGGCTCGCGTCCCCTCCTGACGCAGATCCGGCGCAATGGGGTAGAGCGCGGCCGCATTTGTAAGCCGACTTGTGATGTACCAGGAAAAACCGAAGAAGCCAGCTATGAACGGAAATTCGTCCGCGGCGACAGCGTGGACAAGGACAAGATTCGCCTCGATCAGAAGATGCCCACACTTGAATATTCCCTGGTTTACGGCGGCGGCCAACTGTGGGGAATCATCAACGGTGCAGCGTTCATTCCCCGGCAAGACGCCGTTAACACCTTCCTGGCGCAGCATCGTCATAGCATCGATACCTTCCTGAGATACAAGGAAAACGGCTCAACACTGTCGCTGGTCGGCCGCGATAAACAGAAAGGGCTGGATTTGTACGTTCTGGATGTCGTAGATAAAGACAAGCAATCGACACGTTTCTACATCAGCGCGAAGAGTCTTCATGTGCTGTGGCTGGAATATGAAGAAGCCACGGACACGGGCGCCCCCGGGAAATACACGCGAAGATTTTTTGATTACCGGTTAGCGCAGGGCACGCTTGTTCCCTATAAAACCGTCTTGATGGAGGAAGGAAAGCAGACACAGGAAATACGGATACTCAACGTCACTTTCGGCATCAAGCTCGACGATTCGTTGTTTAAGAGTCCCGAAGCCTAGCCGGCGATTCGCAAATCTCACGAAATTACCAGAAATGGCGGCCCGCGTGCCGCCGTTAGTTTTTTGGGTCCCCGGCGCAGGAAATAATGCGTTGAGTGTCACCGTTTCGGAACCTATTGCCAATTCCGGCGTGTATAAACTGCGGGCGGTCGTCCGTCGGGGTATAATTAAGGTTCGGAGACGGCCCTAACAAGGTGCAAACGGTGGAGACCCGCAGTCTCCCGGCCAATGGAAAACTCGTCAGCGCGTGTGAGAGCCTACCTGCCCTGATGGACACACTAAGTACGATTGAAGACCTGACTTTCTCCGCTGCTTTGCGGCGCGAGGTAGTTACTGATACCACTTCGGATCACGCGCTGCTGGAAGCAACGAGGGTTGGCGATGACGACGCATTTGCGGAGCTTGTGAGTCGTTACCGCAACCAGATTACGAACTACATCTACCGGATGACGAACGACTACGACGGCGCTGTTGATTTGGCGCAGGAAACCTTTGTCAGGGTTTATCGGGCGGCTGAGCGGTATCAGACGACCTACGCGTTTTCGACTTACATTTACCGCATAGCGACTAATCTCGCGATTAGTGAGCTGCGCAAACGAAAGCGGCGCAAGTTGGTTTCCCTGACCGGATTTTTCCAGGTAAAGGATGGCGGCGAACCTCAGGAATTCAATCCTGCGGACAGCCGGCCTTTAGCCGACACGGAACTGGTTGATGCAGAACGGCGCCGCGCCGTGCAGCGTGCTATTTGCACGCTACCGGAAAAGTACCGCGCGCCGCTGATACTCCGTGACGTCGACGGCAAGAGTTATGAGGAAATCTCGCGGATTCTGCAAACCAGCGAGGGAACGGTGAAATCCCGTATCAGCCGGGCGCGCGGCTTTTTGCGGGAAAAGATGAAAGCTTATTTCTGAGGATTACTATGAGAAGTATGAATTGCCGAAGTGTACGCCATGAAATCGACGAAGCAGCACCGGGCGACTCGCTGAGCGCGGTTGCGAGTGAGCACGTGAAGAGTTGCCTCGAGTGTGCAATCTTTTCAGAAGAACGTCTTAAGTTGCGACGGCTTGTTTCCAGTCTCGGCACGGTGGAAGCGCCGGGCGATTTTGAGTTCCGTCTGCGCGCTCGCCTGGCTGGAGAAAAGCGTGGATCAGCTCAAAGATTCTCGATGTTCAACCTGCCTTTCGGTATTCGCTCTGCCGCTCTTGCCATGCTGCTATTGACGATTGGCGCAACTATTGTATTCGTGGAACTCAGATCTTCCTCCGACAACGCTCAATTAGCTAATAAAGCAACCACTCCGCCGAGCAAGACGATTATTTCCGCTAATGAAGCGAACGGTGGACAACAAAACGCCGCGCCGGCAGCGCCACTTGACGCGCTCGCGCCACAGGCAACCACGCCCGCAGCAACTATAAAGTTTGTTGCGGCCGGTCAGCGTGCGAACGCGAATAGAGACAAAGCAAGGCTCGGAGTAGTAGCGTCGATGCGCGACAACAGTCCAGTCAAGACCAGGGACCTGAGCAGTACCGGGGCGCCGGTACTAAAACGCATGGATCAACTAGATGTTTATCCAACCTATGCTGTCCCGGTCGATGACGCTTATCAGTCGCTAAAGGTTTCGCTTGACGATGGGCGCGGAAGTTCGCGAACGATCTCGTTGCCCAGCGTTAGCTTCGGATCACAAAGAGTTTTGTCGCAAGGGATCTCTCCGGTGTTGGCATCGGCGAGAGGGAGTTGGTAGGTGTTAGACGTTTGTAATTGGCTTAGCTATCAGCAAGGGAAATTGAATTAAGCAATGAGCATAAAGAAAACGATTCGCCTGCTCACAGTGGTTTTGCTCGGCGGCTTGTATTCTGTTCAGGCAGTGGCGCAGACCCCAGCGCCTTCGGCTCCCACCGCGCCGCCGAAGCCCGTTGCCGCCGGGAGATCGAATCCTGTCGTAGTCGAAAACGCGGCGGTTGCGCCTCAGGTTGTTACCATTTTACATCGGCTGAATGGGTTGAAAGTTTTTCGCTTATTACTTCGCTCAAATGAGGAAGTGGGCGCCGTAGCCAAGCTGGATCAGGCTTTTAAGATTACGGGTGACGTTCATACAAACGTAATAGCGGGGCTCGCTCTGGACGATGGCCGCACGATCGCTGCCTGGCTACCGGAGGCGGAAGCAGAAATACCTGTACCCCCGATGCTGTTTGCGCCGAAGATCATTTTGCCGCCGAAACCTCCAGGCGCGGCTTCGTCTTCAAAGGAAGTACCGGTGCCGGAAGGCCCACTGTCGGTCGAGGTGCGAACGACTGTACGCGCTTTACCCGGCACGGCCTTTAGTGGAAATCTTCTCGAACCGGCGGACCTCAAGATTATCACGCGCGAAGGTAAGAAACTTCTGGGGCGTTACATTGGGCTCGACGGGTTGACCGGTCTCTCAATTATCGTTTTGCCCGAAAGTGGCCTGCCAAAAACCGTCGACGCCAAAGAAGAAATAATTAGTGTCGGCCAGCGGCTTCGGCTAATCGGGCCTGAGCCTGCTTCACATCCTGAGCCGGGCGCGAAGAATGCAATGTATGTTCGGCTTGGCGAAACGGAAGCCTGGATCGTCACGGTGAATCGCTCGCCATCGGGCGGAGTTGCGCGCCTGAAAATTAAGTCGCCGAAGTTAACGCGGGCGAACATTGGGGGCATCGCGATTAATGATTCCGGCGAGACGTTAGGGATCGTGGACGCGGTAGAAGGTGGCGAAGCGACCATAGTTCCGGTGGCTTTGGTGCGCAGCGCTGCGAAGCGTGTGATAGCGCGGCAAGCGAGTGTGCCCAGGCCCTGGCTCGGAGTCCGGGGCGAGCCCATCGGGGCCCTCACGGTTGAACGAATTTTGCGCGGGGGCTGGCAGCTCGAGCGCGCCCGAGCACTAGTTGAGAAGCGTCAGGGAATTCTACTTACGTCCATCGCGCCGGGCAGTCCCGCAGCTCTCGCCCAGCTTAAGCCTGGTGATGTGATCTTGAGCGTCAACAATGGAGACGTTCGAAACGCGGATGACTTTTCATGGCTGTTGGACGAGGCCGGGCTGGGAAGTTCGGTTAACTTCACCGTCGCCCGCCCGGAGAAGCTTCTGGCCGAGGCCCTCGCAATCAAACTGAGCGAGTCGCCGGATCCGTTCTTTGGTTTGCGCAGACTGGAGGCTTTCGCGCCAAGGGTTTTGAAGCCTGGTTCGCTGATGGCCCAGGGTATAGAAGCGATTGCCATCAAGCCCCGGGTCGCCTCGCGTTTTGGAGCGAGCGGCGGACTGCTCGTCGTTTGGGTTCAGCCCGCAACTCCGGCTTCCAGGGCCGGCTTAAAGCCCGGCGACCTCATTGAGGCCATTAATGGGCAGCAGATTTCCTCAACTTCAGCACCAATAGCGTTGTCTACCACTCCAGGCGCCAAATCGACTTTTGTGATCGTTCGGAATAAACAAAAGCTGGTGCTGACAATTCAGACTACTGAAAAGCAATAAACCCTCATTTGGATCTGGTTACTGATTACACTCAAGACTCATAACCTCATGATCAGGAAGGGGTGTACCGCCCGCTTCTCCCGGTTCTGTAATGAGTCCCTTGTCACAGGTGAATATTGCATCAGGGGCACGCCGATGGCCGGGTTTCACTCTGCTGTGATACTCTAACTTCCTCCTGAAACGACAGTTTGTCCGGCGAAACTGAGATTGGCGGAACTAACTATCTCAGCAAAAGAATCTTTCTCGACGCCTATGTTGCTCGACGCAGTATCGCGTTATCACGATTTGCTTCGCGACAATACGCTGGCCGAGTCTTCGCGCGCGCTGCTCGATGAAGGCCTGGAGCGTTCCCGGCTGATCTTCGGCGGCCGCCGGATCTCACCTTACCTGCGCCCACACTTCGTCACGGAACAGGACTTTGCCTGGATCTGCCGTATCTGCGAAACAGTTTGGTCGGCTATCCAGAAAGTTAAAGACGCCGCGATTGCCGACGCTTCGATCGTTGATGATCTCGGCCTGACGGAAATTGAACGCGAATTAGCCAGCATCGATCCGGGTTATAGAGCGGTCTCTCCGACCGCGCGGCTCGATTCGTTTCTGACTGATACGGCTTACAGTTTCGTTGAGCTCAACGGCGAAAGTCCGGCGGGTATCGCTTACGTCGACGCCGCCTACGACATCTTTTCACAACTTCCGGTCATGAAACGGTTTGGCGAAAGTTATAACGTGCGGCCGCTTTATGGCCGCCGTTTCATGTTGGATGTGTTGCTTGATTCTTACGAAGAGTTTCTCGGTCGCAAGCCTGACAGCGCCCCCCAAATTGCTATCGTCGATCTCAAAGACAGGCCAACGCAGAGCGAGTTTGAACTCTTCAAGGAGTTTTTCGAGCAGCAGGGTTATCCGACAATTATCTGCTCACCCGAGGAGCTCGAGTTTGTTGACAATCGCCTGCGCGTTCGGGACTTCCAGATCGATATTGTTTACAAACGTCTGCTGGTAAACGAATATCTCCCGATCATGTCCGAATATCCCGCGTTGTTAGATTCCTTTCGTGCCGGCGCGATCTGCATGGTCAACAGTTTTCGTTCGAAGTTAATTCATAAGAAAGCTCTGTTTGCAATTTTGACTGACCAACGTCGGGCAGGATTATTCTCGATGGAAGAGCGAGAGGCTATACGGAAGCATGTACCCTGGACGCGGATTATTCGCGAGGGAAGGACAGACTACCTCGGCAAAGAAATCGATCTCGTCAAACACACCAGAGCGAATCGGAACAGGCTGGTGTTGAAACCGAATGACGACTACGGCGGGCATGGAATCACGATCGGTTGGAACGCCGACGAAGCCGCCTGGGATGAGGCCCTGCGGGACGCAATCCGAAATGGCGACTATCTGGTGCAGGAACGAGTACCGACCGCGCGTGAGACGTTTCCCGCGCTGAAAGAGAACGGCGCCATCGAATTCGCCGAGCAGCTCGTCGACCTCGACCCACTCCTTTTCAACGGCAAGGTCCGTTCTGCGTTTACGCGGCTCTCATCAACCGAACTCGCAAATGTGAGCTCGGGTGGCGGCATGGTTCCGACCTTTATAATCAGTGAAAAAACGTAGACCGAAGCGTGTCTACAACGATCCGGTCAGACCAAAAAACATCAGGAGACTGCTCGTCCGTATTCCATTGGGCGAAGGGAAGCGGGTTGTAGAGAACGCGGAAGTGGTCTACAACAATCCCGGACGCGGCGTATTCGTTTTCAAAACTTGTCAGATGAAAACCGCGCCTTGATACAGCGTGAACCTGGTAGTGACTGAGCCAACTTCAGACGTCGGGACTTTGCGATGGGAGACCATTTCTGACGAACTGCGCGAGGCGTTGACAGGAAAGCTAGCGGGACTGTGGGGCGCCGAGGGCGACGACGAGGTCTTCAACGCGCTCTCAGGCGACAAGCAGCAAGCCTTGATATTAGTCGTTTCCCGTTTGAGAGCTAAAGGTCTTTGGCACCTCATTAAGAGCATCAGCAATGTCTATGGGGAAGGTGGTGTCGGCATTCAATTCAATGCCTGGCCAATCATGGAGTCCCTGCTATTGCGCCGTAAGGATTTCACGCGGCGATTCGCCAATCATAAAAATACGAGCGGCGGCTTTTATGAGAAGGGGCGCGGAGACGCTGTGCTGCATTTTCTGTATGTGGAAGAAACTCCGCGAACATGGTACGTTCACTTCGACCTTTACAGCCCGGTGCATTCCACCGGCAGCGCCTTCAATCATCTTCGCCACGAGTTTTGTGGCAAGATCAGACCTGACTGGCGGATGATTCGGGAACGCTTAAACACCTGAAGTGCAGGCCTCACGAATAAGGAGCAGCAAGTTATGTTTAGTCAGTTCACGCTGGGAATTGAGGAAGAGTTTCAAATCGTCGATCCCCAAACGCGTGAGCTGCGTTCGCACGTGTCCGAGTTTCTGGAAGAAGGCAAGATGATTCTCGGCGAGCAGATCAAGCCCGAGATGATCCAGTCGATGGTTGAGGTCGGCACCGGCATCTGCAAAAACATTCAGGAGGCGCGCGCGGATATTACCCGCCTGCGCAGCATCATCTCCGGCCTCGCGGCCAAGACTGGTCTGGTAATAGTCGCCGCCTCTACGCATCCCTTCTCGCGCTGGCAGGACCAGAAGATTTACGACGACGAAAGATACGAGCTACTAGTCGAGGAGTTGCAATCAGTCGCTCGTTCACTCTTGATCTTCGGCTTGCACGTGCATGTTGGAGTTGCGGAGCCCGAGCGCCGCATTCACATCATGAATGCCGCGCGCTACTTCCTGCCCCACGTGCTGGCGCTGACTACTTCCTCCCCGTTTTGGATGGGCCAGAATACCGGTCTCAAGTCGTATCGCACCGAGGTTTTCAAGAAGTTTCCGCGCACGGACATTCCGGATCACTTCGACTCGTACAGCAATTTTCAACGCTATGTCGACCTGCTGGTAAAGACCGGCTGCATTAACGACGGCAAGAAAATCTGGTGGGACCTGCGGCCGCATCCGGTCTTCCCGACGCTGGAGTTCCGTGTCTGCGACATTCCAACGCGGGTCGACGATACTGTTGCTATCGCCGCGCTGTTTCAGGCCATCGTCGCCAAGCTCACTAAACTGATCGAGAAAAATCTTGGCTTTCGCCTGTACCGGCGCATGTTGATTCAGGAAAACAAATGGCGCGCCGTGCGTTGGGGCCTTGACGGCAAGATGATCGACTTTGGCAAGCAGAAAGAAGTGCCAACGCGCGATCTGATTCTCGAGTTGCTCGACTTTGTTGACGATGTAGTGGACGAGTTGGGGTCGCGCAAGGAGATCGAGCACATTCACACGATTCTCGAGCGGCGCACTTCCGCGGAAGAACAGCTTCGCGTCTTTAACGAGACCAGGGATCTCAACGCGGTGGTCGATCGTCTGATTGAGTTGACTATGGAGAACGTTCCCGTGGCCACTGATTTCACCATGTCGGCGCCGGTGAAGACAGCGTCAACAATCTCGAAATAACGACCGGCCGCTCGTATCGGTGTCGACGTTATCTCCCAGTCTCATTGCGGCTCGCCAGATAATACTGCCACAACATTCTCGCCGCTACTGAGCGATAAGGTCGCCACGCTTCAGCCAGTGCCGATAACTGATTCGCGTTTGGCCTGCTTGTGAGTTGCCTGAGTTTCGTAACCGCGACGGCGAGCGCCAGATCGTTCGCCGGCCAGATGTCTGCTCGGCGCAATGCCATCAGCAAATAGATATCAGCGCTCCATGAACCAATCCCTTTGAGCTCAACTAACTTTGATTTTGCCGTAGCGTCGTCCATCCGCGAGAGTTGCGACAGGTCCAACTGCCCGCTCTCCAGCGCTTCGGCCAGATGCAGGCAATACGCCGTCTTCTGGCGCGTCAGACCGAGAGACTTCAGATGACGTTCGCCTAACTCGAGCACGCTTGCCGACTGAAAAGGAATAATGTTCTGCTTTAGCCGAGCAAACATTGAAGCTGCCGACGCGAGCGACACCTGTTGTTCAAGAATGATTTGAACGAGCGTCGCAAAGCCTGGGCGGCGCGCCCACATAGGTGGCGGGCCATAAGTGCTCAGGATGAGCGCCAGATCTTTATCGCGAGTTGCTAGTTGTTGTGCAGCGGTGGCAAGACTGTGTTTGTCGAGTCGGTATGAGGGCATCCTGGTGCAAGCAGACATCAGAAGACGGATCGTAACGCAGGGCCCGTGGCGCGGACGCGGAAACCGAAGCTAAGACTTGTGGGCCAGAGCCAACTGAAGAAAGTTTTCAAAAAGGATGCGACCATCGCGCGACTCGTTTGGATGTTCCCAGCGCGTGTGACTCTTGTTCCAGTCTTCGAAAGATTTTTCCAGATGAAACTGGACCGTGTAGATGAGTTGGCCGTTCCGGCGTCTAACCATCATCTGATTGCGGCAGAGGTAGGAGGTTGCCAGGAGATCAAAACCTTCCGGGACGCGATCGAGTTGTAGGCCATGATTTTGCCAAACGCGCAGCACGTGCGCCTGCTTCGCAGCGTCCTTCCAGAGGCCGGCTGCCGGGTCGTTGATCCCGCGGAAAATGGGGTCCTGAGGTTGGGTAATGCGAACGAAGCGATACTGATATTCAAGTGGTCGATTTTCGCGCTGCTGGTGTTGCTCGAGCCGGTCGAGCGTAACTACCCGCGCGCCGAAGCTCAAGCCGACCAGTTGATGACCGCCGCAGATCGCGAGGACGGGAATGTTGGTCGCGCGAATAAATTCAGCGAAAGTTTCTATTACCGCCGGGTTGTAATAGTCAAAATCGCGAAGCGTACCGCTTATTACGATTGCCTCAGGTTTAAACTGCCGCGCGGCCAGCCCGACGGAAGCTAAATGCGCGACTTGCGTCGTGGGGCTCACCACCAGGCGCTCGATGTTGCTGAGAATGTTTTCAATCGCCATCCCGGCTATCTTGCGTTCGCGTTTGATCTCTGTCACCGCCGCAATACCCCAATCACTGCGAGCGACATCTGACATATCGTCCTCATTGCGCAGCAGACTATCGACAACGAGCACGCGTACGGATTCAATCTGCTTTTCGATTGGTTCGTAACGGCAAAATGTTTGCTGATTGTGGGGAAACGGAAGCGCGGTGACCGCTTCGGCGGGCGGTGGTTGTTCTTCGATTGAGAATTCCAGTAGCTCTTCTGTCATTAGTATCTTATTAAACTGCGAATATCGTCTGTGCGCAAGCTGTCAGATTACGCGCGTTTAGAGTTCAACCTTTAGGTTGCAGTTCCCGACCCGGACAAGCTAAAGCTTGGACTCTAAACTTAGTAAATTTACCTTTGCTGCTTTGTGCTTTGTTTGAATTCGGGAACAGAAGCGCCGGCGCCCGCCTCCGAGATCTCTGCGTTTATTTGAGCAACTAATATTTTTCGGGCTCGGGCCCTGAACGCATCAGACTTTTCACCGGCGAGATGGTCGGCCAGCAGAAACATCCGGTGCCAGGAAGACTCAAGCTCATCCGCAAGTTGCGATATCTTTGTGATGTCGTAGGGCACGGCCACTGCTTCACAACCGGCGCGCGCGAAAACGGAAAGATAACGCGCCGTTGCCAGGTCGGGACAAAGCAGACGTCGCCGCCCGGCCTTCAATTCGACCCCGAGCAACGTATGCTGAATCTCCACACGCGCTTTCCTGGTTAAGTCTTCGAAGCGGTAGGAACGGGTGCGCATCGTGCGAATGCGCTCGCGGTAAATGTGGGGCAGCCAGGCGTCCTTGAGTTCGGCCCTGACCTGGGCCGCGAGTTCTTCAGCAGTCATGTAAAGTTGTTCGACAAACTGCAGTTTGTC
>DIYZ01000294.1 GCA_002427845.1 Chloracidobacterium sp. UBA6041 | reverse complement strand
CATCGAAATCGACCACCGTCACGATTATCTGCCGTTCGGTGAAGAACTCTTTGCGGGCACTGGTGGCCGAACAACTACGCAAGGCTACGCGGGCGACAGCGTGCGGCAGAAGTTCACCCTCAAAGAACGGGACAACGAAACCGGACTGGATTACTTCGGGGCGCGGTACTTCAGTTCAACGCAGGGAAGGTTTACAGGCGCAGATAATCCTGGGTTTTCTCGGGGCACTGATCCACAAACGTGGAACCTCTACGCTTACACAGCAAACAATCCTCTCGGGCGTTTGGATCCAAATGGGCGCGACTGGTTCCAGATCGGCGAAGGATATGGTGCTAGATTCGAATGGTATAAGGGCAAAAAACACACTTACACGGATGCGGATGGTAACAAACAGACGGCAAAGAACGTCGGCACGCATCTGCTGGTATTTGAGTTTTCGGGAACGAGAAATTCTGACGGTGCAGCGGTCGGAACGCTGACGCTCTATAATCAGAACAAAGTGGCTGCTCAAAATACTGCGGCGTTTACTGGGGGTCGCAGATCCGATGGTTCTCAGATGAATGATATTCCCCTCGGAGTTTTTACAATCCGCACAGACATAAGAGAGCGTGCTTCGGATCAAAGCGCTCTGAAACCAGATAATCCTCGCGAGCTAAAGCAGATCTATGGCCTTCAAGAGATTGATAGGTCCCTGGGGTTTGCTGATCCGTGGGGATCGAAGCGAGCAGCTCTAAACGAGTGGGATACTACCCAAAATTCGTGGCCGCAACTTCGCCCGTGGTCCGATGGTGTGGGGGAGGCTCCCCCTGAAGGGCATGCCGGCCTTCAATCCGCCCGGGTTCCTTTGGGAGCGTTCCTGTCGCCTCTGTGGAAAGCCGAAAAGGCTAAGTCAACCTTGCAAGCTACAAGCGTCACCTACTACACGTTTAAGGATAGGTGCGCCCGGCGCACAGGGCCGTTAGTATGAAGGTTGAGCACACACTCGCCGCCCTCTTCTTGCCAGCCGATTCATTGAGGGGCAGACCATTCAAACAATACCCTATGTGGATCCAAGGGGACTGGGGTTAGCGTGCCCGCTACGGTGACGGTGCAGTCGAATCTTGGGCGCAGAGCAAGAAGCCGCCACGCTCAGATGTGCTGCCCGCTATGGTAGAAGCGTTCGGCGTGTTTGATAAAAATGACATGTCGCCACCGTGAGGATACCCTGAAAACGGATGCGGTCCCTTTTCCGGACCGCGGCAAATCGCTTACAGCCCGCCTTTTTCTTTCTTTTTAGCGCGAATTTGGCTATTGCTGCTGCCACTTCGACGTAGGTGCCTACCTGCCCTTGTGGGTTTGAGCGCATTTGCGATTAGAGCTGGCGAATAGAAGCGACAGGGCTAAGGAAATGATTCTATTAGACTTGTGAGCCTGAGAACGTGTTCTTGACCCTGGAGGCGAAGTATTTACCTACGCTTGGAGCATTGCGCATAGCGTCGAATATTGATGATGGGACGTTTGCGTATTTCCATGTAGCGCCACTTTTGAGAGACAGTGAGCACAGATCCTAAAAGGCGAGTAACCAAAATGCGCGATATTATTGGAATCAGGAGATGTCAGTCAGTTATCCAGCCACTGCTGAATTCATCAAGTTTCACAACGATTTTCGCGAGCCTGGTTGTACGCGCATTATTTCGACAAAGCAAAAGGGCGTCACCGCCCTCGCCCAAGGAGTGACGCCCCTACGGACCAGCGATGTTCGACTTCGATCACGGTCAGACCGGCAGAGCACCGAACGGCATAGAGATTCATCCTGTTCATCAAGATCGAGTTTCTGGAATAAAAGAAATTTTGCATTAGTCCAGATCTCGCAGCTAGAGCAGGGCGCGTGGCAGTTCCGAAATCCACCAACCCGCTCTTCTGGCGACGGCAAGCATCAGTCCCTATACTGGTGGCCTATTCTCAAGCTTCATTGGTTTGCCGTATTCCACCGAGGACGATGAGGATTGTTATGAGGAAATATGATCGGTAATCCGTCCCTCCATCTAAAAGGAAAGGTTCTTGATGGCGGTTGGACAGTCGGAGACCCTGTCGCGATAGGAGCAAACCGATCCGGCGGTACGGGCGGCAATTTCACCGTTGCTTATCACGTCGTTGGTCAACATGGTGAACGCGCTTTTCTCAAGGCCTTGGACTATTCCAGGGCAATGAACGCTCCTGTCCCGAGTGTTGTTCTCCAGGCTATGACTGCTGCCTACCTGTTTGAATGTGCGGTATTGGAGAGATGCGGCCAAGGGAATCATGATCGAGTTGTGCGCGCCCTCTTGAGCGGCAGCATCATGATAAGCGAATCCACTGCAAACGGGGTCGTTGAGTACTTGATATTCGAGCTTGCTGATGGTGATGTAAGAAATCATCTTCGCTTCTCACAGGAGTTCGATTTAGCGTGGAGACTTCGCTCACTGCATCATATTGCTACCGGACTGAAACAACTGCACAGCTCTGGAATTGCCCATCAGGATCTCAAGCCCTCTAACATCCTTGTCTTTGAAGGCAGAATTTCAAAACTAGCAGATTTGGGAAGAGCGTCGTACCAAGGGCATTCGCCCGATCATGATGAGTTAGCCTTTGCCGGGGATCCAATTTACGCGCCGCCCGACCTTGCGTATGGCTTTAACCCTTCGGAATGGAATATGCGACGGCTTAGCTGCGACGCTTATCATCTCGGAAGTATGGTGGTGTTTTTCTTTGCAGGTGCCGGAATGACCCCTTTGCTCTTGAAGCATCTGGACAGAGCTTTTCATCCGGCAGCTCGTCCCTTCAATGGGGGTTGGACTGGAACATTCGAGGATGTCCTCTCTTACTTGCGTGAGGCGTTTGACCAAGCGGTTGTGGAGTTTGGCGATCAGATTCATAACGTTATGTTGAAAGAGAAGTTAATAGTCATTGTTCGCCAACTTTGCGAACCAGATTCTCGGCTGCGAGGTCACCCTATGACACGAAGAAAATCGGGAAACTCATTTTCACTCGAAAGGTACATAACAGATTTCGATCTGATGGCTCGACGGGCTGAGATTGGAATGTACGCGGAAACCGCATAGTGGCTATAGTTCTAATAGATAAGGAGCGCACCGTAATCCCCAGATGGCGTGACTTCCGGACGACCGTAGCTATAGGTGAGCTAAAGTCGTCTGCCGAGTCAGAGCCAGCGCTGCAATTTCCCAAGGGTGATTTCCTGGCTTCAAAGGTACGAGATTGGTCAAACAACAAGGACATCCCGCATGCCGCTGACTTGGTCAGTGCGGCTTTCGTACTTAAAAGATACCAAGACGCACGAGAGGCCGCAGAGTTCCTTATCGCGAAACGAGAGCATGTTCCCAGCACAGTCAAATCTTTTGCCTATCAAATCATACATCCTCTTACAGACGCTGAACGAGTCTCTGTCTCTAACGAGATAGAAATCGTCGATCCGGAGCAAATTCAAAAGCGAATTCACTCCCTACGGCGGCGGCTGAGAGATGAACCCCGCAATACCATCGCTTATGTGGATCTTGCTCGCTTCTACACTCTGTTGGACCAGAGTGAAAGAGCAAAGCGTGCGATTGAGATGGCGCTGAAGTTGGACTCCCAAAATCGTTTTGTCCTCCGCTCAGCTACGCGGTTTTTTATTCATATTAATAGGGCTGAAAGAGCACATCAGATACTCCGCAGATCTGATGCGAGCAAAAGCGATCCGTGGCTTATGGCAGCCGAAATTGCAGTGTCATCAGCGGCGGGAGGTTCTTCCCGATTTGCAAAAACCGGTCAACGAATCATCGCTGACGATCACTTCAAGCCCTCTGAACTAACAGAGTTAGCCAGCGCTATAGCAACTCTAGAACTGGAAAATGGTAAGGCGCGAGATGCGCGAAAACTTTTTCGCAAAGCCTTAGTGTCACCAACAGAGAATAGTGTGGCACAGGTTGAGTGGGCATCACGTCGGATCGCCGGTTTGGATGAAATCCGGGTAAGCCAGTTTAATAATGTTCCACGCGTTTACGAAGCACAGGCCTGGGAGCATTATACGAGTGGTAACTGGGTAAACGCGCTCGAAGAGTCTTGGAAGTGGTCCTATGATCAACCTTTTTCCAGTCGTCCAATTTCTTTCGGTTCCTACGTTGCATCTACTGTCCTAGGTGATTATCAACAGGGAGTAAGAATTCTAAAGCTGGGACGCATTGCGAATCCAGATGATCCGATGCTACTGAACAATCTAGCTTTTGCCTGCGCCAGCTTGGGTGATACAAGGAAAGCCCAAGAGGCATTTGACCAAATCAACTTATCTAAAGTGCTAGGCGCCCAAGAAGTTGTTGTGACTGCAACTGAGGGACTACTGGCTTTTCGCTCAGGGCGTATTGCAGAAGGTCGCGCACATTACCTGAGGGCGATCGAAATGGCATCTCAATACCCTAAACGCTACAAGATTATGGCTTCGATTTACTATGCCCGCGAAGAGATGCTGGCCAAGACAATTGAAGCGGCCAAAGCTCGAGAGCTTGCGCTTGAGCTTTCTAGCGAGGTAAAAGACGCGGACGTTCACAAAGTAGTTGAAAGAGAGCTTCTAGATACAAATGCGCGTATCGATTGATTCTAGTTGACGATCCAGTAGGACAGGCATGCGGGTTCATCTCTCAGCGCCGCGTTAGTCTCATCATCCAATCAACCCAAGCGGTCCCAGCGCGGCCGCGCGCATGATCTCGATGACTTGGTTTAAAGTTCGGTCGGCCGGCTTGAGCGAGGTACAGGCGTACCGTGTCATTGAAAACGCGATGCTCAAGGACGGTTTCTTGAAGTCGAGGCGAGAATGCACAATTTCGCGCTAAAAAGAAAAGAAAAGGCCAGTGCGAATGGACGAATTCGCCCTAAAAA
>DIYZ01000089.1 GCA_002427845.1 Chloracidobacterium sp. UBA6041 | reverse complement strand
GTATCTTCGGCAGCGTCAGATGTGTATAAGAGACAGGCACGATCTGGCTCTCCGGCACAATGCATGTCTATCCATCCGTTGGTTTTGCTCTGCAGGAGTTGGGCTTTCGAATACTCAACGACATAATTTGGGAGAAACCAGCGCCACCCCCAAATCTGGGTTGCCGATGCTTCACGCATGCCACTGAACTCATCTTTTGGGCGACCAAAGCGAGGAAGGGGAAAGACAAATACACTTTCAATTACGAGACGATGAAGGGGGAGAACGGCGGGAAACAAATGAAGAACGTTTGGCGGATGCCCACGCCAAACAAAGAGGAAAAGCGTTATGGGAAACATCCAACGCAGAAGCCGATTGGTCTCGTGTCACGGTGTTTGCGGGCAAGCACAAACGAGGGTGATTTGGTTTTCGATCCGTTTGCCGGCTCCGCTACAACCGGAGTAGCTTCACTCAGCCTTAGCCGAAGATTTATTGGTTGTGAGATGGACGACAAGTACGTGCGAATCGCAGCTCGGCGACTATCTAGCCTAGCTAGCTCGAGCGGCACTTACATCCCCGTCGAACCAAAGGAAGATTTGATTTACTTTCGACGCGTAGCGTCGGTATGAATTTAGCCCGGCCTTTCAAGGCCGGGAAAGGGCAACGAGGCGTTCGCCGTCGCGTAGCGACGCCTGAAACTGGATTCAATCGTCGCTACGCGACGAGAACGGGCACTAACGTGATCCCGGCGTTAAAACGCCGGGCTAAATTCATACCGACGCTACGCGTCGAAGACACTTAAGGCGCAACGACAAGTTCAAGCTCATCGGACATCAAACTGACCCACTACCTCGTAGCACGTATCTTCGACTGCATTGAAGTGACCTGCTCCCTCTTACATTCCGTGGCTGAGTTTGATCTAAGCGATCCCGAGATTTATCAGCAAGTCAGAGCGGATTATGAGCTCGTTCGAGAAACCATTATTCGAGATGGGTTTTCTGCCTTGAGTGGTTCGATGGGTGTCTTGATACAACCGCGTACCAAGGGGCCGGGTCATGGAAGCGTGTCGCGTGCGTTCTATGCCAGAGCTCCGTTTGTGGCTCGCATCCTCGGAGACGGCTATCACATACCTCTCCCCGTTGTGACGAAATAAGCATCTACGGACGTTCCAGTAATTGTCGCCTCGGCTTCCATCATATCGCCTTCCATCAGAACGGAGCGTCACCTTCACCAAAGGCGTCCGTCACCCGGGTTCATCCACTTCTCTGGTTTTCGGGTACTGATGCAGTTTGAGTCCAACAGTCAATTGCGTTAGTTACGGTCCCGTGAGGTCAGTACCACCACGCGGTAGCGGGTGGGTCCTGAACGCGAAAGGTATCAAGTATAGGACCCAGCGAAGTGCCGGGTTAGGGTCGCAGGCCTGAAGGCGACCGTGACCCCACCCCAACGGCGCTGCGCCGTCGGGGACCCCGGGGTCGGGCTTCTGCCTGGTTCACTTGGACCGTGCGTAGGCCACACGAAAAACCAGATCCCAGGGTGGCCGCTGCGGCGGCAACTCTAGCACCCCACGCGGGCTGCCCGCGTGGGGACCCCGCCCCTGGGCCGCGCCGCAGAATCGAGTCTCGGCCTCGAAAGAAACTGTTCCAAAATCCTTGACGGGCTTCCAGGTCTCGGGATACCTTGCGCCCCATCGAAAGACAGATTCCTATTGCGCAGATTTCTACCGCGCAATTTCCAGCGCGATTTCCAGCGCCCAATTGTCATCGCGCAATCCACTGCGCAATTTGTAGCGCGTAGATTCCCATCCCCAAGGAGATGAAAATGGAGAAGACACATGCAAGGAGTGGTATTCCCTTTTTCGCTGCGGTTTTGTTAACCGCCACAACAGCAGTTGCTCAACAGCCGGCCCAGCCGCAAGCGCCGGCGCTCGAGTTGTACCATATCCACATCTCGAAGGCGGCGCCGGGAAAACTGCCGCAGCTCATCGATGCTTACAAGAGCGCGCCGGCTCCAGAAGCAGGCGAGCCTCAAGTGACGCCAATCATCCTGAGGCACCGCGACGGCGACGAATGGGATTTGATCACGATCACGCCGCTCGGCAAGCAGACCACGCTGACGGCTAATGCTCCGCCACAGGCCCTCATGGATTACTACCAGCGGGTGGGATCGCTCACTGACTGGCACAACGACACCTTTGTCGTTGGTCCAAGTTGGGCTGTGGTGCAGAAAGCGCTGGTTGTGGCCAAGGGCGAGCCCGTCTATGTAGTCACTGACTACCGCGCGCTGACCGGACATCGACAGCAGCTTCGGCAGGTACTTGAGCGCAATGCTCAGGACACCCCCGGCCGCAACGTGCTGTTTGCTCATGTCGAGGGTGCGGCCTGGAACTTCCTTGATATAACGCGCTACGACTCATGGGCCGATATAGGTGCCCCGCCGCCGCAGCCACCGGCAGGCACACAGCCGCAAGAGCAGGGACTCGCAATCCGCGAGCACTTAGCTGTGCACCACGACACGATTGCAACATACGTCTCTGGTGGACAACCGATCCATTAAGTTCTAATTCACATCGGAACTCCCCTGAAGGCGCGGAATGGGTGAGACCCGTTTCGCGCCTTCAGC
>DIYZ01000002.1:585-3684 GCA_002427845.1 Chloracidobacterium sp. UBA6041 | reverse complement strand
GAGGTGGTAATAACTTCATGCCACCACGGTGACTGGGGAAAAACTCTAATTCTTCATCGAATCCAAACTGCTTCAGCACCTAAGATTGGGCAAGCTAGACGACTTCGATTATCCTAAGGACCGCCGAGGCGAATATTTGAGCTAAAAGGACGGGACCATGAGCACGACGCCTGAAACGATGACAACTTATGAGCATGTGCAACTCGACTCCAAAGGTGTGCCCGTCATTGTAGGGACGACCATGAAAGTGGTTGAGTTAGTAATGGCCCAGATGGCCTATGGCTGGAGTCCGGAAGAGCTGCATTTCCAACATCCATACCTTACGCTTGGCCAGATACATTCCGCATTAGCCTACTACTGGGACCATAAAGAAGAGCTGGACGCGGATATTGAACGTCGCCGGCAATACGCCGAAGACGAACGCCGCAACGCTGGTCTCTCCCCTCTCGCAGGTAAGCTTCATAAGCAAAAAATTCCCTCGTGAGTGTCGCGCTGTACATGGACGAGCACGTGCACCGCGCTTATCACAGCCGGTTTGCGCTTGAGAGGCGTAGATGTTTTGACCGCTCAAGATGATGGCCGACGTCATGTGCCCGACAACGTGCTGCTGGATCGCGCAGCGGATCTACTGCGTGTTTTGTTCTCGCAGGATGAAGACCTCTTAGCCGAAGCTACTCGCCGTCAAAGAGAGGGGATTGCCTTTGCTGGTGTCGTCTACGGCTATCGCCGTCCGCGATTGGTGCTCACTTCTTGATCAAGCTCTGAAGCTGGGCGGCCATGTCGGCGTTGAGTGGTTTGAGAATATCGTATTCCTGCCGCGCCGCTCCCTTGTCATTAATCGCGACGTAAGTGAGACCTAAATTGTAATGCGCCGCGGCAAGTTCCGGTCTTAGTTTGATCACCGCCTTGTAGGCTTCGATGGCCTCCGAATAACGACGCCCATTATACAGAGTGAGACCAAGGTTGAAGTGGGCCGCTGCGTTTGTCGGTTCAATCTCCGTCGCGTGCTTGAGCGCATCGGCAGCTTCGTTGTACTGGTTCAAACCGTTGTAGGCATTCCCCAAATTCTTGTACGCGTTGGATAAGACTTCATTCCGGTTTTGCAATCCCTGTCTGAACGCCTGGCCCGACTGACCTAAAAGAGCAATTGCCTGCTGGCACGCCGCGACTGCATCCGCGTAGCGCTCCGCATGAACATAAGAAAATCCGAGATTGTTGTAGAGCTCGGCATTGTTCGGATCATACGTCAGCGCTTGCTTCAATGTATCGATCGCTTCCGGATAACGATTCAACCGATCCAGCGAATAGCTTAAAGGTTGATAGGCCGGCAGGTAGTCCACTTTTAGTTTGATGGCTTCCCGATAAGCATCGACTGCTTCCGCAAAGCGTCCCTGATCCAAGAATACGTTCCCCAGACCCATATGCGCACGCGCATCGTCCGGCTCTTGTTGAGCCGCCAACTTGTATTGCTGTTCCGCCTCCGAGTAACGGGGTTTGGGCGCGCTCCGCGCCGCATTTGCTTTAGCGATGACTTGTTCATGCACCGCTGCCGTTCGCGCTTTAACCCTGTTTGCCGTGCGACCGCCACCGGCACCCACAGCAGCGCCGGCCGCTCCACCACCCACACGCACCGTCGGATTATCCGGCCTCCGGAAAATCAGTGCCGCGCCGCCAACGGCCTCACGGGATAAACTACCGCCTCCGGCCTGGTCCTGCGGCTGGGCCGCGGAGCTTCCCACCGGGAGCAGGACTGCAATAGCAATCAAAAACAAAAGAGCCAAACGATCAGCTTTTGTCATTAGTTCAAAAACTCCTCAGTGTATCCCGACACAAGTTACAGGATTTTTGCCGAAATTAGAACCGACTGTTTATCGGTTCAACCCATGATAATCCAAGATGGAGGAAGACGTATGGTTGGTTGGCTGGAAATCTCAGCAGTACCGTACTTAAGTGTGGTGCTAACGCGGTCAGGATATGGCAGTAACCGTTTTAATGGCGCACCGAAAAGGCTTTGAGTTAAATAGGACGCTTAGTTCAAACTATCCAACTGCAAGCCTACCGGGTCGGCTCCTGCGCCCTTCAATCCGTCAATCACTTTTGTTACTTCACCATAAGGTATTGAGCGTGGCGCCTTGATGAATACGGTCTTCTCGATACGGTAATCCTCCGGCACATCTGTGCGCGACCACATCTCCGCGCGGTAGACGTGATTTGCCTTTCGCTGTTCAAACAACGATGACAGCGTATTGCTGAGCTTAGAAGGATCTTCGACCGTGCCCATGTCGTCGGTGAGCCCGTTCAGCTTAAGCGTTCCGTCGGGTTCGATGGTTACCAGAAGAGTATGTATGTCCGGTGGCAGCACACGACTGTCGGGTTCAGCCGGAAGCTTGGCAAGAAAACGGTGAGGCCGTAACGGAGCGGCTACCATAAAGATGATCAGCATGACCAGCAAAACGTCTATCAATGGCGTCACATTTATTGAAGGCTTGTTGCCGGTCTTATCGTGCTCTGACATGGTCGTGTCCTCCAACTGATTTCCCTTGTGTTGTCGGTCTTGAAACGCTCGGTCGTTGACAAACACTTAGACACTCGTTGCGGCGAGATGTTCCTTAAGAATTGCGAGTCCCAGGAATTGCGAGTCTCGGACGTATTAACTTACGCAGTCCGCCCGGGGTCGAACAGCAGCGGAAAGAATTGTCCTTCCATCTTGCGGCCCCTCGGAATTGGCGGCACGCCCTCCAGCGGCGGCTCGTCTGAATTAGAAACCACCCCATCGCGAAAAGCATTTATCACCGTTGCTCTTCGCGGTCGATCAGTTCTGTTTTCCATTGAGCCGTGGACCATCAGAGGATGATGAAACGAGGCTTCCCCCTGTTTCAGTTCAATGGCTACCGGCGCAAACTGTTCCTTTTGTTCATTAGACAAGACCGTCTGGATCGCGTTCAGGTCGTCGGCAAGGCCCGTAACCGGAAGCAGATTCCACTTGTGACTGCCCGGAACGTAATGAACGCAGCCATTGTCTCGTGTGGAATCGTCAAGCCCGATCCAGCAGGAGAGATGCGCCAGCGGTCTTGTGCGTGTCCAGTATGAATAATCCTG
>DIYZ01000002.1:0-390 GCA_002427845.1 Chloracidobacterium sp. UBA6041 | reverse complement strand
CTTAGAAGCTGCGCGGCCGGCATTAGAAAAGCGGGATTCCACAACAGATCGTGAAAGCCCGGCGCGACTCGCCAGGCACCGAGCGCGTGAAAGAGAATTTTGGTGGGATCAGTCGATTCGTTTGAATGATATTCATAGAAGAGTGGCTTGCCGGGATGGGATGGGTCAGTGAGTGGGTCCAGCTCCGCACGCAACGTTTCGATCTGCTCATCGGTGAGCACGCGTACACCGGCAAGGTAACCGTTGGTTCTGTAAAAATCGATTTGCTCGGCAGTCAACCGGTAGCGATCCCACTCGCGATCATTTGCAGGCCATGCAAATAGATTGCTAATCGGTTGCTGATGTCTTGAGAGGTCTTCGATCATCCGAAGAGCGGGGGCATGCCCCCTT
>DIYZ01000056.1:25390-26639 GCA_002427845.1 Chloracidobacterium sp. UBA6041 | reverse complement strand
CGTCACAGGAGCGGTATAAGTCGGGAAAAGCGCAACTTTCTCAGGCCTGGCCGCAATTACAGTGGAGATTTCTGCGGTTTTATTGGGAAATTGCACAAATGCCAGTTGGCACACTGTAATTCTTAGTAGGCCGCCCAGAGTCTGACCCTGAGTGGCGCTGAATGCGCGGCATTCAGGTGGGTGCTGAACGTGTTGGCCAAGAGGCCACTTTCATGGAGGGGGCGGAGGCTTCTCACTATGAGTGAAGCCGGAAAACTCTAGAACCAAATGATGACAGCGAAAAGCTATAACACACCTGTCAACACACTTGGTTAACGCAATCCCGTTCCTATCTGAAGTCGAGGCCCGTGCATCGCTGCGAAGGTGTTCCCGCAGCTTCGGCCTGTTTCGGTGTGACACATGACGTTGTCGGAGCTAATGGTGTGTGATGCACAGGCTCAAAATCTACGCGCCTCATACATGAGCATTCCCAAATAAAAGAAATCTTGCATAAGCGGCTCGAAGCTCAATTCGCGTCAAGTATTGCCGCGCGGTCTTGACGCATATATAAAGCGCGCAATGAGGCGGAAGCCCAGCCGCGTAGCGGCCGTATGAATGTAGCCCGGCCTTTCAAGGCCGGGATAGATGAGCTAAAGACCTCCGCGTCGCGTCAGCGACGATTGATGGCCCTTCAGCTATGGCCAACACCTATACGTCACTTCACTATCACGTTATTTTCTCAACCAAAAACCGTGAGCCTTGGCTCGTGCCCGACATTGAAGAACGTGTGTGGGCTTACGTAGGCGGCATAGCCCGCGCCCACAAGATGATGGCGCTGCAAGTTGGCGGCATTGAAGATCACATTCACGCGCTCGTAACGGCGCCGGCAACACTCGCGCCCAGCCAGATTGCTCAGTTCCTCAAAGGTGACTCATCAAAATGGATCCATGATGAGTTTCCAGCACTACGGAACTTCGGTTGGCAAGATGGGTATGGTGCGTTCACGGCCAGCAAATCGAATCTTCCCGCGATCGTTCGCTACATTCAGACTCAGCGCGAGCATCATCGCAACAGGACCTTTCAAGAAGAGTATCGGGAGTTCTTGCAGCAGCACGGCATTCAATACGATGAACGGTATCTCTGGGGATAATTCAACCGTCACTGACGTGACGGGGCAATTCTGAACGCCCGATCCCGGCCTTGAAAGGCCGGGCTAAAGTCATCGCGCCGCTACGCGTCGGTCGAGCCCGGGAGTGGGCCACTCTGGCTG
>DIYZ01000056.1:22813-25130 GCA_002427845.1 Chloracidobacterium sp. UBA6041 | reverse complement strand
CACTCAATTCACGCGCGAGCATGCCACCAGGAACCTTTGACTGCAAACTCTTGGCGTGTTAACAAGCGGTCATAAGAACGTTCAAATATTTTCCTGCTGACCGAGAAGCGAATGGGCCACAGCCATAACAATGCCGCAGCACTAACCGGACGACGGCTAATGCTTTCGATTGTCATCACGATTGTATTCGTCTTGGGCGAAGCGATCGCCGGTTACCTTTCACACTCACTGGCACTCGTGTCAGACGCAGGCCACAACTTTGCCGATGCATTGGCGCTCATCCTGTCGTGGTACGGAATCTGGATTGCGCGCAAACCCTCTACTGCGCAACGCACCTACGGCTATCACCGCGTAGGCATTCTCGCGGCGTTGATTAATGCCGTCTCGCTCGTGGTGATTGCCCTGTTGATCTTCTGGGAAGCGACCAGGCGGCTCGGTCACCCTGAGCCGGTCCAAAGCGCTGTCATGATTGCCGTTGCCTTGGTTGCCGTTCTCATGAACACCGTGATCAGTTTGTGGTTGAGAAGGGCAGCCAAAGGAGACCTCAACATCCGCGGCGCCTACATGCATACGTTGAGCGATGCGATCTCGGCTGCCGCCGTCGTCGGAGCCGGCCTGGTGGTGGCCTTTACCGGGGCTTCATTTGCCGATCCCGCAATCTCCGTTCTGATCGGTATTCTGATTCTCTGGAGCTCATGGGGAATTCTCAAGCAGGCAGTCAATGTCCTTCTGGAAGCAATCCCGGAGGGTATGGATATGGCTGCGGTAGAGCGGACCATAAGCGGTGTGCACGGTGTGCGAGCAGTCCACGATCTTCACGTGTGGACTGTTGGCTCCGGTATGGTTTGTGGCAGCTGTCATATCATGGTTGATGAGCAGAGCGTGCGCAGTGGCGAGAACGTGCTGAGGGCAGTGACGCAAGAACTTGAACATCGCTTTGGCATCGCGCACACCACGATTCAAGTGGAAGTTGAGGGTTGTGAGCCAAACGACATGTATTGCGTGACGAGAGCGGCTGAGAATGTTCGTTATCGAAAAGAATAGCCCTGAAGGACTTCGAGCCGAGTCGGATAAAGTAAGACCAGCCATGTCCTCAACCCTCAGGCTCGCGTAAGCCGGCGAGCAAAGAGTTGCATCGGTTACCAACCTCCCGACTGTTAACACAGAATTCAGCCCTAGTTTAGATAGATGTAACACTCACTATCTAGAGTGAAGTGTTATTCCGCATCTCTTGCCCGGTCTAGCTGAGGAAACAATATGTCTCTCTGGAAAAGACGTTTGCCGATTGTAGTTTGGTTTTCAATATTAACGCTTGCTCTGTTTGCGCTGGCGTGCAGCCCCGGCCCGGGCCCCGTTGGCAGCGGCGGCGTAATCAATCTTCAGGGCGCCGGCGCAACATTTCCGAATCCGCTTTATCAGAAATGGCTAAGCGAATATGGCAAACTCCATCCGAACGTGCGTATTGATTATCAGTCGATCGGTTCAGGGGGCGGCATCAAACAGATTCAGGCGCAAACGGTAGACTTCGGCGCCTCGGACGCCCCGATGAGCGACGCGGATTTGAAAGCGGCGCCGGGCGAGATACTTCATATCCCGACCGTCCTCGGCGCGGTCGTTGTCACGTATAACGTAGCTTCGATTACTCAGCCACTCCATGTGTCACCTGAAGTTCTGGCTGATATTTTTCTGGGCAAGATCAAGAAGTGGGATGGCCCGCGCATCAAGCAAGACAACCCCGGCGTGAGTCTTCCGGCAGCGGACATCACGGTGGTCCATCGTGCTGATGGCAGCGGCACGTCATTCGTGTTCACTGACTATCTTTCAAAAGTAAGTTCGGAGTGGAAAGAGAAAGTGGGCACTGACAAATCGCCGAAGTGGCCCGTGGGCCAGGGTGGCAAGGGCAACGAAGGGGTGACGGGTCAGATCAAGCAACAGCCTAACACCATCGGTTATGTCGAGCTCGCCTATGCGGTGCAGAACAAACTCCCCGTGGCGTTGATAAGGAACGGGGCTGGAAAGTATATCGAACCCTCGATCGATGCGGTTACAGCCGCAGCAGCCTCAGCTTCCGCCCAGACTCCGGAAGACCTGCGCGTCTCGATCACGAATTCCACCGGGGAGAACGCTTATCCAATCTCGAGCTATACGTACATTCTGGCTTACAAAGATCAGAAGAACGCCGACAAAGGAAAGGCGTTGGTTGATTTTCTCTGGTGGGGAATCCACGACGGCGAGCAGTTTGCAAAAGATCTGCAATACGCTCCACTGCCTGCCGAGATCGTCAAACGCGCTGAAGCGAAAATTAATTCAATAACTT
>DIYZ01000056.1:0-22645 GCA_002427845.1 Chloracidobacterium sp. UBA6041 | reverse complement strand
TCAAGAAATGATTCAGACGCCGCAACTTGGAACGGAAAATGAGCCAATGAATTCAGCCTCCCGACTCACGAGTCTTGGCATGCGGAGTTTATGCGGCTTTGCCGCCGCACAGTGCGGTAAGGCTCCGCCTTACCGCTACTCGTTAACTTTTTTTGAGGCTGCGCCTCATAAACCAAACGGAGGCGCAGCCTCTTGGCTTCCGCTCTTTAACTCGACGGTAAGGCCGAGCCTTACCGCACTGTGCGGCGGCGAAGCCGCACATGCTAACTGCGAACCCAACGTTTCCTACTCATGACTCCCGAGGCCAAACGCGAGACTTCGTCATGGGGCTGGTGGCGCGCGCTGTCGCCAACGGGCAACACGGGAGACGCGATATTTCGCAGTCTGTTGTTGGCCGCAGCCGTGTTGCTGATCTTGATTATCGGCTCGATGATTTTCGCGCTGGCGGCGAAATCGTTACTCTCAATTCGGCACTTCGGCTTCAACTTCATCACCAGCAGCGAATGGAATCCGGTCACGGGCCAGTTTGGAGCCTTGCCCTTCATTTACGGCACGCTCGCTTCTTCGTTAATCGCGCTCATCATTAGCGTGCCTCTCTCGTTGGGAATTGCTATCTATCTTGTTGAGCAGGCCCCGACCTACCTGGCCCGGCCCGTAACGTTCCTGGTGGAACTGCTGGCGGCCATTCCTTCGGTTGTTTACGGACTCTGGGGAATCTTCGTGCTGGCTCCGTTTCTGCGCGTCCACGTCGAACCGCCGCTGCAACGTTGGCTCGGCTGGCTGCCGCTATTTAAGGGACCTATCACCGGGATTGGCCTGCTTACCGGCGGAGTGATTCTCGCAATTATGGTGACGCCCATTATCTCGGCGGTCGTGCGGGACGTGTTGTCAGCGGTTCCGGGTTCCCAGCGCGAAGCGGCGCTGGCGTTGGGCGCGACAAAGTGGGAAACGACGCGTGTGGTGCTCATAAACGGCGCCCCCGGAATTGCCGGCGCGGTAATTCTGGGATTGGGCCGCGCCATCGGGGAGACCATGGCAGTGACGATGGTCATCGGCAACCGCGCCCACATTAGCGCCTCGCTTTTCGATTCGTCTTATACGATCGCTTCGGCAATCGCCAATGAGTTTACCGAGGCGACCCAGGATCTTTATCTGAGCGCCCTGGTTGAACTGGGCCTGATCCTTTTCCTGGTTACTTTTGTTGTCAACGGCCTGGCCAGAGTTTTGGTGTGGAACGTCACGCGCAAAACAAGTGGCGCTGGCAATGTGTAGCACGAGCAAACTAACAGTTTGCGCAAGAAAGAGACGCAACGCGCAAACTAACAGTTTGCGTTACAAAATGGGATGAGAAGAGTCGACCAGTTACGCCGTAGCAAAAGCGCGACCATGACAACGCTGACTGCGCTTTGCACCGCGGCAGCAGTTGGCATTTTGCTGATCATCCTGGTCTACATTGCAATGCAAGGCATCGGTTCGCTCAGTCTAAGTTTTCTGGTAAACGATCCCCGGCCTGTGGGCGAAGGCGGCGGTATTCGCAATGCGATCCTGGGGACTCTGATGTTACTTGGGCTTTCATCCGCTATCGGTCTGCCTTTCGGAATCGCCGTCGGGGTTTATCTGGCCGAGTTTGGCGCCGGGCGCTTCGGCAGTTTGCTGCGGTTTCTGGTCGACACGCTGACAGGCATTCCCTCGATAGTTACGGGCGTCTTTGTCTACACCATTATCGTCGTGCCGTTGAAACATTTTTCCGCACTTGCCGGCGGCATTGCGCTGGCACTCATAATGATTCCGATCGTCGCACGCACAACTGAAGAAATGATCAAACTCGTACCACACAGCCTGCGTGAAGGCGCCCTGGCGCTTGGTGCACCGCAGTGGCGAGTAACGCTTGGCGTAGTAATTCCCGCGGCGGCATCAGGGATTGCGACCGGCGCGATGCTCGCTATTGCCCGCATCTCCGGAGAGACCGCACCGCTCTTGTTTACCGCGTTCGGCAGCCGCTTCTTCAGTTATTACCTGGACCAGCCGATTGCTTCGCTGACTGTGCAAATCTATAACTATGCCATCTCGCCCTACGATGACTGGCACGCGCAGGCCTGGGCCGCCACACTGGTGTTAATGACACTGATCCTGTCAATCAATATTGCGGTTCGTTTCCTGACGCGTAGAAGGTTCTGAGTGGTGAAATCTGAGATCTGAAATTTGAAATCTGAGTGTGAGATCTGAAATTTGAGATCCGAGGTTCTGGGATCCGAGATTCTGGGATCTCAAATCCGAAATCCGAAATCCGAAATCCGAAATTCGTAATGTCGATGCCCGCGCCAACTATCACAACCAGGATCACGGTTCCCGAGGGCGACTTCAAGCCGCCGCTCCCGCGGACGGAAGAGACGGCAAAAATCGCTGTCCGGAATCTCGACTTCTTCTATGGCAGGATCCAGGCGCTCCACGACGTGTCGCTGGAAATCCCGGAGCGAATCGTGATGGCCTTCATCGGACCATCGGGCTGTGGCAAGTCAACTTTTCTGCGCACACTCAATCGCATGAACGACGTAATTCCCGGCACCAGAGTCGCGGGCCACGTGTTGCTGGATGGCAGCGACATTTATGCGCCGGGAACGGACGTCGTTGAGCTGCGGCGTAAAGTGGGTATGGTTTTTCAGAAATCAAACCCCTTTCCGAAATCGATATTTGATAACGTTGCCTACGGTTTGCGCATAAACCGGCTCACCGAGAGCAAGGCCGAGTTACAACAACGGGTGGAGCAGGCGTTGAGAGACGCAGCGCTTTGGACGGAAGTGAAAGACCGTTTGAAATCGTCTGCCTTGAGTCTCTCCGGCGGCCAGCAGCAGCGCCTCTGCATTGCGCGAGCGCTGGCCATCCGGCCTGAGGTAGTATTGATGGACGAACCGGCATCGGCATTGGATCCAGTCGCCACGCACAAGATTGAAGAGCTGATTGTTGAACTGAAGCAGCAGTACACGATTGTAATTGTGACGCATAACATGCAACAGGCAGCGCGCGTTTCCGATACCACGGCATTCTTCCTGTTGGGAAAGCTGATTGAAGTCAATTCAACTGAAAAGATGTTTACTAATCCCAATGAGAAGTTGACTGAGGACTACATCACCGGAAGGTTTGGTTAGAAGGCGCGTACAAAGCGCAAAACACAAAGCGCAAAGCACCGATTACAAAGATCCAATTGCAGGATATGGAATACCACCGACACCTTGACGACGAACTCAACTCGCTGCGCGATCGCGTTCTCTTGCTTGGCGGAGAAGCGGAGACAGCCCTCGAGCAGGCGATGCACGCGCTGACCGACCGCGACAGCGAAGTTGCGCGCCAGGTGCTCGATAATGATGACCAGGTAGATCGCCTGGAAGTAGAGATCGATCGGCAGTGCATCGACATAATCGCCCTGCGCCAACCCGCTGCGCGCGACCTTCGCTTTGTTATTTCCGTTGCGAAAATGGCGCCGGTGCTCGAGCGTATTGCTGATCACGCCTGCAACATCGCTCGCGCGGCCCTGGACCTCAACAACGAACCCGAGTTGAAGTCGGTCGTCGATCTAAAACACATGGCCGAACACGCCTTGTCGATGTTGCGACGAGCGCTGGATGCGTTCACGTCCAACGATCCGCTGGCGGCGCGCGAAGTCATCAAGAGCGACACAGAGATTAACGAACTCTACAATCATATTTTTCACCGGCTGATTGAAATGATGGTGACCGAACCAGCGACGGCGACGCGAGACGCGCGGCTGATATTTGTGGCGAAGCACCTTGAGCGTATTGGCGATTATGTAACTGACATTTGCGAACTGACGGTCTACATGGCCGAAGCTGCGTTCATCAAGCATTTCAAGTGAAAGTAGGACAGACATTCTTGTCTGTCTTCGGTTCGCAAAACAATAACCGACAGGTACGAATGCCTGTCCCACCTGACCAGTTAACTAATGCAACGACCAATCCTTATCATCGAAGATGACGCGGACATCTCCGAAAGCTTGAAGTACAACTTCGAGCGCGAAGGGTTAAAGTCTGTGACGGCCTTGACCGGTGAAGCTGGATTGGCCGCGGCCCTAAATGAACGTGAGCCGCCCTTGCTGATAATTCTCGACTTGATGTTGCCGGGAATGAGCGGCACTGAGTTATGCCGCCGCCTTCGGAGAGAACCTGCTACGCGGCGCACTCCGATAATCATGTTGACCGCCAAGGCATCTGAGTCAGATCGCGTCGCCGGTCTGGATCTCGGCGCCGACGACTACATTACAAAGCCCTTCTCGGTAAGAGAGTTGCTCGCGCGCGTGCGCGCGGTTATGCGTCGCCTCGATGAGACGAAGGGTAAAACTTATGAAGACGATCATCTGCTGATCGATTTCGACGACATCCGCGTGCTCTGCCACGGCAACAAGGTGAAACTCACTAATAAGGAATTTACTTTGTTGGCGGTGTTGGCGAAGAGCGCCGATCGCGTTGTGACCCGCCAGCAATTACTGGACAGCGTCTGGGGTTATAGTTACTACGGCGACGCGCGCACACTCGACGTTCACATTCGGCGGCTGCGACAAAAACTCGGCGAATGTGGCGACTGCATTGAAACTGTAGTTGGCGTCGGTTATCGTTTCGTCGGCTGCGCGGGCAAGGTTTAGTTCGGCGTTGGTCTTGTTGCGCCGCAATGATTGTTCGGCGATTGCGTACAGGCATTAATTCCGTTATTAGAGGCTCAAGGTTCTATAGACATTGCGCCATTACGTGGCTTTTTTGGCAGACTCCTGAGACTGAATGTTAATGAGAACAATCGCACGGGCGAATCAGACACTCCGCCTTTTGAGCGCTGAAGATCGTCTTTATGCCTAAGCGTTACATCGTCTTGATCGCCGCCTGCGTAGTTTCCCTCGCCGGTGTTCTACTATTGCCTTCGTTTACTACGCGACTTACTGTTGCCTGTCTCATTCTGTTAGTCGCCGTAGTCTGGCTCGTCAGAGTGTTAACCAGGACTTCAACAGAAAAACTTCAAGCGACGCGCGCTACTGCGAATGCGACCGACGAGACATCACCGGCAGATATTTTCGCGCTGGGAAAACTCTTTGAAGCAACGATGAACGGAATGCGCGAAGGGCTGCTGGTGGTTGACAAAGACATGCGCGTCGTTGCCTCAAACACCGCGGCGCATCGTTTGTTTAATCTTTCCCGGGGGAACCTCAATGCCCAGCGTCTGACGGAACTCACTCGCAATCCGGCCATCTACAGCGCCTTCCTCGATGCCCTAAAGGGAATCGAGCGCAGCGGCGTGAAAATTGAAACGCATGGACCAGAGCGTCTGGTCTTCGATCTGCGGGTGGTGCCACTGAGCAGCCCCAATGGAAAACGCGCCAGAGGTGCGCTGGATAACAAAGGCGCGGAAGGCGCGGAAGGTGCGTTGGGCGTTTTTATCGACGTCACGCGCATCGAGCGGTTAGAACATGTTCGCCAGGAATTCCTTTCCAATGTTTCCCACGAACTGCGAACTCCGCTAACAGCGATTCTGGCTTTTGTCGAAACTTTGGAAACGACCGCGCTCGATGACCGGGAAAGTAGTCAACGCTTCCTTTCGATTATTCGAAAAAACGCGTCACGGATGCACGATCTGATCGATGACATTTTGGAATTGAGCGCGATTGAAGCCGGCAACGTGCAGGTTAAGCCCGATCAAGTTGAGCTTAATCCCCTCGTTAATGATGTCATCTCATCGCTCGCCACTAAAGCACGAAGCGTGACGATCGCAAATGCTGTTGCTCGCGACGCCATCGTCCATGCGGACGCGCGACGGCTCGAACAAATGTTGACGAACCTGGTAGAAAACGCAGTCAAGTTCAATCGGGAAAATGGCACAGTAACAATAAAATTTGAAAGCGGCGCTCGCGCTGGACCTAGAGCCCAGCAAGGCGCCGATACGCTCGTTCGCGCTGAAGAGATGGGAGCAAGCGAAATTGCGAGCGAAGGGCGCGACAAGATCATCGTTGAAGATTCCGGCGAAGGCATTCCGGCCCAGCACCTCGAACGGCTGTTTGAGAGATTCTATCGCGTCGATCGCGCGCGCTCGCGAGAGATGGGCGGCACCGGATTAGGACTCGCTATTGTGAAGCACTTAGCGCGTGCGCATGGCGGAGAAGTAACTGTCACATCGGAGGTTGGCAAAGGCAGTATCTTCACCATCGAACTGCCGGCAATTCAATGAATGCAACAAGTCAGAATAGGCTTTTCCTCGGCAGGCTCGACGATAACCTGATATTCGTCGTCAAATGGACAGTTAATGAAAACGTTTTTCGCGTAGTTGGCTGGGAGGCGCCTAACTTTAGGCATGTGAATGAACCGTGCTTCGCGCCGACTCCAAGATCTCAGCTGGCTTTTGATACTAAGCTCTGCTTTTCGCTGACCTCGCGCACAGCTTCGCTCACTGCTCTTCGAATCGCCTCTCGGTTTGTATTGGGGCTTGAGCTTGGGTAAAAGTGACGGGCTACTACTTTCCTTCATCGAGTTGACGAAGCGTGTCGAGAATCAGGTTGGTGTTGCTGAGTGCCGCGATGCGCGCAGGAAACTCGGTCGCCGAGCTTTGGAAGTCAAAACTGCCTCTGGTTATCTCCACGATTTGCCGGAAGCCCGGCTCACCGGTAGCGCCGGCCGCTTCGGCGTCAACAATTTTTCCATAGTTGAAGAACACTCGGCCTGTCTGCGCTTCGTTTGTCAAAGTGAGGGTGCCGGTAAGTTTTGCGTTCTCGATCACCTGAATCGCATCGAACACACTGATTACTGCCAGATCGCCTGCGAGGGTGGCGTATCCCATTTTGCGCGTGGACTGCGTCGCGGTCGCGTTAGGTCGCAGATCCGGCCGGCGCGCGCGGCGGATTGCTTCCAACCCGCTCGCGATGTTGATGCGCGCGTCCAGTTGCTTGGCTTCCAACAGACGGTCGTAGGCGCTGTCGAAATCGTCTCGCTCGATATAGAGGCTTGCCAGCGCCAGACACTGCCGCGCGGCTTCTTCGTTCTGCTTCTCCGCAATACAGATTTCGCGCAGTCGTTCGCGCAGTTGAATCGAACGAGGATTTGATTCGAGCGCGGTGCGCAACCGCTTGATGGCCCGTTCCGGCGCCTTGTATTTGATGAATAACTCAGCGTCGAGCAGGGCGGTGTCGACTTCGCTAATATGCTCCGACTCTGATGAAGGGTTTGCCATTGAGTTCAGGGAAATTTAACACAGCCTGCAGAGCAGGCGAGAGCATAAAGTCTCGCACCCCAGCCGAATGCTCGGCTGGGGACCCCGCCCTTGGGGCGTAAGCCCCAGGGTCAATAAACGAAGAGGAACAAGCTCGCGAAGCGGGCGACAGATATTGAATAGTGGAGGGTAAACGCTGACGCCCGTTTCAGGGGCTGTTATCCGAGGTCGGTTCGGATGTCCTGGGGCTTTCGCCCCAGGCTTTATGCTGTTGCCTGCTTCGCAGGCAAGCCTAAAAATCCAAACGAACGCCGAGACGAACCTGGCGTGGGCGAAGTGTGCGCGTGGTAACTAGAAAAGAATCCAGGAACGCCTGGCGCTGTTCCGGTGTGGCAGTGGGCGCCAGCGCGCTAAAGTTTATGAATTCGCTGCCGAAGCTGAAGACTGTCTTGTTGAGCACGTTGTCAAACTCCACGACCGGACGAAGACGGAGTTTCTCAGTGAGACGGAATTCGCGGGTGACGTTTAGATCGAGAAAAAACTGGCCGGGACCCCGGCCTGCGTTGCGCGGCAGGTTCCCTGTTTGACCGATTGTTGGCAACGCAAAGAGGTTGACTATTGCTGGATCGATTGCGTCGCCAGGGGCGCGCCAATGAAGCAGTTTGGTGTCGCCCGTAAAAATTGGGCGATCGTTTCCGACGTCGTCGAGATTCCGATCAGCGCCACCAATGGAGATGTTGAAGGGCGCTCCTGATGCCAGGCGCAAGATAGGCGACCAGCGCAGCTTGCCGAGATACAGGGGCGTATCAAACGTTCCGGAAAAAACAAAACGATGTCGCCGGTCAAGCAGACTACGCGCGCGCTCGCCAAAAAAATCGCCGGGTATCAGCGCGTCGGACGTATTCACAATCCCATCGTCCGTGAGATGAGACAGCGTGTATGCCGCGCGGAAGGATAAGCCGAAGTCCTTTGTTCTTTGGAATCGCTTGCGAAGTTCCAGCGTCAGGCCGTGATAAAAGCTGTTGCCGGCGGAGATCAACTGCTGCACGTCCGCGCGGCCCGGATCAGGTCGCAAGACATTGAGCGCCGCCAAAGCAATCTCAAGCGATGTTGCCGACTTAAAGTTGTTGAGGTTGACGAGCGAAACGGGGACGCCAAATTCGATCACGCGTCCGATTGAATCAGGACTAGTTGGATCTGCGGGAGCAAAAAGAAACCTTACGAGGTCGCCTGCCGTCGCCACATTGTAAAGCGGACGGGGACCCGAGGGGCCGCTGCGGAAGTTGGCAAAATCGCGCGAGCCAAGGTATGCGGAAAAGTTTTTGAAACCAGCCGGCAGCCGCGGCGCGTTTGCGTTAAATTCCCGCCACAGATGCAACCCACGGTTAAAGGTATAGTTTGTTTCGAAGACAAATCCATGGCCAAGATCTGTTTCCATGCCGATATTTGTCTGGTAGCTCTCAGGTATGCGCAATGCGGGATCGAGCCGGCGGGAGAACCCTGTATTAAGGATGCCGTACTTTGCGACGAGCGGTGAATCAACTGTGAGCGTTTGCGGAAACTGAAGATTCGCGGCAATGAAGTCACGGCGGAAATTGGCGCTTCCCAATTGACCGGTTGCGGGATCAATCAGGGCGTTGGTATCAAAGAAGAGTTGGTGGGCGCCGAGTGTGAAGTCGTCGATGGTTCGAAGCAGGGCGCGGTTGTAGAAGATTCCCGCACCAAAGCGCAGAACGGTTTTGCCGGACTTGAAAGGATCATAAGCGATGGAGAAGCGCGGCCCCCAGTTATTGCGATCGCGAATGATGGTCTCGTTCTCATAACGAAGCCCGTAGCTAAGAACGAGATTCGGCAAAAGGCGCCACTCGTCCTGAACAAAGACTCCCACATACGTATTTTTCTGCGTTGATTCAGCTTGAAAATTTTGGCGAAACCGGCCGGGGGAGTTCGCCAGGAAATCGGCGGCGCTTTGGAAACTGAACGTGCCGGAGATGTCGGAAAGGTCTATGAAGGTTGAGCGAATACGGTGGACGTCGCCGCCGAATTTGAGCGAGTGGGCGCCGCGCACCCAGGAGAGCACGTCCTGTATCTGCGCGCGAGATTCACGACGATCGGTGGCGCCGGAAGTTGATGAGCCGGCGACGAGCGTGCCGGCGCGTTGGTCGGGATCGCCGGACGGTAACGGGTCGTTTAAGGTAATCAGCACGACAGGCTTGCTGCCGCCGGCTGCTGCGATCGCAGGCGTCAGGCGCGATAACTGCACCCGTGTTTGATTTACCAGCGTGGTCGAGAGGACCAGGTTGTCGGTGTAAGAAACAGCATCAGTGCTTCGCGTTTTTCCCAGCAACGCTTCGGCCAGACGATTGCCGCCACCAAACTGCCGCAGATTATTCTGCCGCCCCAACTGATAAAGAATTGATGCGTTATGCAGATCTGAAAATTTGTGATCTATGTGGGTCGTGGAGGTATGGTTCTTAACCGGCGTACTGACAGTGGAAACAAAAGGTGCGATGCCGGCTTTGAGGCGCAGGTCTCCAATAACAAGCGGGTCGGTTATGGTCGGTGCAGGCAACGGGAAGAGGGGATTCTGTTGAATCGGCACGAGCGTATCTATGGTTGCCGAGTCCAAAACCGTGTCGTACTCGTAAGCGCTGAAGAAAAAAGTGCGCGCGCGTCCGTCATAAATTGGCAGCCTGACAGGACCGCTGAATGTGAAACCGGGATTGTGCTCTTCAAGCGGCAGACGCGGCAGACCTTTCGATTTGTTGTTGTAAGTGTTTGCATTAAATATGTCGTTTCGAAAAAAGTAGAACAGCCGTCCCTGATAACCATTCGAGCCGCCGCGTGTACGAATATTGATGCGACCACCCGAGGCGCGGCCATACTCCGCTGAGAATTGGTTCGTAATAATCTGAACTTCCTCGACCGCTTCGAGCGAAGGTTGAAAACGCTCGCGCGCAGCGCGATCGTCGTTATTATCGAGACCGTCAATAGTGAGGTTGTTTGAATAAGCGGGGCCGCCAGACAGCGAGAACGTTCCGGCTTCTTCCGGAGTGTTGGCTGTCGACGTGTTGCGGTCTTCGGCAAGATCGCGCGTTGATAACGGCTCTTCGGAAACGCCGGGTAGAGTGAAAATCAGATCGAGTGGCGAACGCGTGCCCACCGGCAACGATTCAACTTCATGCGCGGTGACCGTGCCACCGACAACGGTGCGGGTAGTGTCCACCGCGGGCACGTCACTGGCGGTTACCACCACCGGATCGACGGTGACACCCTGGGGAAAGAGTGTCAGATCGAGTTGGAGGTTTTCTCCGGCAACGAGCGTCAGATCCTTCTTCTCTTGCGGTGCAAAGCCTGGAAAGGAAGCGCGCACGTTGTAGCTGCCTGGTTCCAGTTGAATCAGGCGGTAATCTCCATTCGCATCCGTTACGGTTTTTCTAACCGCCTGGGTCTTGACCAGAATCGCCTCGATTGTAGCCCTGGGAATAAGGGCTCTATTCTGATCCGCCACTCGTCCGGCGATTGAAACATTATCGAGGTCCTGAGCCGCGGCATTTTCCGGTTCCACAAAGTAGCAGGCAAGCAGCGGCAGGCAGATAAAAATGATGAAACGTGCGGGGGCAAACTTTTTCATTTTCTAAGCTGCAACTGAGACCAGCGATGAGTTCAGCGATGAGGTTTCAAGAACAGCTAGGAGGTTTAGAAACCTCGCAACTGAATTCCGGTTGGCCTTGTCAGCGCTGAAAACTGCGAGAGGGTGGAACTAAGCGGTTTGGGTAGACTACTGCACGCTGGTCTACGACGCCATGGTTATCGCCGTCAGGGCTCTGAACGCCAGATGCAAGAAATTTGTTTAGCTGCGTGAGGCGCTGCGGCGGCGCAGGGCGGCGGCGCGCGTGAGTGGAACAAGCGCGTCGGAGGTGCCTTCGGCTGGAGGCTCGCCGAAGTTTGTTAACTCGTCGGCGTGTGACTGGAGGTATTGAAAGAAGCGTTCAAACTCGCGCTGCATCGCATCCATCTTCTCGCGCATGTTCAGGATGATCTCCACCCCGGCGAGGTTTACACCAAGATCACGCGTTAGGGAAAGAATGAGCTCGAGCCGCGCGAGATCCGGATCGGTGTAGAGGCGCGTGTTGCCTTCTGACCGCGACGGCTTGAGTAGTCCCTCGCGTTCGTAAAGGCGCAGCGTCTGCGGATGGATGCCATACTGATCCGCAACCGCGCTAATCGTGTATGTCTTGGCCTTGCGCTTCATCGGTCGTAAATCGGAAATCGTTAACCGGGAACCGGCCGCCTTTTCTGTTTACCGTTCACGGTTCATTGCGTTATTCCAACCCCATTTCGACGCGCGGGTTTTCAGCATTCATCTTCGAATACTGCCGCAGCAATTCCTTTGTCTCTTCCGAGATCACTTTCGGAAGCGTTACCTGCACTTCAACAAACTGGTCACCTCTTGCGCCTGGTTTGCGTAGTGACGGCGCACCGCGCTGTCGCAGGCGAAACTTCTGGCCCGATTGTGTGCCGGGCGGTATGCGCAACTGCGCCTTGCCTTCGACGGTGGGCACTTCAATCTTTGCTCCGAGCGCGCCTTCAGGCACGGTTATGGGAACCGTTACGTAGATGTTGTCGCCTTTGCGCGTGAAATATTTATGCGTGCCGACGTTGGTAATGATGTGCAGGTCACCTGGCGGCGCACCCAAACGTCCGCCTTCTCCCTTGCCCGGAATCCGCACGCGCGAACCAGTTTCGACGCCCGCGGGAATGCGCACTTTGACGGTCTCTGTTTTCGGCACTGTGCCTTTGCCTTTGCATAACGAGCAGGGCGATCGTCTTCGTCCGGTGCCCTCGCAATCAGGACACTCCTGCGCAAAACGCAACCGGCCGCCGGCGCGTTGCACCTGGCCCGAGCCTTTACACGTGGCGCAAACCATTACCGGCCCACCGATATCGCCGGCGCCATTGCAACGCGAACATTGCTCGGAACGATTGACCGTGAGGTTGGTAGTTAAGCCGTTGATGGCCTCCTCAAAGGACAGCGCCAGAGGCATCTCAATGTCGGCACCCTTCTTCGGCTGCGCTCGCGGCGGTTCCTGTTCCTTCACCCCGCCACCACCAAAGAGATCTGCAAATATGTCGCGAAAGCTCGAGCCGGTGCTGCCACTGCCCGGCGTTGTAGTTGTGCTCCAATCAAAGCCGCTGAAATCAAATCCGGGCGCGGCACGCCCAGTGGTGGGTCCACCGCCGCGCGCGGCCGCATCGGCAAGATTGTCGGAATACTGACCAAAGCGATCGTAGACCTTGCGCTTCTTCGGATCCGAAAGAACATCATGCGCTTCAGTGGTTAACTTGAAGCGCTCCTCGGATGCCTTGTCTCCGGGATTCACGTCCGGGTGATATTTGCGCGCGAGCCGGCGATAGGCCTTTTTGATTTCTTCAGGCTTAGCATCGCGCTTGATGCCCAGTACTTCGTAATAGTCTTGCTTGGCCATTATAAGAAGAGGTTAGCAGTTAGCAGTAAGCAGCGAGCAGTAGAGGCATTGTTCCTAAACTGCTCACTGCTTACCGTTCACTGCTAACCTCTTATTTATTCTCGTCGACGTCGACGTATTCCGCGTCGATCACATTATCTTCACCCGGCGCCGAGCCCGACGAAGCTCCCGCCGCGGAAGCCTGATCCTCGGTAGGCGTTTCACCTCCGGGAGTGCCGGTTTGTTGATAAAGCGCTTCGGCAAGTTTGTGCGAAGCACTTTGCAGCTGATTGAAAGCTTCGTTCAATCTTTCCACGCCGCCTTCGGCGAGCGCCTTCTTGGCTTCGGCAATTGCCGTCTCTACTTCTCCCGCAACTGCTCCAACTTTCTCGCGGTTGTCGTTGACCGTCTTTTCCATCTGGTAAACCAAACTGTCCAGACGGTTGCGGGCTTCGATCTCCTCGCGCTTCTTCACGTCGTCCGAAGCGTGAGATTCCGCATCGCGCATCATCTTGTCGATCTCTTCTTTCGAGAGACCCGATGATGCAGTGATGGTGATCTTCTGCTCCCGGCCAGTGCCCATGTCCTTGGCCGAGACGTTGACGATGCCGTTGGCGTCAATATCAAACGCCACTTCCACCTGCGGCATGCCGCGAGGTGCCGGCGGAATGCCGACAAGGTGAAACTTACCGAGCGTGCGGTTGTCGCTGGCCATGGGCCGTTCGCCCTGAAGCACGTGAACTTCAACTGACGTTTGATTGTCCGAAGCCGTCGAGAAGATTTCGGATTTGCGCGTTGGGATAGTCGTATTGCGCTCGATGAGTTTGGTAAATACACCACCAAGCGTCTCGATACCGAGGCTGAGGGGCGTCACATCAAGCAACAGAATGTCAGTCTTTTCGCCTGACAACACGCCAGCCTGCACGGCTGCACCAATGGCGACAACTTCGTCAGGGTTGACGCTCTTGTTCGGTTCTTTGCCAAACAGATCGCGCACCATCTGCTGCACCTTGGGAATGCGTGTCGAGCCACCAACCAAAACAACTTCATCGATCTTCCTGGCGTCGACGCCCGCATCTTTGATCGCCTGTTCCACCGGCGATTTCAGACGCCCAAGAATCGGTTCAGCCAACTGCTCAAACTTCGCGCGAGTCAACTTCATCGCCAGGTGCTTGGGGCCGGACTGATCGGCAGTGACGAAAGGAAGATTGATTTCAGTTTCCATCGTGCTGGAAAGTTCGATCTTCGCCTTCTCCGCCGCTTCCTTCAAACGCTGCAACGCCATCTTGTCGTTTGAAAGATCTATCCCCTGGTCCTTCTTAAACTCTTCAATGATCCACTCGATCAAGCGCTCGTCAATGTCGTCGCCGCCGAGGTGCGTGTCGCCGTTGGTCGACTTCACTTCGACTACGCCTTCGCCGACTTCCAGGATTGAGATATCAAACGTACCGCCGCCGAAGTCGAACACCGCGATCGTTTCGTCCTTCTTTTTGTCCAGACCATATGCGAGAGCCGCGGCTGTGGGCTCATTGACGATGCGCATTACTTCCAGACCGGCAATCTTGCCCGCATCCTTAGTTGCCTGGCGCTGCGAGTCGTTGAAGTAAGCCGGAACCGTAATCACCGCCTTGTCCACCTTTTGGCCGAGATAGTCTTCAGCCGACTGCTTCATCTTTTGCAGGATGATTGCCGAAATCTCGGGCGGGCTCCATTCCTTGCCGCCGGCCACGATGCGCACATCGCCGCTGCCGCCCGCTGCCTGCACTTTGTAAGGGACTTGCTTTATTTCTTCCGTGACCTCGTCAAAGCGACGTCCCATAAATCTCTTGATTGAATAAACGGTGTTTTCAGGGTTGGTGACCGCCTGGCGCTTGGCCACCTGACCAACCAGCCGGCTGCCGTCCTTGGTAAAGGCCACCACCGAAGGGGTCGTGCGACCGCCCTCTGAATTTGTAATGACCGTGGGTTCTCCGCCTTCCATCACCGCCACCACGGAGTTGGTTGTTCCCAAGTCAATTCCTATAATCTTGCTCATCTCTTTTGTTCTCCAAAACGATATTTAGCCCGCTAATTAGCACTTCTGAGCCATTACTAATCTACGTGGACCCCACCCAAAACTCTGGTTGAATGGAACAGTAATATAATACCTGAGTCTTCCGTTGTCAACTTTTCAGCGGGTTGTCTAGCGAGTCGAGAATTGGCTAATTTTGCGGGGTTTCCGAGGGTATTTCGCCCGGAAGCGCTTGTTTTCGATCCTCATTCAGGAGTTTTGAGGCAAAGAAAATATAGTGAAGCCCGGAGAGGACGGCGAGGGTGAAAACAACAACGTAAACGGAGGGAAGGTAGTAACCCGTGTGATAGGGCACGCTGGCGGCAAACATGATGGCGGCGATTGCGGCAATCTGAACCATGGTGTTGAACTTGCCCAACCACGAGGGGCGAAAGCCTCTAAACCCGGTCATGATATTGATGGCGGCAGCGCCCACAATAATGAATACGTCGCGGCTGATCACAGCGACTGTCACCCAAAAAGGCACGGGCAAATGGCTCGGCACAGGCTGGGGAAAAACACTGCGCATCGACAGAACGATGAAGGCAGTCACGAGCATGAGTTTATCGGCAATGGGATCGAGGATGGTGCCGAGTTGGGACTGTTGGCCGAAGCGACGAGCCAGCAAACCGTCGAGTCCATCAGTGAGTCCCGCCAACACGAAGATCGCTAACGCCAGAATAAATCTTTGATAGAAAAGCAGCGTGACAAAAACAGGAATTAGCACCATCCGAAAGACGGTGAGCGTGTTGGGAACAGTAAGAATCCGGGAGGACATCGGGTTTGTAAATAGTGAATAATAAATCGTGAATGGATAATGGGCCAGTTACGGAAACGTCATTCACGACTTTGATTCGCCATTCACTTTCTCAAGCGGTTCGCAATTCCAGGAGGGAGACTTCCGGCGGGCAGCCGAAGCGAACTGGCAAAACAACTGTTCCAAGACCCCGGGTAACGTAGATCTGCGTTTCGCCCTGGCGCGCGAGACCCTTAAGCAAGCGCCGACGGGGCCGGCCGGAGGGGCTGCTGTCGGAACGTAGACTGACCTGGCCGCCATGAGTATGACCACTAAGCACGAGGTCTACTCCGGCGCGAGCGGCGCGCCGCAGGATGATCGGATTATGCGCGAGCAACAGCTTCATTTCATCTTCACGCGCGCCGGCAAGCGCCAGCGGCAAATCTTCGAGACCAACCATCGTATCGTCCACTCCCGCGAGCCAGAAGGCCGCCCCGTCCTTTTCAAAACGCATGCCCTGATTGACGAGCATCGTGATTCCTTCAGCGCGGAAAAGGTCAGAAATTAATGCCGCATCCGTCCAGTGGTCGTGATTGCCCAGCACCGCATAGACGCCTTGCCTGGCGCGCAGCGTGCCCAGCAATTCCGCACAGGGCGCGGCGTATCGCCGTTCTTTGGAAATATAGTCGCCAGTGAGTGCGACGATGTCTGGTTGCAGATTGTTGGCGGTTTGTACGGCGCGCGCGATTTGTTCGCGGCTGGTGAATGGACTGTGGTGTATGTCAGAAAGCTGAACAATACGAAACCCGTCTAACTCTTGCGGCAAGCGCCGCAGATAGATTTGGTGGTGTTCAATCGTGAGCCGGTAGGGTTCCGTAAGTGCAGAACGCGCGGCCTCGCTCAGATTTAGCGCCAACGCGCGCAGAGGGGTTTCCGGCCTTCTGCCGCCAATAGGCGAGACACGTCCGCGTTGTTTCCACTTAATAGGCGTTGACATTGAAAAATTTGATTAGTTTTAGGGAAACTCGTGATCCTGCCAGATTTGAAGCCGCCCCTAAAATTTGGCGCATTATAGATGTCGAAACTGCCCGAAGCAAACCTGGGTAAACATAAAACAAGGAATGTCGCAGATATGTAATAATCCGCGCTACTCCGAAACGCGATGAAAACCAAGCTGATTCGGATTCTTCCGAGACCTATACTCCTGGCGGCCCTGGCAATGCTACTAATCGCGCCGAGCGTTTACGCGGCAAGCGAGGCAACGTCGGCCGCGTCTGACGCGCATGGACTTCAGCCGATGGTGCTGGCGGGCTTGGCGGTGATGCTGATCGTGGCCAAGCTTGGCGGCGAAGTGCTTGAGCGAATCGGACAGCCGGCGGTGTTGGGCGAGTTAATTGGCGGCATCATTATCGGCAATCTGGTTATTTGGGGATTTACCGCGGCTGAGCCGTTGAAAACCAATTCGATTATCGCTGCGCTCGCAGAAATCGGTGTGATCATCCTGCTGTTTGAAGTCGGCTTAGAATCCGATTTGAAAGAGATGATGGAGGTGGGCTGGTCGTCTTTGCTTGTCGCTGTACTGGGTGTGATTGCACCGTTCTTCCTCGGTTGGGGTGTTTCCGCTTACTTCATTCCCAACGAGCCGCGATTAGTCCACATCTTCATCGGCGCGACGCTTTGCGCCACCAGCGTCGGCATCACGGCACGTGTGTTCAAGGACATAGGAAAACTGGCAACGCGCGAGGCGCGTATTATTTTGGGTGCTGCCGTCATTGATGACGTGCTTGGTTTATTGATCCTGGCTGTGGTGGCCGGCGCGATTAGCAGAGTCTCCACGGGCGCAGCTCTATCATTTGTTGACATCGGGCTTATCGCCGGAAAAGCGCTCGTCTTTCTGGTCGGCTCGATCGCTGTGGGCCACTTCGTCATGCCTCAACTTCTGCGCGGTGCGGGACGATTGGAAACGCGGGGAGTGTTGCTGACGCTGGCAATCTGCTTCTGTCTGTTTTTGTCCTGGGTCGCCGCGAAAGTTGGTCTTGCTCCTATTGTCGGCGCGTTTGCTGCCGGTCTGGTCCTTGATGACGTCCATTACAAGCCGACGCGCGCACGGAAGGAGCGCGAACTGGGCGAATTGCTACAGCCGGTGAGTACGGTGCTCGTTCCGATATTCTTTGTGCTGATGGGACTGAAGGTTGATCTGCGCTTGTTTGCCCGTATGGACATTTTGGGGTTCGCCTTAACGCTGACTGTCGCGGCGATCGTTGGCAAACAAGTATGTTCGCTGGGAGTGCTCCAGCGCGGCACTAACCGGTTGGCGATTGGGTTAGGAATGATTCCACGCGGTGAGGTCGGGCTAATCTTCGCCGGCATCGGCGCTACCTTAATGTTGCCAAACTCTGCGGGCGTAATCGAACCGGTAATCAATGCGGCGACATTTGGCGCGGTTGTGATCATGGTAATTATTACGACGCTCGTGACGCCGCCGCTTCTAAAATGGGCGCTCGTACGACGGAGCACTGGGCAGTAGGCAGATGGCAGTAGGCAGGAGCAGGTGGCAGGAGCTGACGGCAGGGGCAGACAGCAGGAGCAGATGGCAGGAGCCGGCTGGCGCCAGGTTTACACAACAACCGGCGACGCTTGCTGACTATTCAGAAAATTTTTGGCCGCGGATAAACGCAGATGATCCGGATCAGAAAAGAGCATAACAGACAAAGCACAAGAGAACGAATATAGAGATGCCAAGCGCGCGCTCCCCTTTTTCATGTTAGTCATTATTTGCCGTTTCCTGATCCGCATTTATCTGCGTTCATCCGCGGCCCGAAATCTTTTTGATTCTTCGCTGGCAGTAATGCAATAATTCGCTCGCTCCACTGAACAAGCCGGCGCCTGATTTTCTTTTTCAACTGAAAACAAATCGTATCGCGATACTCGATAGCCCCTGATAACTTCGGGCTCGCGAAGGAGACGCATCATGTCTGTGCGACTGAAAAACTTCCCCCAATTCACAATACTAATCCTTGGTTTGCTGTTTGGAATTCTGTCTCCCGCTCGGGCGCAGGAAAGCAACAAGGACGTCGCCGGCGCGATGCGTTATCGCTACATTGGCCCGGTCGGCAATCGCGTGACCGCGGTTGTCAGTGTCCCGGGCCAGCCGAGTATTTATTACGCGGGCGCGGCTTCGGGCGGTATTTTCAAAACCACGGACGGCGGCGTTCACTGGGAGTCACTGTTCGACGCGCAACCCGTGTCCTCGATTGGCTCCCTCGCTATCGCGCCTTCCGACCCTAACGTCGTTTGGGCCGGCACGGGCGAGGCCTCGGTTCGCAGTCACATTTCCGTGGGCGCCGGAATTTACAAATCCACCGACGCCGGCAAGACCTGGAAGTTGATGGGACTCGAAAAGACCGGCCGCATCGCGCGCATCGTTATTGACCCGCGGAATCCCGACATCGTACTGGCCGCCGCGATGGGCCATAGCTATGGCCCACAGCCGGAGCGCGGCGTTTATCGTACGACAGACGGCGGCAAGAATTGGGAACGCGTACTCTTTGTCGACGAAAACACCGGCGCGTCCGAGGTGGCGATGGATCCAACCAATTCGCACATCCTGTTTGCCGGCATGTGGCCGCTCGAGATTCATACCTGGGGACGTGAGAGCGGTGGCCCGGGCAGCGGGCTTTACAAGTCGACTGACGGCGGCACGACCTGGAAGAAATTAGCCGGACACGGACTGCCCACACGGACCACCGGCAAGATCGTGGTCGGCATATCAAACTCAAATCCGAATCGCGTCTACGCCTTGATCGAAACCGGTGACGGCGTGCCCGTTAACGGCAAGGACACAGATCGCGGCAAGCTCTGGCGTTCGGAGGATGGCGGCGAAAACTGGCGCTTGGTTAGTTACGATCGCAATCTTGGCGGCCGCACGCATTACTATTTCCGCACCGTCGTGGCCCCGGATAATGAAAACGAAGTTTACTTCCTGACTGCCGCATTCACGGTTTCTCTTGATGGCGGTGAGACCGCGAAGCAGGCGCCTTTTGGAAGCAGTCCGGGCGGTGACAACCACGACATGTGGATCGATCCGACCAACGCAAACCGCATGGCCGTGGCTAATGATGGTGGAATTTCCATCTCAGTTACTCGTGGCAAGACGTGGAACCGCATCCAGCTTCCCATCGCACAGATGTATCACGTTACCGTAGACAATCGCGTTCCCTATTTCGTCTATGGCAACGAACAGGATGATCCGTCGTATCGCGGCCCGAGCAACACGCGCGGTGGTGGCTTTGGCGGCGGTAGCGGACAAATTCCGCGCAGCGCCTGGCAGTCGGTTGGCGGCGGTGAAAGCGGCTGGGCCACGCCCGACCCCGTTGACCCAAACATCATCTGGTCCAGTGCGTCCGGCTCGGGCAGCGTCGGCGGCATCGTCGAGCGCTTCAACCTGCAAACCGGGCAGGGCCGCAACGTCGAAGTTTGGCCGGACCAAAGCAACGGCTCGACTGCGGGCGAGTTGAAATACAGATTTGTTTGGACCATGCCCTTAACAATCTCGCCGCACGATCACAACAAGCTTTATGTCGGCAGCCAATACGTTCATCAAACTACTGACGGCGGACAGAGCTGGCAGGTTATCAGTCCCGACCTGACAACGAATGACAAGAGCAAGCAGGGATTTTCAGGAGGGCTGACGGGCGACAACATCGGCGTCGAGTATGCGCCGGTAGTGTTTGCCATAGCCGAGTCGCCGAAAGAGAAGGGATTGATCTGGGCGGGCACAAACGATGGCCAGCTGCAGATTACGCGCGACGGCGGCAAAAACTGGACGAACGTCACCGGGAATATTCCCAACCTGCCGCCGTGGGGGACGGTGAGCAACATCGAGCCCTCGCGCTACGACGCGGGCGCGGCTTACATCACCGTGGATTTCCACCAGGTAAACAATCGCGATCCTTTTGTCTATAAGACTTCGGATTACGGGAAGAGTTGGCGCGCGATCACCAATGGCATTCCACATACGATGCTGAGCTACGCGCACTGTGTGAGAGAAGATCCTACGAGACCGGGCTTGTTATATTTAGCCACGGAGGGGGGACTTTTTGTTTCCTTCGATGATGGCGGCAACTGGGAACCCTTGCAGTCAAACCTGCCGCATGCGCCCGTCTACTGGATGGTCGTGCAGGAACAATTCAACGATCTCGTGATCGCGACTTACGGTCGCGGCTTCTGGATACTCGACGACCTCGCGCCGCTGCAACAGTTGACCGACAGCGTGCGCAACTCGAATGCATACTTGTTCACACCGCGTCCCGCCTATCGTTTTCGCAACACGGTGGTGCCGGTTTCGGTTGACTACGATCCCACTGCCGGACAAAACCCCGCCTATGGTGCATCGCTAAACTATTATTTGAAGTCGGCGCCGTCGGGCGAAGTAAAAATTCGTATTGAAGATGCGAAGGGCCAATTGGTGCGGACGCTGACAGGCACGAAGACAGCAGGCATCAATCGCGTTGCGTGGGACCTGCGCGGCGAGCAAACAAAAGAAGTGCGGCTCAGAACCAGTCCCGAGTATGCGCCCGAGATTAGGAATGGGAACGAAGGTTGGCGTCTGGCGCCCGACGGCGCGCGCATGTCTGTCTTGATGCCGCCGGGCACATACACAGTGAAACTTTCGGTGGGCGGCCAGGAACTGGCAAATCAATTATTGATAAAGAAGGATCCGAACTCCGAAGGCAGCGACAGCGACATCAACGCGCAAATGGCCGTGCTGTTTGAGCTGCGCAAGGATTTGGAAACCGCGGCCGACATGGTCAACCAAATAGAAGCCATCCGCAGCCAGCTCGCCAGCATCACGGCGCTGCTTGATCCCGCGGGCGCGGGTGGACCAACGCGCACATCAGAACCGGGAGCGGACTGGGGTCCCCAGCCGGGCAGCCCGGCTGGGGTGGTGGATGCGACCGGGTCCTCCGCTCAAGGTGCAGCTTCAGGAACAACACCCATGTCAGTACCACCTGCGTCAGCGGGTGGCGATTACGCGGCAATTAAGCGAGCCGACGACGCACTCGACAAAAAGTTAATCGAATTCGAAGACAATCTGATCCAGCGCCGTCTAACCGGTCAGGCTCAGGACAGCGTTCGCTGGCCACCGAAGTTGATCAGCAAAATAAACTACCTGGCTAACGGCATCGCCGGCGGGGATTTTCCGCCGACAAATCAACACCGCGAAGTGAAGGCGATGTTCGAAGACCAACTCGCCGCCCACCGCCGTCGCCTGGACGAGATACTGAGCAAAGACCTCGACGCCTTCAACAAGCTGTTGCGGGATCGCGGTATTCAGAATGTCATCCCTCGCGTGCCGTGAACGGTGGGCAGTGTGAGGTAGGCAGTAGGCAGTAAGCAGTAAGCAGTAAGCAGTAAGCAGTGCGAACGCTGAAGGCGTTCAATATAGTAGCCCGGGGTAAGCGCCGCAGCGCGCCACCCCGGGATCATGCGCATCCAAAGCCTCTTCGCCCTGTAGGGGCGAAATAGGATCTAACCAATGAGCGAAGCGTTTGCTCATGCTGCACCTTCAGCGCTTTCAAGATTTGTGGTAGCTGACCGGGCTTTACATCACGCGCCTTCGGCGCCATCCGGAGTTCAAACGATGAATCGTAAAGCTGTCTTCTTCACTTTGATTTTGATCGTCATCGCCACCGGCGCCTCTGCTCAGCGCCAGCCCAGACCCTCGCCACCCGCGGCGAAACCATTGGCCGCGCGCCTGCTGGTCCAGGGCACTTACGAAGAGACTTACCAGGGCACAACCTAATAGGTTCAGCGAAGTCATCCTCAACCATCCCCACATCGCGAATGGCTACGAAACCGCCGAACATGATGCCCTGAAGATGCCCTGAATGGGTACGTATTGACCGCAATAGCGCGCGTTTTTCTCTTCACTCGCGATTCCTTCTAAGCAATCTCCTTGCAAGAGTGTGCCTAAATCATGGCGGCCGGCCGTATCCGCCAGCATTGATCTACATATCGCGTCCTCACCCAGTCTCTCGCTGGAATCGCTTGCATTTGCCCGGCGCGCGGGCATGGTTCTTGCGACAACATCCCTTGAAAAACCAGTGTCTGAGTTCCGGGAAAGACGGTTCAGGCGTTTTGAGTGTGCGCACCCGTGAGGGATGGGTAGGGTTCGGAATTTCAGTTTCTTTG
>DIYZ01000151.1:2916-5654 GCA_002427845.1 Chloracidobacterium sp. UBA6041 | reverse complement strand
AACAGTGCGACCGATACCGATACGATTACGGTCAAGGCGGATCTTAAGGTTACAGTCACTGACGGAAAGACTGCGACGATTCCCGGTGCCAAGGACACCTACACAATTGTGGTGACCAACGCCGGGCCAAGTAACGTCACCGGCGCGGCGGTAAGCGACAGTTTCCCAGACACTTTTACTGGCGTGACCTTCACCGCAACCAGCAGCACTGGCGCTTCAGGGTTCACCGCGACTGGCACTGGCAACATCAGTGATACGGTAGCATTGCCCGCCTCTTCTCATATTACCTACAAGGCGAAGGGCACAATCAGCTCGTCAGCTACGGGTACACTCTCCGAGACAGCGACTGTGACTGCTCCAAGCGGAGTCACGGATCCGAATCTTGCCAACAACAGCGCAACCGACACCGACACGCTGTAGTAGTCTAACAACGCCAACCAAAACGCCGTCTTCAACCGACATACCAAGATTGACGGCTTGCTTCGGTATACGAATAATGCGGTAACCGCAGACTAGGCGGCGCCCGTTTAATGCGACTGCGACCGAAATGGTTGCTTTTGCTCTGGGCCAATGGGAATTCGTTTCAAGTGAAGCGGTAAGGCTAGGGAGTGTTTGCCGATCGCCAACAGTCATCTACCATCTTGGTGCCCTTCGAACTACACGGCGATTCATTTTCGTTGACTGTAATGCGAAAAAGCGTTCCATTAAGCATCAGTAAAGTACCGTCAGCTTCCTCGTGATGGCAGCCGCGAACGCCGCGGAGGCGCTGATCTTTCTGCACGTGCCAAAGAGCGCCGGGACCACGCTCAACCGGCTGATCGAATGGGAATATCCTCTCTTCCAGATGTATTCAGTCGATCCCGTCTTATTCAGGTGGTCCAGGGCGCATCTGTGGCGACTCCCTAAGCGGCGGTTGAAGAGGTTTCGTATTTTCAAAGGTCACATGAGGTTTGGGCTGCACAAGATCATTCCGCAGCCAGCCACTTACATCACCGTGATGCGCGAGCCTATCGACCGCGTGATCTCCGCCTTTTATTTCATGCGCAACTACAAGTTGCACCCCAATTATTGGAAGTTCAGGCGAGAGAGTTGGACGCTGGAGGATTTCGTGCGGCATCCGCATACGAGAGACAACATTCAATGCAAGATGGTCGCGGGAGCTCCATATGAGGAGGCTTGCACCGCGGAAACCCTGGCACAAGCGAAAGAGAACCTCCTCCGCCACTTCAGTGTGGTCGGCCTTACGGAGCGTTTTGAAGAAAGCCTGGCACTGATGAAACTGCGCTTCGGGTGGAAGCTGGAGTCTTACTCGAGCTTTAATGTCACTCGCGCCCGGCCAAAGAAGCGTGATCTCCCCCAAGCAACTCTCGATCTAATTGCGGAGAGAAATCGTTTTGATATCGAGCTTTATGAATGCGCTGCCAAACGCTTTCAGGAGGCGATTGATAAAAATGCGGCCGAAGTAAGTGAGACCGTTCGTCAGCTGGAAGCAGCGCGAATCCAGGACCCTTTGCGATCGAAACTCTTTTCGATCGGTGCAGCTACGCGCAAGGCGATCAACAGGGCCTATTCGGCGTTGTAGCCTGCAGCCAGGTTTACGGGCTGGCTTTCTCCGCCGATGAGCAGGACTTTGGCGCGGTAGGACTCAAAGACAACCTTGGCGTATTCATTCAGGTATACACGCGCCTCCGGGCTGTTCAAGTTCGAGAACCCTCCGTAAGGCACGAAAATAAGCCAGGTGCGCCGTCCCCGACTGGTCACTTCTCGCAGTTCCCTTAAACTACGAATCGTGGGGTAGCCACGAAACTTGTCCATAAAGCGGGGTTCGGCGAATTTTTCATTGTAGGTTATTTTCTTGGTTAAGACAGTATCGATATAGTAATCACCGGACATGCCGGCGTAGTGTTCAAAGATATGCGGGATACCGACGATGATGAGGTCACCTGGCTGGAAGTGGCTTTTCACGTATTGCGCCGCGCCGCGGTGGTCGTAGCGATAGGTGTTCATCCGTGTCATAAGCCCGGGGCTGGCGCCCGGGCTGGAAAGTGTGTAAAGCTTCATCAGCCATTCGTTGCTTTGAATAAATAGCAGAACGACCATGGCTACTCCGGCGGTATGCGCAAAGCTGCGAGCGACCGTGGAGTTGCCTTCGCGTCGGGCAAGCGATAACAACCGATCATAAAGCGTAACAGTCGCAGCTACTCCGGAGAGAATGAGAAGCGGTTGATAATAAATGCAATAGCGCGTAGATAGAGCCGCAATCAAGTTCGTGTGGCAGAAAACCAAGCCCGCCAGCACGGTGACCACGTAGCGGAAGGCGGGTTGGCGCCAGCAGAATGGGATTCCGGCGACAGTCATCAGGGTGAAGAACACGTGGTTCTCCGACAACAACAGATGGTCGACGTAATACATTGGCTGCCAGCCATAGTTTAGAAAAAACGGTGAAGGGCTGGCGAGGCTGGAAAGCCCGAAGCCTATCTGCAGATAGGGTGATGAAAGGAGCGTGCGCCAGGAGAACTGCGCGATCACCAGCACAGCCATAAAGAAGAGGCAGCGGTAGAGATGGAATTCTTTTAGCCACCACCATTCGCCCCAGCGCACAACGAGCAAGGCAAGGAACAAAGCGGGCAGAATGAATGCGCTTCCTTCCCATGAAAGATAAGCTGCGCAAAAGGTTACCGACGCTGCGGTCAGATATTTGTGATGGAACGGACGAACTCTGATCCCTTCGTAAAAGA
>DIYZ01000151.1:0-2601 GCA_002427845.1 Chloracidobacterium sp. UBA6041 | reverse complement strand
AGCGCGACGATCCCAATGCAAAGTGTGCCCATGACGAGGGCAGGCAGCCGAATCGACCACTCCGAATCGCCAAAGAACAGGCTCGTAACGGCCATCGGGTAAGTAACCAACTCATAGGTAGTGGCCGGTCTGATCGCTCCCGCAACCCTGTTAAACGGGAAGCCAAGTTCCCAAATGCCTTTCGATTTCTGAACCAGCCCGTACTCGTCATGATCGAACGACATGGCGCCGAAATCATGGTAACGGAACGCGAAGCCCAATCCTATGATCATTGCCAGCAGCAGATAAGGCAGTGCATCGGCAGACACGATGTTTTTGATCTGTTGAATGCGTGCTGCGAAGTCTCGCGCTGGCTGCCGCCGCGGAAGGAAATGAAGCAAACGAACTCCGAGAAGGGCGACAATTGCCAGCACAACAAATTTCGGTTGGAATGGCCAGTCTATTGGAAATCGAAAGTCGTATCTTGGAAGGAGCAGGAAGAGCAAGCCGACGGTGATTGGGGCATGAAATAGCGCGTCGCGAGCGAGAGCGTATCGAAGCGGCTCGTTTCTCGCAGCGGCGACAAACCGCGAAACCAGTAGCCACAGAGCTATGGTTCCGACAATCGTCAACAAAATCACCGCCGAAGGTCTGACAACGGCATCGAAGTCAGAAAGATTAACCGGCTTCCCCAACTGTTGCGTAAGGTGACCCCATGGCGCAGATCCATTGCTGCCGGCTTCTACAGCGCGCTGGTTTTGCGCGCTTTGCTGATCGCCGACTCGCCAGTCCGAATTGGTCTCAAATTGTTGAATGCCACCATCCTTTCGAACGATGAACCCGCTTGCCAAAAAGCTGGCTGGCCCCTGGTCATTGCGGACCGCCGCCACGATTGTGTTCGGGCCTTTTTTTATCCAGTAGCTGATGTCATAGGCTTCAAGGGTCGGTTTCTGCAATGACGTAGCCATCGATGCAGAGATGCTTGCCGAATGCGCCCCCGTCAAGGTGGGTGTCGCAGTTGCAGTGGGACTAGGAGACGGCGCCGGAGTCGGCGGCGGCTGACCATTTTGCTGGGGCCGAACGATCGCCGGCGGGGGTGTCACTTCGCCCTTTACCGGGGGCTCAACGTTGAGCCGTGGCAAACCGAGAAGGTTTGGTTCGGTCGGCGGGGAAGTGGCCGCGCTGGTGATTAGCTTTCCATTCACGAGAAGATCGAGAGTTCCTGAACTCGCCACTTGGATCCATGTCTCCGGGCGGGCTCGTTCCGAATTGACGGAAGTCGAAAAAACGGCCTCTCGTCTGGCGTTTTCGGCCACGATCCACTTGCCAGAAGGTGGGAGTCGAAGCAGAAGCGGATTGGTGTCCACCCAGGTAATGTGGACCGGATGCTCGATGGTTGTGGCGCGGCGCGCGTTTGGCCAAACCTGCTCCTGCACCAGGGGAGAAATCCATTCCTCGGCGCCCTCTACGATGCCGGTCTTTGGAGTAACTCTCCAACTCTCGTCCGAAATAAATGACCCCGTTCTACCGCCGGGTTCTTTATAGCCGCCGCAAACAAGAAGCTGCGCCGAACCTGGGTAGGAATTCCGCGTAACGGAAATAGCAATGACGTTTGTGCCGGGCTTTAGAAAATTTTTGACGTCATAGATTTGTGCTACGCGCGTCTTTAGATTGTACTCAGTTCCGACTATGCCGTCATTGATAATGATTTTGAAGTAGTCGGTTGCTGCGACTTCCAGCCAAGCCTGCTCGGGGGCAGCATTTAAAAAAATCTCGCGGCGGAAGTAAGCCACCGGAGCAAACTCGGCAGGCTCTATCCATTGGGCAGCGCCGAAGTCCAATTGATATTGCCGATGTAAGGGACTCGCAAAGCTGCGAAGTATAAAGAAACCAAGCAAAGCCCCGCAGAGCAGCACCAAAGCTAACGACCACCGCCGCGCGCGTGGCGGTAAATCTCGAAGTGGCCGCAAGAAAGTCTCCATAGCGTTAGTCCCCGGCTAACCCACTCATCGCCCAGAAATTTACAAGCATATCCTCTTTGAGGGAGAGGTTGTAAGAATTTCGTGCATCGACATCCCGGCCAAGTTTCAGGTAACAATCTCCGGCCAGGGAATAAGCGTCGGCCAGCATGGGATTATCACCGCTTGCCCGCAGAATGCCCTTGAGAGCGTCGAGCGACGCTTGATAACGGCCGAGATCATAATTTCCGCGAGCGATGAGGAAGGTGAGGCCTTGCTGTTGCACCGGGTCTTCGGCAAGAGCCTGCTGCCACTGGGTTACAGCAGCCCCGATACCTCCGCCACGGTAGAGGGCGCTGCCAAAATCCACCCGAGTGCGCGCCGACTCACCTCGCGCAGCCTCTGCCACTGCACCGCCCCACGCCGCGGCGCGGCCGAGCTCAAAGACTGCCGACTCGTATTCTCTTGCCTCCTTAAATTCCCGGGCCCTGCTTATATGCCTCTCGGGCGAATCCTCACCTGAACCGGACAGCCTTTCGAGGTCTCCAATAATTGCGTAGATATTGATATCCTGCGCGCGCCACCCATCCCACCACATCGCTTTGCGATAATGCGTGATCGCCTTTTCATTATTCCCCTGAGCCTGTGCGGTACAGGCACTGGT
>DIYZ01000160.1:21039-21404 GCA_002427845.1 Chloracidobacterium sp. UBA6041 | reverse complement strand
TACGACCGCTGCCGAGTCAACGATTAATGTTGTGGCAGCGTTCTTGTGTTTGGAGACTTGACTCGGCAACTGGAACGGCAGCCAAAGTTAACAGGGCCTCTAATCTCCAGCAACGCTGAGTTTGAATAAATCGAGGGCAGGATTTATTCAACGCAGTGGTTACATAACCGAGAGCGGTAGCGACCGGATCATAGACTCAACTTGAGTGGCAGTATCCCGTCGCTACTGCTCCCGGTTCTGTATTTGTGCGGGGCCGCAACTCGCTTTCGCTGAACTGCACTCAGGATCAAAACATGACCGCCACAAGCTAACCGCGTAAGCAAAAAGTCTGGCATCGTGGGTCGACGAATACGGAACCGGGAGCA
>DIYZ01000160.1:0-20874 GCA_002427845.1 Chloracidobacterium sp. UBA6041 | reverse complement strand
CCGGGAGCAGTAGCGACCGGGTTCCACCTGCGATATAGACTACTGCATAAATGAGCGAGTATCGTGACGAACATCTTCCATTGGCGTACTTAATTACTTTTCGCGCTTATGGCACCTGGCTTCATGGCGACAGGCGCGGATCAGTTGATCGTCTTCACAACCGTTTCGACACCTCACTCATTGCCCACAACGAACGTTGGAGAAAATATAATCACAGTTTGCTTACCCACTCCCCAGTCAAACTAAGATCAAGACAAAGGGCTTTGGTTGACGAAGCAATTCGCGAAACATGCAAGATCCGCAAATGGGAGTTTTGGGCAACGAATGTCAGAACGAATCACGTTCACACAGTTGTTTGGGCAGGTTGCAACCTTGAAACAATCCTCGCTGCGTTCAAAGCAAATGCCACCCGAAAATTGCGAGAAGCAGCTTTTTTGGCGCTCAAGCAGAAGTCCATGGGTTGAGCGAGGGAGCAAGAAATATTTATGGACTGAGAGTGATGTGATTAATGCGGTTGTATACGTTGAGTATGATCAAGGCGAACCCCTGCCATAATTCACTCAATTACTGACGTTGTCGGTGTGTATTTTGTTGGAGCCACCCGGTCGCTACCACCACCCCAGCGCGGCTGCCGCGCCGGGGACCCCGGTCGGCTCCCGGTTCTGTATTTGTTTGGCGCTGATGGCGAGTGGCCTGTAAACCTCTACGAATATATCCGGTCGCATACTCCACCCCAAGCGGGCTAGCAAAGTCTGCTTACCTTTGTTCCTGCGCAGTCAAAACATCATGGTCCGGCTGCCTGGTTTCGTCACCGGCGAAGCTGACCTCAGGCTCAAGTTTTGTCTCTGTTTTGATCGAGTTGGAGATCAGACAGTTCTTTTCTGCTTTCTCCAGAATGCGACCCGCGCGTTCAGCATCGCGGGCGTGGCTAATGAGGAGTTTGGGACGCAGTACGACCTCGGTCATGATGAAACCCCGCCCCTCCAGCTTCTCTAACTTTCCTTTCGCATCCGCGCTAAAGCTGACAAATTCAAGTTTTGAGTTTTCAGCAATGGCCAGAAATGTCGTCATGAAACACGAGTTGACCGCCGCTACGAAAAGATGTTCCGGCGTCCAGACTCCTTCGTGCCCCTTGAATTCCGGCGGCGCGTCGACTTGCAGATTCGGCAGCACTGGTGCGCGCAAATCTCCGTGACGCTCCCCGGTCCATTCAACTTCAGTTTTGTAAAAATATTTGTTTTCCATGATTGCTCCTCACTCTGAGTATTTCAGTTAGTTCGTCTACCGGCTCAAAGCGCGCGGTGAAGTGGCGCAGAAATTTCGGCTGGCTGACGATGCGGTATCCGCTGATTGAGGTGCGTCGCTCGTAGACCTGAAGGATCGCTTCCACCACATAGTCAATGTGGCTCTGCGTATAGACGCGATGGGGAATTGCCAGACGCACCAACTCCATTGCGGAGGGCATCTCTTCACCGCTTTCCGTATACTTCTCGGCGTGCATCACTGAGCCGATCTCACAGGAACGAATGCCTGCCTCGCGGTAAAGCTCGACGGCGAGAGCCTGACCGGGATACTGGAGCGGTGGTATATGCGGCAGCATCGCGCGGGCATCGATGTAGATTGCGTGGCCGCCGGGCGGTTGCACGATGGGCACGCCGGCGCGCGAGATGTGCTCGCCGAGATAGCGAATTGAGGCGAAGCGATACTGTAGATAGTCCTCGTGTAATACCTCTTCAAGACCAACAGCAATGGCCTCGAGATCACGCCCGGCCAGACCGCCATAGGTAGGAAAGCCCTCGGTCAGGATGAGCAGGTCTTTCTCCTGTTGGGCCAACTGGTCATCGTTCGTGCAGAGGAAACCGCCGATGTTCGCCAGCCCGTCCTTCTTCGCAGACATCGTGCAGCCATCGGCATACGAGAACATCTCACGCGCGATCTCCTTCACGGATTTGTCGGCGTACCCAGCTTCGCGCAGCTTGATGAAGTAAGCGTTCTCAGCAAAACGACAGGCGTCCAAATAGAGCGGAACCCCGTAACGAGAGCAGATCGCTTTCACTTCGCGGATGTTCGCCATCGAGACCGGCTGACCGCCGCCGGAATTGTTCGTCACCGTGACCATAACGAGAGGAATGCGCTCAGGGTCTACTCGCTTGATAAAGTTTTCGAGCGCCGCCGTGTCCATGTTGCCTTTGAACGGATGATTGACGGCAGGTTGATAGAATTCCGGAATCGGTAGATCAACTGCTTCAGCCCCGAGGTATTCGATGTTGGCGCGCGTCGTATCGAAGTTGGTGTTATTCGGAACTATGCTTCCTTGCTTGCACATGACCGAGAAGAGGATGCGTTCGGCGGCGCGTCCCTGGTGCATCGGAATGACCTGCTTGAAACCAAAGATGTCGCGCACGACTTCTTCAAAACGATAGAAACTCTTGCTGCCGGCATAGGACTCGTCGCCGCGCATCAACGCAGACCACTGCTCCGCGCTCATCGCCGCCGTGCCGCTGTCGGTGAGCAAATCAATGATGACGTTTTCCGCTTTGAGCAGGAAGAGGTTATACGCAGCGTCTTTAAGGTAACCTTCTCGCTCGTCGCGCGTGGTCATCTTGATGGGTTCGACTACCTTGACTCTAAAAGGTTCAATAATCGTCTTCATGATTCATCAACTTCCTGGACAGGTTTTCCTCAAGTCTTCATCATTTCTTTGAACTAACCGTCAGGCCACCAGGCGATGGCTGGCCGCGATCTGGGCCTGCAACACTCTGCGTATCAACTGACATGCTTGCTTCACTTCCGGCATCGCCAGAGAGCAATAAACCTGTTTGCCTTCGCGGCGGGTGGACAAAACCCCCACCGATTTCAGAACAGCCATGTGTTGAGAAATGCTCGTCTTCGAAATGCCTAACGCTTCCTGCAACTCGGCAACTCTTCGTTCACCATGGCCCAGAAGGTCAAGAATCTGCAGGCGTCCAGGATGAGCAAACGCTTTGCAGATGCGCGCCTGCCGCTCGAATAATTCTGTGTCCCTCTTGATTGCTGCTTTAGTGGCTGCCATAACTTTGATTGTGGAAAATAGCGATCGCTCTAAACTTAGCACTCGAACTCGCTCGGCTAAGCAACGCATCCTCGTGTCTCGCAAACCACGGGCCATTCCGTTAGCTGAAACTCCTTCGTTAACTTGGAACTACGCTGATCATGTGTAGGCGATTCGCAAATAGCCCACGATCTCTGCCTTTGTCTTTTTTGAGCAGCCGGCGATCTTAGTTGGGCGAACCTTCGCTGAAACCATTACCAATGCGCAAAACCTCGCAGCCTTGAGCCAACAGTTGCGTAATTTCGCAACTGTTGGACTCTGCAATACTCAAACTGCCGAGCTTAATCCTTCGATCTGGTTATTGGTGATGTAAGGGATAGCAAGATGGACGACAGTTGAATCACGAAACGAAGAGCCTTTGTCGATTGGCGCGTCGGTATATGAATCGGCAGTGGGTTTGTGGTACTACTCACAGTACAAATGAAACCAGGCACTCTCATCTCCCACTACCGCATTATCTCCCGGATCGGCGCCGGTGGAATGGGTGAGGTCTATCTTGCGAATGATTCCGAATTGGGGCGTAACGTCGCGCTAAAGGTTCTGCCAGCAGACGTCGTATCGGACCAACAGCGGATGAGCCGATTTGTCCGGGAAGCGAAAGCAGCGTCGGCTCTCAATCACCCAAACATAGTTACAATTCACGAAATAGGCCGTGCAGATTCAATGCGCTTCATTGTTATGGAGTTTGTCGAGGGCACCACGCTGCGCCAGCTCATCGCCCGCGGACCGATGAAGTTGAATGAAGTGCTTGAGATTATCACCCAGATCTTATCTGCACTGGCTGAGGCGCATCAGGCTGGTATCGTACATAGGGACATCAAGCCCGAAAATATCATGGTGCGCCACGGTGGACTGGTGAAGCTTCTCGATTTTGGGCTGGCCAAGTTGACAGAGAAACCTGCTGCCGCGGTCGACACAGAGGCTCCAACGCAGGCGCTGCTCAAAACGGAGGCTGGAGTTGTGGTGGGCACACCTTACTACATGTCACCGGAGCAGGTTAGGGGGCTTGAGATTGACCCGCGAACTGACATTTGGAGTTTTGGCGTCGTGGCCTATGAAATGTTAACGGGAATCTTCCCTTTTCAAGGCCCAACCCCCACCGATGTGATTATCTCGATCGCTGAAAAGGATCCGCCCGCTCCCGCGCGGTATGCCCGGGAATTGCCTCCGGAACTGGAGCGCATCATCAGCAAAACCCTGGCCAAGAATAGAGAGGAGCGATACCAAACGGCGAAAGACCTGTTGATTGATTTGAAAAGGTTAAAGCAGCAGCTTGAGATCGAATCAGCAAGCGAGAGAACACCGCCGCCGGAAGTGAAGCGACAACTGGCAGCGGAAACCAGCGGCGGGCAGTTGCTCCCACAGACAATCGACAAACCAGGAGCAGCCGCTGTTCAAACAATCCGCGAGGGACCACGCGCTAACCGCATTATCCGTGCAATCAAGAATCATAAGGGCGCTATCGTCATCGCAGCGGCGATTGTCGCGGTGATCGCTACGGCTTATTTGTATTTTGCCCGAAGTGAAAAAAGAATTAATTCTCTGGCAGTTATGCCGCTCGTCAACGCCGCGTCGGATCCCAACATGGATTATCTCAGCGACGGTTTGACTGAGAGTCTTATCAATAGTCTTTCACAAATAAACAATGTAAAGGTGATCTCTTTCAGTTCAGTGATGCGTTACAAGGGGCAGCAAATCGATCCGCAGGTCGTGGGACGCGAACTCGGAGTTCGAGCTTTGTTGATGGGCAGGATCGTACTGCACGGCGATAGTCTTTCGATCAGCACAGAATTGGTCGACACGGAAGACAAGAGTCATCTATGGGGTGAGCAGTATGACCGGAGCTCCGCGGATCTGCAGGTCGTGCGTGGGGAAATCGCCAGGGACGTCTCAGCAAGGCTGCGTTTCCGCTTAAGTGGCGAACAGGAAGAGCAGGTAACCAAGCGCTACACGGTTAGCAGGGAAGCTTACGAGCTTTATCTCAAGGGAAACTATTTTCTGGGCAAAGGAACCGAATCCGACTCGAGACGGAGCATTGACTATTTCCAGCGAGCGATTGCGAAAGATGCAAACTATGCTCAGGCTTACGCGGGAATAGCTCACGCATATGAATCCCTCGGCGGCGTCCTCGGCTTCATGTCGCCCCGCGAGGCGGCACCGCAGGCCAAGGCGGCCGCTATGAAGGCGCTCGAGATCGACGATAATCTCGACGACGCTCATTTTGTCCTCGCCACTCTCAAGCTCGGGTATGACTGGGACTGGTCTGGAGCTGAAAGAGAGTTGAAGAGGGCCATTCAAATCAATCCCAACAACGCGGGAGCACACGCCGAGTACGGTACCTACTTAGAGGCGCTGGGCCGTTTCGATGAGGCCGTGGCCGAAAGAGAGCGATGTCGTCAACTAGAGCCAATACTGCCCATCTCGATTGCGGACGTAGGTTACCCTTTGTATTACGCCGGCCGGTACGACGAGGCGCTGCTCCATTATCAAAAAGCCCTGGAGATAGATCCGAACTTTTCCTGGGGTCATCTCTGGATCGGTCAGGTCTACGTGCAGCAGGGCCTGTACGATAAAGCCTTCATCGAGATAAGGAAGGCGGTCGAATTGTCAGGAGGCAATGTGCGACACATCGCAACGCTCGGCCACGCTTACGCAGTCGCAGGTAAGAGAGACGAGGCGCTGAAAATACTTGATGAATTGCAGAGGCCGGCAGCGCAAAAGTATGTCTCACCTTTTTTTGTGGCCCTGATCTATGCGGGGCTCGGCGAGAAAGACCAGGCATTTGCCTGGCTGGAAAAGGCGTACCAGGAACGCCATCCATATATGATACTCATCAAGGTCGAACCCGTTTTTCAGAGTCTTCATTCAGACCCACGCTTTGCTGACCTGACGCGCAGAATTGGATTACCTTAGCACTGCCTCTTCGTCACTGCAGGATCGGACGCGTCGCGCTTTGAGAATTATCGCGCCCGCCTCAACCGCGTCTTCATGGGGACAGTAATGGACCATAGACGCCTCGTTCAGTTGCCGAGCGTGCACGCAGAGGCAAATGGTTACTAGAGTTCAGGCAGACTAACAGAACACGTTGTTGACTCTATCAGAGCAAGCGCGCCAGAAACTTCATCGTTAACTTGGAACTACGCTGATCATGTGTAGGCGATTCGCAAATAGCCCACGATCTCTGCCTTTGTCTTTTTTGAGCAGCCGGCGATCTTAGTTGGGCGAACCTTCGCTGAAACCATTACCAATGCGCAAAACCTCGCAGCCTTGCGCCAACAGTTGCGTAATTTCGCAACTGTTGGACTCTCCAATGCTCAAACTGCCGAGCTTAATCCTCCGATCTCGCTGGGAATGACTCTTGCTATTTAGCGTGGCCTGGAAAGGAGAGTTTTCAAATGACAGTCGAACGATATTTACGATTAATCGCCGGTTGTTTCGTGCTGGCCACTCTGCTGCTCGGTTACTTTCACAGTCCTTACTGGTTTTTGTTTACCGGCTTTGTAGCGATCAACTTGATCCAGTCCGCGTTTACGAACTGGTGCCCGATGATGAGTTTCCTTCGTTGGCTGGGAGCAAAGAGCGACGCAGCGCCGGTCTCAAGAAGCTCGGAAGCGTGACCTTACATGCTCTTGCACAGTTGGCTGAAAAAAGTAGTGGTTCTGAGCCTTGGCCTTGGCCTAGGGCTGGTGAACCTTGGAGTCGCTCGTTCAGTGCCGGCTCAGTCAAAAACCGATCCGGTCGCGGCGCCAATGGTGGTAAGCGGATCTGGCGAGCCGCTGACGCTCTCTCAAGCTGTCGAGATCGCGCTTGCTAAGAATCCGTTGACGCGAGTTGCAGCGGGAGGTCGTCAGCTTGCCGATGCGCAACTGGCCGCCGCCCGTGCTACCCGCATGCCGTTGTTGCAGGCATCAGAATCCGTGACCACGAGCAACAATCCAGTCTTCGTATTTGGCTCGCTCCTGGAACAAGGACGATTCGGCGCTAACAATTTTCAGATCAGTTCACTCAACAACCCCGATGCTCTCACTAACTTCCGTGCCGGGTTGTCAGTTCGCGTGCCACTCTTTGATCAGAGACAGAGTAAAGCCCGCATTGATCTGGCCAGGCTTGGGCAACAACAGGCTGACCAACAGACGGCACTGGTCGCTCAACAGATTCGGTTCGAAGTGCTCAAGTCTTATTACGGGGTGTTGCTGGCTCAGTCGAGAGTAGTAGTAGCTGATGAGGCCATACAGATCGCCACGGCCGATCTCAAAAGGATCAAGGACAGATTTGAAACCGGATTCGTTGTGCGCTCTGATCTGCTCGCAGCCGAAGTTCAGGTGGCGGAATTCCGCCAGCAGAAGATTCAAGCTATAGGTGAACTTGCCACCGCTCAGGCGGCGTTGAATACCGCGCTTGGCCTGCCGGTAAACTCACCCCACACGATCACTGACCAACTAAGTGAACGACTCTTCAGTATTGAACCCCCGGATGAGCTTAATCGCCTGGCGCTCGTGCAGCGGCCTGAATATGCCCGCGCCCTGCTGGCCGTGCGAAGGAATGCCCGGCAGGTGCGCGGAGCGCACGACGAGGTGCTCCCGCGCGTGGATGCATTCACCAGTCTCGGGGTAAGTGGCCGCAGTCCAGTGACTGGCAGTTCGGACTACGCCGTGGGCGCTTCTGTCACTGTCAATATCTTTGATGCGGGACGCAAAGCCAGAATCAACCAGGCTCGCGCGGCCGAGGCCATCGCCCAGGCCGAACAGGAGCAGCTGGCCAATCAGATCAGTTTTGAAGTCGTGCGTGCTTATCAGCAATTTGTTTCTGCCCGAGAGCGTCTGCTGGTAGTCGCTCAAACTACGACGCAAGCCAGTGAAGTCCTTCGCATAGTGCGGGATCGTTATCGTGAAGGGCTCACAACTATTACCGAGGTACTGCGAGCTGAGCTGGCCCTGGTGCGCGCCCGCACCGATGTCTTGACGGCCCGCCACGACCATTACGTTGCCTATGCAAACGTCTTGTTAGCGACGGGAAGACTGAAAGATGTTCGGCCATTCGTCTTGTGACAGTTGCCGGCGCGCCGTCTGATATCCAGCGTGCGAAAAACCGAAGAGGCCATCGATGAAATACCTGCTTACTTTCGCTGTAGTCATTCTCGCTCTTGCTGGAGCAAGCTCATGCGCCAGAAAACAGGAACAAGCAACAACGACAGCCGCGATGGTGCAAGGCGCAAAGATTGAGACTGTCGCCCAGCAGTCCGTGGATGAGAGCTACGAGGCTGTCGGCACTGTTCGCGCAAAAAACAGCAGCATTGTTTCATCGAAGGTATTGGGAAACATTGTGGCGATGAAGGTTCGCGAAGGCGACACCGTGCATGCCGGCCAGATCCTCGTGGAAATCGACAGCCGGGAGGCCAGGATTCAGGCACAGAAGTCCGGCGCCGGACTAGTCGAAATGAATGGTGCCCTGGCTGAAGTAGGGCGAAGCATCAAAGGCGCAGAGTCTGGCCAGACTGCCGCTGAAGCCAATCGCCGGCTTGCCGCCTCGACCCTCAGTCGGTACCAACAGCTGCTCGACAGACAATCAATCAGTCCGCAGGAATTTGACGAAGTGCGGGCGAGGCACGAGGTGGCCGATGCTGAAGCTGAACGTGCCGGGCGACTGCTGCAATCGCTGGAGGCGAAACGGCGACAGGCGCTGGCCCGGATTGATCAGGCGAAGGCGGATGTCGCCGGCTCTCAGGTTTATTCGAGCTTCACTCGAATTGCAGCCCCCATAAACGGAGTTGTTGTCTCCAGGCAAGCGGATGTCGGTTACATGGCCGCGCCGGGCGCGCCTTTGCTCACGATCGAAAGTGGCACTGATTACCGGCTCGAAGCCGCCGTCCAGGAATCCCAAATCAACAAGATTCATCTGCGGGATCAAGTCCGCGTACAGATAGATGCTCTGGGTCAGCAAGAACTTGCAGGTACCGTGGTCGAGATCGTTCCGGCTTCTGATCCGGCGAGCAGAACTTACCTGGTCAAGATCAGCATCGCTCCGCCCGGCGGCAATCAGCAAATCATTCGGTCCGGCCTCTACGGTAAAGCCCGCTTCGTCACCGGCCAGATGCAAGCCATCACGATTCCCCAAAAAGCTGTCGTCGAGCGCGGCCAACTTACCAGTGTCTACGTGGTGGACCAGTCGGGCATCGCGCGCATGAGATTAGTGAAGACGGGCAAGCCTTACAGCGACCGGGTGGAAGTGCTTTCCGGGTTAAGAGAAGGCGAGCAGATTGTGGTTGACAGCGTGGCAGTGGTGAATGATGGCAGCCGGGTGCGAGAAGCCGCTCCAGGTTTGCCGCCAGCGACGAAATAGCCGAGGTGCAAGAGTGACGAGAGACGGACTTGGTCCCGCCGGAAAACTGGCGCAGGCCTTCATCAACTCCAAACTGACGCCGCTTGTCATTGTCGCTTCCATCCTGCTGGGCGTCGGCGCAGTGCTCCTGCTCCCACGCGAAGAAGAGCCGCAGATCGTCGTGCCCATGATCGACGTCTTCGTGCAGATGCCCGGCGCATCTGCCAAAGAGGTTGAAGAGCGGGTCACGAAGCCGATGGAGAAACTGCTCTGGGAAGTTCCCGGCGTCGAGTACATCTATTCGACCTCAGCATCCGGTTATTCGATGGCGGTCGTGCGCTTTTACGTGGGCCAGAATGAAGAGGCGAGCATCGTCCGGCTCAATCAGAAGATGTCCGCCAACTTTGATCTGATTCCAGCGGGCGCCAGCCCTCCGCTCATCAAACCGCGCTCGATCGATGACGTGCCTGTTCTGGCGCTGACTCTTACCAGTGACCGCTACGACCACTTCACACTCAGACGCATTGCAGCGCAGGTTCACGATCAAATTAAAGAAGTCAGAGACGTCTCTGAAGTGAAGATCATTGGCGGGCAGCGCCGTCAGATTCGTGTGCTGCTGGATGACGCGCGCATGGCCGCTTACAGCGTCGCCCCGGCGAGCATTGTCCCCATGCTCGAGCAGGAGAACAAACAGTTGCAGTCGGGCAGCTTCTCATCGGGCAACCGCGAGTTTCTCGTCGAGACCGGAAGCTTCCTGCAATCCGCCGAAGAAGTAGGCGATGTGGTTATCGGTGTTTCCAACAGCCGCCCCGTGTACTTGCGCGATGTGGCGAGAATTGAAGACGGTGCGGAAGAGCCGGCCGATTATGTTCTTTACGGAACCGGACCGGCAGAGAAGGGGAATACACCTGCCACCACTGCAGCAAAGCAGAATGTGCTGCCGGCAGTCACGATCTCCGTCGCTAAACGCAAAGGCACTAATGCTATCGCGATAGCTGATCAGGTGATTGAGAAGGTCAAGCTGCTGCAAGGCACGCTGATTCCAGGCGATGTCAATGTCGTAGTTACGCGCAATTACGGCGAGACGGCGAGTGAGAAGTCGAATGAACTTCTGCTCCACATGATGATTGCCATCCTCTCTGTCTCGCTGCTGATCTGGATCGTCCTCGGTTTGCGGGAAGCAGGCATTGTCGCCACCGCCATTCCCGTGACGCTCGCGCTCACGCTCGCGGTCTTCTACTTCTATGGTTACACGCTGAACCGGATCACGCTGTTCGCTCTGATCTTCTCGATCGGCATTCTGGTGGATGACGCCATCGTGGTGGTCGAGAACATGACGCGCCACTATCGCCTGCCTGAGAATCGCGGGCGCGCGGCCGTGGACATTGCCCTTGAGGCCGTGAACGAAGTGGGCAACCCGACGATCCTGGCGACCTTCGCCGTGATCGCGGCGATTCTGCCGATGGCCTTTGTGAGCGGGTTGATGGGGCCCTACATGAGGCCGATTCCCATCGGCGCATCAGCCGCGATGGTCTTCTCTCTCCTGGTGGCGTTTATAGTGACGCCGTGGGCCAGTCTGCGTCTTCTTAAGCGGCAGAGCGGTCATCACGACTCGCATGATCTAGAAGGATGGACGACGCGCGCTTATCGCCGTGTGATGGGTGCGCTGATTCACGATCGCCGCTGGCGCTATACGTTTCTTTTGGGCGTGGCCCTGTTGCTTGTGGGCGCGCTCTCACTCGTCGCGCTGAAGTTTGTGCGCGTGAAGATGCTCCCGTTTGATAACAAGAGCGAGTTTCAGGTCATCGTTGACATGCCCGAAGGCACGACGCTCGAAGGCACGGCGGCGGTAACGCGCGAGGTCGGCGATTACATTCGCACTGTGCCAGAAGTGACCGACTATCAGATGTACATCGGCACCGCTTCGCCTTACAACTTCAACGGTCTGGTCCGCCATTACTTTCTGCGACGAGGGGCCAACGTGGCGGACATTCAGGTCAACCTGGTGCCGAAGGGCCAGCGGTCGGCGCAGAGCCATGACATCGCCAAACGTGTGCGTCCCGCTATTCAACAAATCGCCGTAAGATACCTGGCCCGCGTGAAAGTTTCTGAGACGCCACCCGGTCCGCCGGTGCTACAAACGCTGGTTGCAGAGGTCTATGGCCCAAACTACCAGCGCCAGATTGAAGTTGCCCGGCAGATTGAAGATATCTTCGACAAGACTGAAGGCGTGGTCGACGTTGACTCGTATATCGAAGACCCGCAAGTCAAATATCATTTCGTGGTGGACAAAGAGAAAGCGGCCCTGAACGGCGTTTCGGCCGAGCAGGTTGCCGCTACTCTGCGCATCGCGATCGAAGGAATGAACGTGGGCCTCACGCACCAGCCACAGGAAAAAGAAGATGTGCCGATTGTTCTTCGGCTGCCGCGAGCCGAGCGCTCGAGTGTTGATGACCTCAAGCAGATCAAGGTTATCGGGCAGCAGGGGAACCTGGTGTCTTTAGGTGAACTGGTGCGGGTTGAGGAGCAGACTGCGGACCAGAGCATCTATCACAAGAATCTGATGCCGGTCGTCTACGTCACCGGCGATGTTGCGGGAAAAGTGGAAAGCCCTGTCTATGCCATTCTGCAACTGAACGAAGCGTTGGATCATTTGAAGCTGCCGGAAGGGTACGGACTCGAACGTTACGTCGCCAGCCAGCCTTTCAGCGCCGATAAACTCGCGATGAAGTGGGATGGCGAATGGCACATCACTTACGAAGTCTTCCGTGATCTGGGGTTGGCTTTCGCTGCAGTGCTAGTCTTGATCTACATCCTCGTCGTCGGCTGGTTCCAATCCTTCAAAACGCCGCTGACCATCATGGCCGCGATTCCATTTTCGCTCGTCGGCATACTGCCCGCGCACGCTCTGATGGGTGCTTTCTTCACCGCGACTTCAATGATTGGCTTCATCGCGGGCGCCGGGATCGTCGTGCGCAATTCGATCATCCTGGTAGATTTCGTCGAGCTGAGATTGAAACAGGGGATGACGCTCGCGGACGCCGTGGTGGATGCGGGAGCAGTGCGTTTCCGTCCGATGATGCTGACGGCGGCGGCGGTCATCGTCGGCTCGGCGGTGATTCTGTTTGATCCGATCTTTCAGGGGTTGGCGATTTCACTGATGGCCGGCGAAGTTGCTTCGCTGTTTCTCTCGCGCATGACCGTGCCGATCCTCTTTTACATGAGTGAACGGAAGAAACATGAGCGGCCTCCGGTCGAGCCGCTAATCCCTCCGCCTGAATCGCCGGAGGGGACTGACGTTCCTTCCGTTGAGCCGGTGGCGTCGTTTGTCGAGAGCGTACCAGTGGTTGAATCTGCGGCCGATAGCGAACCAGCTCTCGGGAATGAGCAGCGCCCTGAAGGCGAGCATAATCCGACGCCTGAGACGGTACCAGTATCCCAGAAACAAGCCGGCATATAGCTGTCTAGCGGTCGTCCAGGTACTGCTTGGGCTGGCTTAATATCAACACGTCGCGCCACCATCTTAGCCCCATCTTCACTCCGTTTCAGAGTCTGCCGCGTCTCATGCGATTAAATATTTCAATCTTAGAGTCAGATGGAGATCCACGAATTCCGCGTACTGGTAAAGGGAAAAGCCCCACTTTTCGCGGGGCCAGCAAGAGGCGTGTTGACACTATTCAGACCAGAACCAGGTGCAGTCAAATCAGATTAGTACCCACAACCATAAGATGCGAATTTTCGCGATGAATTCTGTCGTTATGTCGTCTCAGTACCCGTTGTAACCGTCCTCGTAACCGTTCTCGTAACCTTCGCGATAATACCGCTGGTACATCGCTTTGTTGCCCAGCTTTGAGCTGTAGTCTTGCGAGGCGTTGCGGTACGCACTATTGTTGCGGAAATTACGTCTGCCCCGATTCCGATCCTTGCGACCTTCTTTGATGCCTTCATTGTAGCCGGCGTTTAGTGCTGTCTGGCGAAGCTGGAATGAACCGCCGTAGTTGCCGTATTTATCCCAGTTCCGGCCCCGTTGATTCGGCCTATCTTCGCGCCTTTGATCACGTTGCTGGCGGTCTTGAGCCGTCCGGGTTTGGGCTTGGGTAACTGTGCCCGAGGCAAAAGAGACCCCAAGTAGTAAAGCGATTGCCAGCGTTTGTATCTTTCCGAATTTGTTCCTCTCCCTTCGTTTTCGCGTCTTGCGCCTTCCTCATAGGGTCAGACACCGCGCCGGGCAGAAAGGTTACTCAAACAATATGTTGATTCTGTCCGCAACGAGTCGCGAAGATATTCAACTGCACGACCCGCAATTTAAGCGCAATAAAGCGCGGGCCAGGTTGGGGTTGCAGCCCACCCTTAAAGCTCCCCAGCGCGCGGCCAGTTAGAAACCTACCTCTCGGAGCAATCATGGTCAATGCGTGCGAATCGTCGCCAGTGGTTGGCCGGCAACTACGCGCTCACCGATCCGCGTGTCAAGGGCGCTCACGATGCCGGCGCCCGAAGCGCGGACGGCGACGATTTGTTCAACGGGACTGGGCGTCGCGATTGACGAATTGAGGGATGGTTGCCGCGCGGCAACGAGTCCGGATTGGGCCTCCTGGGCCGCAGTCTTCGCTTTTTGCAAACGCTGTTGAGCTAGTTGATATAGGGCCCGCTCGCCATCCAGATCGCCCTGTGATGCCTGGCCCGAAGAGACTAGCGACATCAGCCGTTGCACTTCCACTTCATGACGCACCACCTCAGTCCGGGCCGCTTCAACCTCTGCATTCGCTGCTTGAATAGTCATACCCGCGCGCCCCTCCCTGTCGTCGGCCCCGGTCGTCGCCGCGCTTTGCGCTGCCGAGTAGATAACAATCTCGACAATCGGCTGCCCCGCAACGACCTCCATTCCTTCGTGGGCGAGCACTCGGCGTATTTCACCCGCAGCCGGTGCATTGACGACAATGATTCCCTGCGCAGTGTCCCCGCCCCGGCTGCACGCCTGACACGCAACCAGCGCAATTAGAATGGTCAGTGTCATAAGGGCACTAAATTTTGGCATTGATAAAGGCTGGCTGTTCATCATTGGGGTCTCGCTGTTGCGTCGCTGGTCGGCTTTGGTTCCGCGGGCGCCGACAAGCTACCCCATAGTCCTGTGCCATTCTCAGGCTGCATTTCAAGCGCGCGGGGCGGCGCGTCTGTGCGCACGGCAACATGGTTTGCTTCGAGAGTGTTGCCGGTAGCGTGTTGAAAGTCGGCGATGGCTTTGTTGAGGTCCGTCTGCGCCTGGAGTTCCCGGCCCCGAGCGGCCAGCAGTTCTGTCTGTCGCTGCAGGACCAGAAAGATGGTGCTGGTGCCGGCGTGGAATTGTCGCTGCTCGCTTTCATACTGCATTTCGGAGGATGAGCGTGAGGCAGCTGCTGCTGCCAGACGTGCTTCGGCGGATCGTAATGACTGAGTAGCATTGCGCACTTCGGCCTCGATCATTTGTTCCGTCTGTGCGCGTTGATTCATGATGCGATTTCCCATGGCCAGCGAACTGCCAAGATTTGCTTCGGCGGTACGATTCCGCAGCGGGAGCGAGACACGCACCGCGACGTTATAAGTCGGGTAGTCGCGCTGGAAGAGATTCGTTAGCGATTCCCTCAACCCACCGACCAGATTTGGCGGCACAGTGTTCGCGCTTGAAGTCGGTATATCAAGCAGTGGCAGCCCGGCGGGTACCGATAACAGGTTGACGCGTTGAATCAACTCCGTAGTGGTGCTGGTAGACGAACTCACCCTGGCCAGGGTGGGAGTGCCCGCCAATCCGGCGGAAGTGTATGTGCCGACGAGGTCGATCTGCGGTTTGGTCAACTCTCTGAAATACCTGGTGTCTATCCGGTTGACTTCGGCGTTGGTTTGTAGCTGGGCCAACTCCGGACGGCTCCGCATCGCGTTGCTGACCGCCAGCTCCAGCGGAACGTGTGGCGGCTCCAGGTTGACTGGCGTGACGGGCGTCAGCGGTCGCGCCCACAGCGACGCTGAGCGATTCGGCAGGATCAGCGTTTTAAGGGTGTTCTCGGCCCGGGTGACCGCTTCTTGTGCCGTATAGACATTCTGTTCGAAAGTGGTTACCTGCGTGCTGGCGGCAACAATGTCGATAGGAGCGAGTACACCCTGCGCGACCAAACGCTGATTGCTTTCGACCTGCAGCCGCGCCTGCTTAACGGCATCAATCTGCACTTGCAAGTTCCTGAGCGAGAACGCCAAATCCCAATACGCCTGCTGGACCTGTGAGATGACATCAATGGCTCGTTGCCGAAACTGCGCGTCCGTCAGACTAAGATTTTTCTTGGCGATCTCGATCTGCCGACGATTGTTATCAAACCTGAGCCCACGCCGGAGCGGCTGTGTGTAGGTGGCGACGAGCGCCGACGGAAATTGTGGATTGAGCGTCGCGTTCTGGTTGGAGGTTGAAAGTCGCGTAGAAGAGAAGTCGAGCCGGTATGAGCCACCGCCGAAGGGCGAGTATCCGTTAAGGCTGGCGAGCCCGGTTGCGTCCTTCTGAGTGACAAAGCCATTCACGCCACCCGAAATCGTCGAGCTGGTTGGGGTAGTGCGACTCTCGTAGTAACTCTCCGACGATAGCACCGGATCATAAACCCCGCGCGCGGCGGTCAAATTATACTCGGCGATCTTCACATCGATCCGCGAACTATCAATGTCGTTGTTGTTCTGGAGAGCCAGTACGATCGCCTCGTTGAGCGTGATTGGAGTTTGATTGGCGACGTCCACGCCCACCCGCTCGGCGGAGGGAAGCGGCCGCGCGGGCGCTTCAAAGTTTGGTGCAATCGGCGGCGGATCGGCAGGCAATTCAGCGGGCGCAATGCCCGGAGAGATTCCTACATTCTGGCCCGGCGTCTGCTGTCCACTGGTCGCGGGTGTCCCGGAGGTGTGGCCCGGTTGCGGTCGTGGCGTCTGTTGCACAGGACTGGCGGGAGGCGCCGGCTGTTGCTGCGATGGTTGTTGTGCCGCTGGCGTGCCTGACGGTGTCTGGCCCTGCGCGAACGTGGCCGCCGACGCCGTGAGGATCGCTGCCACGAACGCCACAATGTGCCGCCGATATGAATTCAAAAAGTTGAGGCCCTGCACCAGCAGAATCCGCCCGCACTTAATTATTTGTGGCTCAGTCTGCATAACTATCCTTCTACTTTTTAGCCGGAAGTGTTGGACGCGCAACTTTTACTTTGCGCGAAAAGGGGGTGGAGATTGAAGCGAACGCCCGTGCCAGACCGCGGCCTGGACCGCTTTTAAGACTATCGAAGCGGGCTCCGACGTAGCCCCACACTCGCGAGTCCTTTGCATCCTCAAAGAGCGAATAGAAAACCGGCACGGCGAGCAGCGTAAGTAATAAACATAAGCTTTGTCCGCCGACGACCAGCACGCCAATGGAGCGGTTGGTAGCTGCGCCTGCTCCGCTGCCCACGATCAGTGGGATCATGCCCGCGACCAGCGCGATCGTGGTCATCAGAATCGGACGCAGGCGGTCGCGGTTTGCTTGCAGGATCGCGCTATAGCGAGCCATGCCGTGCGAGCGTAATTCGTTTGTGTGATCGATCTGGAGGATCGCGTTCTTCTTGACGATGCCGAACAGCAACAAAATGCCGAGAGCCGAGAAGATATTCAGACGTTGCCCAGCCATGAGTGTGGAAAGAAGCGCGAAGGGAATCGACAACGGCAACGTCAGGAGGATCGTCACCGGATGAATAAACGATTCGAACTGCGCGGCCAGAATCAGGTACATGAAGACAAACGAAAGGGCGAAGGCCAGCATGAACGAAGAGTTTGCCCGCTGTAGTTCCTTCGACTGTCCGGTCACGCCTGTAAGGTAGCCGGGCTCCATATTCAATTCTTTTGCGTAGCGCTGAACGGCAACGAGCCCGTCGGCCTCAGAACCATTCGGCGCCAAACTCGCGGAGACTGTGACCTGTCGCTGCCGGTTGAGTCGATCGATCGAAGCAGGACTGTCGCCTTCTTCGAGGCGCACAAGTTTCTCCAATCCGACCGTGCCGCCGGAACCTGAGGTCACCGTGAAATTGCTCAAATTCTCGCGCGTGCGGCGAAACTCTTCACCGGCGCGCACGACCACATCATACTGATCCGACCCTTCACTGAAAGTAGTAACACGTTGCCCGGCGGCCAGCGTGCTGAGCGCTTGTGCCACGTCCCCGGCCTTCACATTGAGATCGGCGGCGCGCTGGCGATCGATGACGATGCGCACCTCCGGGCTGCTGAGTTGCAGCGAGCGGTCGGCGTCACGAAAGTTTTGATCCTGCTTGAGGCGTTCGACCAACTTGCTGGAGTACTCGTCCAGTTTTTGAATTTCGGGACCACTGATGTATACCGCCAGCGACGAGCCGCCACGACCGCCACCGCCGATGCTGGCCCCAATGGAAGACGTACCCGAGGCCGTGATCACATATTCTTTCGGATACTTCCGCTTGCGGATCATCTCGCGCGTCTGCGTAATCAAGTCGGTCTGCGAATACTTGCGTTCCTTGACCGGCGTGAGCCGCACTGCGACCGAACCTGAGTTCGGCGCTTGTTGGCCCCCGCCCCCGCCCGCGTTAACAAGCGTACTCTCGACGCCCGGAATCTGTTCGCGGACGTCGCGCGCGATGCGTTCAAGCACTGACTGCGTAGCCGCCAGACTGGTGCCCTGGGGCGTGCGCAGCGATATTTGATAAGCCGACTCGTCTTCGTCCGGCAGGAAGTTGTAACCGACGAATTTATACAACGGCCAAATTGCGACGACCGCGATAATGCAGACCGTGATAATCACCCAGCGGTGCGCCATGGACCACTTGAGCATTCCCATGTAAAACCTGTCGACGGGACGATAAAAACGTCCGCCCTTCGATGAGGAGTGCGCCTTCGTTTCATTTTCTTTGGCTAAGGCATCAGGCTCCGGAGCGTTACCGGCTCCGTTGCCGCTACCGGCCAGGACGCCTTCCGGCGCCATGGCTGGTTCGGTTGGCTTAATCCAGCGCGCCGCGAGCATCGGTGTCAGGGTGAATGAGACGATGAGACTGACGGCAATGGCGGCGGCGGAGGTCAAGCCGAAGGAAGACATGAAGCGCCCCACGATACCGGACATGAAGCCTACGGGGACGAAGACCGCCAATAGCGAAAACGTGGTGGCCATGACGGCCAACCCAATCTCTTTCGTGCCCTCAATCGCGGCTTGAAAAGGGGTGCATGCCCTTTTCTTCCACGAAGCGATAGATGTTTTCGAGGACCACGATGGCGTCGTCAATCACGATGCCCACCATTAGCGTGAGCGCCAGCATCGTCATCTGGTTCAGCGAATAACCCAGAGCTGCAATTAGTGCGAAAGCGGAGATGATCGATGTGGGAATGGCCATCGAGTCTGCTGACGGCGTGGGCGAAGTAGTGGTCTTTGGTGGGCGCCAGCGCGAGATAGGATAACGAACCGATCGCGTTGCAGGCCCCGCGATTCGACTTGAGTGCAGAAGTGGCCCAGGGACTTGCGCGTTTTAACATCGAGTGGCACGTCATTCCCTCGGCCAGGGAGGTCCCGCTTGACGACGCCTATATGGCACGACTTTATCCGGACGCGCCGCGCGATTTCAGTAATGAGCGCGAGCATGGACCAGCTTACCGCGAACACATTATTAAGGGTCACCAGCAATATCAGGGACGTGTTGTCGGAGTAGAGACGACGCAGAAGCCGCGTTACCTTCCGGAGAATCGCCAGTTCTACGGAAGCTTGTATGGCCAGGATGCTTCAAAAGATCCATATGCCGTCTACATGGGACGTGCCGGGATGATGAACGGCACGCGCTACGCGCACAATTACCTTAGCTTGCGGGAATTTATTCGCGTCGTTAATGAAGACTGGCGCGCGCGCAAACTGCTGCCCGAAGGTTATCTCGTTACCGTCTGTCCCCCCGCTGTTTTCAATCTTGTCGGCACGATCTTTTATCCTGAGTGGAGTGAGACGGAAACGCTGGAACTTGGTTTCTATCTTGATGACCAGGGCAACGCGACCTGCTATGCAGTTGGTTCAAATGGGCCGGGAGACTTTTCTTTTATCGATGAGGTAGAAGGCGAAGGCGAGTGGTCTCTGATGGGATTCCGGGTCGCGCTTGTGCCCGAGCAAGGGGAGAGTGACCCAATAGACGCTGACTGATAGGGTACACTTGAACAATCCATTCCGGGTGTTTTTATTGGTTAGGGAAAGAAACCTGGAGTCCGCGGCTTGCTGGTATCCAGGGTTCAATCAACGCTGGTTCTTCGCGATAAGAATTTACTGATTGTGATTATCGTTCCCGCGCCGGTCATGTCTGCGATGCCGGCGGTCGTTGTGCTCCATTCGATGGCGGCGATGTCTTCTACCCCACCGTCGGCTCCGATGTTTCGCGGATCGTTGCTGGTGCGATAATGGCAAAATAGGCTAATCGTCATCAATGGCCTGTGGCCGCGCGGATTTTGTTGGCCGATAGTTCTAAACTAGAGTCGGATTCATTAGTTCTTTCGCATAATCTCTTTGGGTTAGCTAGGGTGTGAATGGGCCGATTTGGAAGAGTTGGCACACCATCGGCACACAAGAAAGTGGAGCGCGCTCCCGTTAAGATCGAGCCGGCAGAGAGTAGTAAGCATTAAGATCCAATGGCAGGGCCTGCCTAATGCCATTCTTAGGCGACGGCTACTGGGAGAGAGAATCGGAGAGGGCCCGCAGCAGCGCCGCACCGTCGCCGCACCACGCGCTGCCGTGCATGCACGCGAGTGTGATCGGCGCGGCGGACGCGAGTCTCTCGATCATCTCAGCGGCATTCTTTGTGTGCGAAAAGTAGTCCATCTGCCGGCGGAAAGCTTCACTCGGCTCGAGGATATCCGACTCCGTGACGGCCGCGTTGTGAGCGCCGCCTTGCGTAAACAAATCGCCGCAAAGGAGCGTCCGCGTACTCTCCTCCATGAGGTAGCCGCACTCCCACGAGTGCGGCAAGTGCGGCGTGTCGAACCACCGCACCAAGTGTTTTCCGAGCGATAGAGTTTCACCATCGGCGAGCGGGCGGGGCGGCCGGTCGGCCAGATCACTGATCGAAACCATCGCCGCGACCGTGCCGCACAGGGGCGAAGATTGCGGGGCTACGGCGAGCCATTCGTTGAGCGATCCACATTCGTCCGCTTCAACATGCGAGAAGGCAATGTAACGAAGGCGTTCCACCGGCAACACGCTCGCAACCGCCTCACGAACCAGGGGAAACATCTTTCGCGGTCCGGTATGGAAAATCAGTGGTTCTTCGTCGACAACGAGGTACTGGTTGAATGAGAATCCCCCTGGCCCGCCTTCAATAGTGACCGGGGTGTTAATGCGGTAAAGACCGTCGGCGACCTCATGGACGTTAGTTCCCGACTGCGCGTTAGTAATACCCATTTTTACCTTCCTGGCATACAGTGAACATTAATGCCACCGCGCTCTCAAT
>DIYZ01000290.1:24612-35344 GCA_002427845.1 Chloracidobacterium sp. UBA6041 | reverse complement strand
AAGCGGTAAGCAGTGAGCAGTGAACTTAAATGACAAATGGAAACTGTCAGATGACGTATGGAAAATGTCCTGATTTTTCCATTCATCATTTCTCAATTTCCATTTGTCATTTCAGACGGAGTGAGATAACAAAACTGAAAACCGACCGAAGACCGAAGACCGAAGACTGAAGACTGAAGACCGAAGACTGAAGACTGAAGACTGAAGACTGAATCCCATGTCCCTTCTCGTAGTAGGTTCGGTGGCGTTCGACGCGGTCGAAACGCCCTTTGGCAAATGCGAAAAAATGCTGGGTGGCTCGGCCTCCCACTTTTCCATCTCGGCGAGTTACTACACCGATGTCCGGATTGTCGGCGTGGTCGGAGGCGACTTCGGCGCTGACGAGCAAAGAGTATTTGACGCTCACGACATCGACACGTCTGATCTGGAACGGATTCCTGACGGCAAGACGTTCAGGTGGTCCGGGCGCTATGACTATGATCTTAATGTCGCGCATACCCTGGATACGCATCTGAACGTCTTTGCTGAGTTCCAACCTAAACTCTCCGAGGCATCGAAGAGCGCGCGTCTAGTTTTCCTGGGTAACATTCAGCCCGACTTACAGCGTGGCGTTCGCGAGCAGGTGCCGAATGCCGAACTAGTGGCGTTGGACACGATGAATCTTTGGATCGAGACTGCGCGCGAGTCATTATTGCGCACTATCAAAGGCGTGGATCTTGTTATCATCAATGATGCGGAAGCGAGGCAGTTGACGGAGATCCCCAATCTCATCAAAACCGCGCGCACGATTCTCTCGTGGGGTCCGAAGGCGCTGATTGTGAAACGGGGCGAGTATGGCGCCGCACTTTTTACTAATGATAGCTATTTTGCGATTCCGGCTTATCCGCTCGAGTCGGTCTTTGACCCGACCGGCGCCGGCGATACGTTTGCCGGCGGTTTTATGGGTTATCTTTCCAGTCAACCAAAGCTTGACGAGGCTGCGATGCGACGCGCGATGATTTTCGGCTCAGTAATGGCGTCGTTCAACGTTGAGGAGTTTGGCACCGCACGCGTTGAAAAGCTGACGCACGACGAAATAAATCAGCGTTTCCGCGCTTTCAAACAAATGACGCATTTTGAAGAGATACCTTTTGAAAAAACAAAAGTAATGAGTCATGATTCATGACTCATAACTGATTAGCCTGGAGGTTTTATGTTTTGTCCTGTCTGCGAATCTGAATATGAACCTGGTATCACCCGTTGTCCCGACGACAATTCCGAATTGGTCAAACGCCTGACGTCGGCGACAGCAGTTCACGATACGAGCGAAGCGAAATTGGTGCCTCTTCACAGTCTTGGCTCACCTGCCGAGGCAGAGATGGTTAACGACATCCTGACACAGAATGGAATCCGCACAGTTATTAAGTCCGGCGGGGCCGACGCCTTATCGCCTTTGCTTTCAAGCACGTCACCAGGCGCCATTATTCTCGTTGACGAACGCGATCTTGATCGCGCTAAGGAGCTCTACGCGTCATTTTTCGGTGAAGACACCACTCCTTTGACCGGCGGTGTTCCCGAAGAAGATGAAGCGACAGATTGATTCAGAGCCAACTTCTAGCTTGCCAGTTTTGAAAGTCAGGCAAGCTCAACCTTGAACTCTAAACTTGATCATGAACGCCGAGCCGTTACAGGCAATCGTAGTTTTCATGACGGCCGCCAACGACGAAGAGGCTGCGCGGCTGGCTAAGATGCTGGTGGAAACGCAGCTCGCCGCCTGTGTGCAAATTCTGCCGGGAATGGAATCGATTTATCGTTGGCAGGGCAAGCTGGAACGGCAGCGGGAAGTGTTGCTGATAACGAAAACCACTTCAGCCAAGTTCGCAGAGTTGGAGCGGCAAGTGCGGGCTGTTCACAGCTATGAGACGCCGGAAATTGTAGCCGTCCCGATCACTGCGGTGTCGGATGCATATCTGCAATGGCTCGTCGCTGCGGTAGCGACTGATGGTATTGCCTGATCGGTGAAGAACGGAGCGGTACTAGTTAAGGTTCCGTGACCGCGCGATACTCGTCATTCAATCCTTTTTCAAAACGACGCAGCAAACTCTGACTGCGGACGATAATCTCAACGACCTCCGCCGGCGAATCCGTGAGATGAAGAAGGTGTAGATCGGCTTCCGAAACCTTGTTCTCTTTCAGCGCAAACTCGCGAATCCAATCCAACAAGCCAGCCCAGTAACGAGAACCAAACAGCACTACGGGAAAGTCCCGGATTTTGCGTGTTTGAATGAGCGTCAAGGCTTCGAATAATTCGTCGAGCGTGCCAAAGCCGCCTGGGAAAATGATAAAGGCCTCGCTGTATTTGACGAACATCATTTTGCGCACAAAGAAATATTTGAACTTTAGCGAGAGCGTCAGGTAAGGATTGGAACTCTGTTCGAAGGGAAGTTCGATGTTGCAACCGACGGAAATTCCCTTTGCCTCAAAGGCGCCGCGGTTCGCTGCTTCCATAATGCCGGGTCCACCGCCCGTGATGACCGCGTAGCCTGCGCGGGCCAGCAAGGCAGCAGTCTCTTGCGCTGCTTTGTAGTCGGGATCATCAGGGCTGGTGCGCGCGGAACCAAAAATCGAAATGCCCCGTGTAAGAGTGGCAAGCTCGTCGAAGCCCTCGACGAACTCGCCCATAATGCGAAAGACGCGCCAGGTATCGGTATGCGTAAACTCGTCGAGCCTCGGGCTCTCGAGTAGCTGCTCGTCCTGTGTTGTACCAGGCGCGTGCTTGTCAGGCTCTTGTTTATCAACCATCGCTCTCTATATCCCCATGATGTTATAGCCGCAATCGACATAGATAACTTCGCCGGTGATTGCGGAAGCCAGAGAGCTGCAAAGGAAGAGCGCGGTGTTGCCAACTTCGCGAGCTTCGACGTTGCGGCGCAGCGGAGCACGTTCTGCGTGGTGTTTCATCATCGTCGAGAGATCAGAAACGCCGCGAGCCGAAAGCGTCTGAATTGGACCCGCACTGATGGCATTGACCCGAATGTTGCGCGGACCGAGATCGTTAGCCAGATAACGTGTGCTCGCTTCCAGCGCCGCTTTCGCCACGCCCATCACGTTATAGCCGGCCACGACTTTTTCGGCGCCGTAGTAAGTCATGCAAACAATACTGCCACCTTCGGTCATCAAGGGCGCCGCTGCCCGCGCGAGTTGGGCCAGCGAGTAAGCGCTGATCTCCAGCGCAGTGAGAAACGCTTCACGGCTGGTAGCGAGAAACTCGCCGCCGAGCGCTTCACGGGGAGCATACGCAATGCTGTGAATCAAGAAATCAAGCCGGCCAAACTTTTCGCCAACCCGCTTGAAGGTTTCGTCAACTTCTTCCTGTTTTGTGACGTCGCAGGGCAGAAGCAGCGAGCCGGGCATGGCTTCGCTCGTCAGGCTCTCAACGTTTTCCTTAAGCCGGTCGCCTTGATAAGTGAACGCCAGACGCGCGCCTGCCTCGTGTAGGGCCTGCGCGGTAGCCCAGGCGATGGAGCGCTTGTTGGCAACGCCGAAGATGATTCCAGATTTGTTTTGCAGCATAAGTTTCGAAGTATCAATAAAGTCTGGTTAAAGAGCAAGCCGGTTTCCTGAGAGTGCGAAATCCTTCCAGTACCACCGGCGTTAGCGGGGTGGATCCGCCCGCTGACGCAGGCGGTTCTGACTTAATGTTTGAAATGCCGTGTGCCCGTAAACACCATTGCCACACCGTGCTCATCGCAAGCGGCAATCACTTCCGCATCGCGCATAGAGCCGCCGGGCTGAATCACTGCCGTGATTCCATTTTTCGCCGCCTCGTCGATGCCGTCGCGAAAAGGGAAGAAGGCATCAGAAGCGAGCACGCTGTTTTTGACAGGCAGTTGCGCGCGCATGGCGCCAAGCTTCACCGAATCGACGCGGGACATTTGTCCCGCACCCACGCCTACAGTCTGTCCTTCGCGTGCGTAAACAATCGCATTTGACTTCGTATGTTTACAAACCGTCCAGGCGAACAAAAGATCCCTGATCTCGTCCTCGGTGGGGTCGCGTTTGGTAACAACTTTCAGATCCTCTCGCTTCAGCTTATGCGTGTCGCGCGTTTGCACCAGCATGCCGCCGCTGATGTGTTTGTACTCAAGTCCAGTTGCAGACTCGGGGGTCCCGGCGCGCAGCACACGCAAATTCTTTTTCGCGCGTAGCACCTCGAGCGCCGGAGCATCGTAATCGGGTGCGACAATCACCTCAGTGAAAATCTCTACAACCGCACGTGCGGCCGCGGCATCGACTGTTCTATTAAATGCAACGATGCCGCCGAAGGCGGAGGTGGGATCCGTTGCCAGCGCGCGCCGGTAAGCCTCTTCCGCAGACGCGCCCAACGCGACGCCGGTCGGATTTGTGTGCTTGATAATCGCGCAGGCCAGTTCGTCGAAGTCGCAGACGAGTTGCCAGGCGGCATCGGCGTCGACGTAGTTGTTGAAGGACATTTCCTTGCCGGAAAGTAATTCGGCGTTGGCGATACCGCTCCGCACGGCTGTCTTATACAGGGCAGCAATTTGATGAGGGTTTTCTCCGTAACGCAGATTTGCAGCCTTACTGATCGTCCACTCGGCCCGGCTCGGCAAGCTGCCTCGAAAAGTTTCTATCGAAAATTCCTCAGAATCGATGTTAGTTGCGGGCACCGAAGCGCCAATTCCATCTGAACCAGCGAGGTCCATTCCCCCAATGCTTCCTCCCATGCCTTCGGCTTCGTTTTCCTTGCGAGAAAACGCCCCAGCGAGATAGGCGCAAACAATCATGTCGTACCGTGACGTCTGTCCAAAAGCCTCACGCGCGAGCGAGTTTCTGGTGTCGAGCGAGACGGCCCCATCGTGCTTATTCAGTTCATCAATGACTCGGGTGTATTGAGCTGGAAGAACAATGACCGCGACATCATGGTAGTTCTTGGCCGCGGATCGAATCATCGCCGGCCCGCCAATATCAATTTGCTCGATAGCTTCCTCAAGCGTGACTTCCTTACGTTTGGTCGTTTGCTCGAACGGATAAAGGTTCACCACAAGCAGGTCGATCGGCTCAATGCCATGTTCGCCCATCGCCTTCTGGTGCTCGGGGTTGTCGCGACGGCCAAGCAACGCGCCGTGAATCTTCGGATGCAGTGTCTTCACGCGGCCGTCCATCATTTCCGGAAAACCCGTCACGTCGGAGACGTCACGCACTTCGAGGCCCGCGTCGCGCAAAGCCATTGCCGTACCGCCAGTGCTTATGATCTCGACGCCAAAGTTTTTTAGTTCGCGCGCAAAATCCACGATTCCCATTTTGTCCGAAACGCTGATGAGTGCGCGGCGAATTTTACGCAGCCCGAGTTCCTGATCTTCAGTCATGTTTTGATTGCAGCAGTTGAGTTCGGATTTGAAAGATATTAGCACCCCAAGCGGGCTGTCCGCTTGGGGACCCCGCACTGTTTACAAAATCAACCGGAGAGACGCAAGTCAGCGGAAGCGAAAATCACGAGGTCACGAGGTTCATTTGGTAGCCTTAACCGGTTCGAGGGGCATGACGTGGAAAAACTCATGGGTCCGGGAGTACCCATAGCCGCCAATTTGATACTCAAGGCCTTCTGGGAGGCCGATCGTGAAGCGATGATTGCGACCATCTCGCGCGCCCTCGCCGGCATAAAAACCGAGCAGATACTGGCTCCTTAGGTCGTCTTCGATTGCTTGAAAGATTGGCGTCAAATCGTTGTTTGTCTTGTTCGTCTGGGGCGCGAGCGCTGTGCTTGAATTGCCGACAAGAAAATATTTGCCACCGGTTTTTTCGGCAAGTTCGCGAAAGCCCTTTGCTGGCGAACGCACTGCCAGGCGCCCGTCACGCGGCTCAAACAGCGGCAAGTGGATTACATAAAAAGAGACATGTTTTCGCATTGCCGCCTGAATTACCGATCCCGCCTTGATTGTGCTCGCGTTATCGAGTCCGTCACTAATCAAAACTGCGATGCGACGTTCAGAACGAACTTGGGGAAGCCCATCAAAGGCGTTTACTGCGGCGTCCGCGGCATCGAATATTGCTGTATGTTGATTGGCCCGAACAGGGAAGCTAAACGCCTCACGCGCCGCAGAGGTATCTCTGCCAAAGGGCGCCACGACCGTCGGCTTCTCCGCGAAGCGAATGACGGCGACCTGAGACCGGTCGCCGAATCGGCCAGCCAGAGCCAGCGCGGCTTCGCGCTGCTGCGAAACAATCTCGCGCAAACTGCCGGATTGATCCAGGGCAAAGACAAAGGCAACGCGATCGGCGCCGTGGTACAAGAATAGCCCGGTGGTAACGTGGTCCTCGTCCTTTAGTAAGAGATCGCGTTCAGTCAATGTGTTCGCGGCTGGTCCGCGTTTATCTCGAATACGAATGGAGAAAACCAGCAGATCCGTGTTGACTCTGACGACCTCATCGCCGCTTCGTGGTTCCTGGGCCTGAAGATGAGTTGAGGGCAGCGCGATTATCGCGAGGAGAATGCAAACAGCCCCGAGGGAAGCTTGCGCGCGGGAACGCAGAAATACCGCATTTACAGTTGCAAGGATTTTTCTTGGCGTTGCGGCAGGCAGGAGCATTCAAGCCGTTCGGCTTAGACGAAAAAGCGACCGAAAAGCAAAATGCTCAGAATCACAATTATTGTGATTACGATGATCTTGACTAGACTCATAACTGATCCCTCAAAGTTAGGACAGAACAAGGGACGATAACAGGCTGTATTCTAAAATCGCCCTGGCAAAGTGTCAACCAAAGACACGGCAAAAAAAAGGTCTTCACACGAATTTAAGTTCAGGCTAAGTTCAGATTAGCTCAACTTGCCACCAGACTCATTTCATTTTTGTTAGCAACAGTCATTCCGTCAATGAGATTGTGTATCGCGTCTGCGGCGAGATTCATATAACTAGACGATAAAACCGAGCAGCAGAAATGAGAGCACGCGGGAAAACGTCGCATGCGGTCTGCTTAGCTTGAAATGTGGTTCTCTGGTCACGTTTTTGAGCGATGTGTTAGAGTCCTGAACAGTAATATAAGGATGCCTACCTTCACTGTCAAACGAGTTTTGACTCGATCTGAACCACAAAACATTACGAAGTTACGCACCGTTCTATTCCCCTGTCTAGGACAACTTTTTGGCCCCGCGCAGCTAGCGCGATCCGTAACGCTTTTCATTGTTTTAGGGTTGCTCATGGTGGTTGGTGCGGCTGCTGTTAACGCGCAAACCCTGCGCGCTCGCATCGCCATTACGTCCGTCGCCCCTGCGCGGATCAGGATTACCGGGGGGGTTCCATCTGCCGCCACCAGCTTGTCGTTTCGCAATAATTATGGCGGCGTACTGGGATTGGGCGAACGGATTGAAAAGCTCGAAGTAAGCAATCAGAGTGGCGAAAGCCTCCCGGTGCAAAAGCTCGCGCCCGGCGAATATCAGGCCGCCCAAAAATTCACGCGATTCAGCTACGACGTCGACGTGGGTGTGCCCTCGCGGCCGTCGCAAATGTCTCACGTCTCCTCGCTCAGTCCGGAGCACGGACTTTTGATGTTAGCCGATTTACTGCCTCTAGCAACGAAGGATGCCGGCAACTTCTCGAAGGTTGCGATCCAGTTAGACGTTCCGCCGGGATGGACCATACGCTCGAACGCGAGGAGCGACGGCAGTGGCTATTCCTCTGACGAGCCGGAAAAAACGGTATTCATGGTTGGCCCGTCATTACGGGAAGCGAGCAGGCGGATTGGGTTGACGAAGTTATCTGTTATTACCTCGGGCGAGTGGCCCTTCTCCGGTGACGACGCGACAAAAACTGGCGCAGAGATAATCGAAGAGTATTTGAAGGTTACGGGCTTTATGCTCAAACGCGACGCACTGGTCATGCTGCTGCCGTACCCAGGCGAGTCGTCGCCCGAGAAATGGAGCGCTGAGACAAGAGGCAATGTTGTAGTGTTGCTTTTGGGTCGCAGAGCGAGCCGGAAGACCGTTCTCGCGATGCTGGAAATCATACTCACTCACGAGCTCTTTCACCTTTGGGTGCCAAACTCTCTGAAGCTGGCCGGCGATTACGACTGGTTCTTTGAGGGCTTCACTCTCTATCAGGCCCTGCGCACCGACGTTCGTCTCAGTGCAATTTCATTTGATGATTATCTGGCAACGCTGGCGCGCGTATACGACTCATACCTTGCGTCCGCAGACTCAGATACGTTGTCTCTGTTGGAAGCTTCAGAGCGTCGTTGGACCACCTCGTCATCGTTGGTATACGACAAGGGGATGCTGGTCGCATTCATCTACGATCTTATGTTGAGCAATCGCACTGACTGCGCAGCATCGTTTGATGACTTGTATAAGGAACTTTTCCGGCTTGTGCCCACAGGACAGGAAAGCGCAAACGAGACTATAATTAAGGTCTTGAGTGAACGCGAAGGAATGGAATCCTTCGTGAAGGTTTATGTGCAAAGCCCGGACAGGGTCAGCCTGGAACCACTGCTGGTTCCTTATGGCCTGCAAATTCAAAAAACTGGTTTGGGCACAAAGTTGACTGTTGGTCCGAGCTTAAGTAAACCACAACGAAAACTGCTTGGCTGCCTTGGTTATCGGAAATAGTCTTAATCCGCCATGGTGAAGAGTTAAGAATGGTCATTACAAATATCAAACTGATGAATGCTCTTTACAAGAGTTTGCTAATCCTGCTTGCGCTGACGCTGGTCGCAGGTTGCAAGACACTTGCGAAGAGAAGCAATACCGGGGTTGTGGTTGCGCGGCGCGCACAGATCCGGAGTTCAACAGCCGTAGTCGCGGCCGATTTGTTGGAAGTGAATCGCGGCGATGAAGTTGATATCCTGGATTTTCAGGACGTCCAGGACCCGACCGACAACTCCAAGAAAGAGCGTTGGCTTCGTGTGCAAGGACACGATGAAGACAATACGGAGGGCTGGATCGAATCCCGCAATGTCATGCCGGACGAAGTGCTTCAGGCCGCTAAGAAACTCGCCGAAGAAGACAAGGGTATTCCGGCTCAGGCGACGGGCCAGCTTCGCGCCAGTTCAAACCTTCGGCTCAGTCCGGATCGGAGTGGTAACGAAAACATAATGATGCGGCTGGATAGCGGCTCAAGCTTCGAAATTGTCGGCTGGAAACGAGTGCCTAAACCAAAATCCTCAGAGGCGATCGAGAGTGACATCGCACCGAAGGCCGGAAGCGCTCAACCGGGAAATAGTCGCGGGAATAGGGAAAGTCAGGAAGAGAACGAACCGGAGGAAACCAACGAACTCTGGTACAAGGTTCGTTTGCCTACTTCGATTTCACCGGCACCGGCCGGTTGGATGTATGGCAAACAGGTTGAATTGAAAGTGCCGAGCGATATTATCTTTTACCGCACCGGTCGTGAATTTGTGGCGTGGCAAAGGCTCGACGGGGAACCTGCTGAGGCCGAAGGGTCCAAGTCTAAAGACGCAGCGAGAGAGGGAAAGCCGGGAAGTTGGGTAATTCTCGAGAAGAGCAGCTCCAACCAGCCCCACACATTAGATGAGCCAGACTTCGATCGTATCTACGTGCTCGGTTACGACAAACGCGATCAGGAACACTATACGGCTTATCGCAGTCCGGATTTGAAGGGCTACTTGCCCTGCCGGATTCAAGGAACACCGGATAATAAGACATTCACTATTCGAGTGCAGGATGAAAACGGACAAGTCAACGACGTTCAGTACGGAATTTATAAGGACGCCAGAGGCTACCTGAAAGTCAGCCCTCCAACCGCCGGTAATAAAGAGAAGGAAAAGAAGAAGAAGTAACTCGCCCGCGGGAAGTTGTTGGTGAATTATTCAAAACCGTTACGAGGTAGAAAAAGCGATCGCACGTGGTCGAAACGCATGACTGGGTCCCGCGATTTAATTTGGCTATGAGTTTCCAGCGCCCAACAATTATTGCGATAGGCGGATTTACTTCTGAAGTAGGTAAGACTACGTTGCTTTGCGAGTTGCTGCCTGCGTTCCCAGGCTGGGAAGCGATAAAGACGACACGGGGGCACTATCGTTCCTGCGGTAAGGACCCGCAAGCCTGTTGCGTTAGTCATCTATTGGCAGACGAGGCCGTTATTCACTCGGGTAGGGAACTGACCTACACCGCCTCCAAAGATACCGGTCGCTATTGGGATGCGGGCGCAGCTAACGTGCATTGGGTGATTGCGACCGATCGCCAGGTTGCAGACGGAATCACCAAAGCAATTGCGCGCGTGCAAGCGAGCGGCGTTTTTGTCGAGGGGAACAGTCCCACACAATTCATCAACCCGGATTTTTTTATCATGGTCGCACGTGCTGATGAATTGAAGATTAAAAACACCGCCAGATGTGCATTGACTCGCGTCACCGCTTTTTATTTGTCGGATGAGAATCAAACCGGGGCGAAAGAGCGTCTGAACGAATTCTTGCAGATGGCGCTCCCAGCAGATTTGAACTATGGAGTGCCGGTTTTCACACGTCAGGATCTGCCCTGGCTGGTAAATCACCTGCGGAAAATCAGCTTGCCGGTACGGCAGCAACAGCGGCAAACCAATTGGCCAGGAGCTGCAGCTTAAGCGTTTGCCTGAACCTTGCGGCCTCACGCCAACATACGTTAGAGCTTTATGGTGAGGGTCTTCTTGACAAGTATTCGACTGGCCTTATAATTCAGTTTCCGTTTAGGGGAAATTGAAATCGAGGGGTTCAAAAGGCACTTAGAAGTGTCGCTTTTCTCTTA
>DIYZ01000290.1:18986-19286 GCA_002427845.1 Chloracidobacterium sp. UBA6041 | reverse complement strand
ACCTGCACGAATGGCGTAACGATCTGGGAGCTGTCTTAACGAGAGACACAGCGAACTTGTAGTACCGGTGAAGATGCCGGTTTCCCGCATCTAGACGGAAAGACCCCGTGCACCTTTACTACAACTTGACAGTGGGTTCGGGCAAACGATGCGCAGGATAGGTGGGAGGCTTTGAACCGAGGCTTTTGGGCTTTGGGGAGCCAATGGTGAGATACCACCCTTCGTTTGTCTGGACTCTAACCTAGCACCGTAATCCGGTGCAGGGACACTATCAGGCGGGTAGTTTGACTGGGGCGGTCG